>JBKHVJ010000250.1:0-11069 GCA_046570145.1 Alphaproteobacteria bacterium
CGAACACGAAGATCGCCATGGTGATGTAGACCGACGCCATCAGTTGGCCCAGCGCGGTCAGCGAGGAGATGCCGTACTTGCCGATGGTGAAGGACATGGCGCCGAAGGCGCCGACCGGGGCGACGCGCATCAGGATGCCGATCACGCCGAACAGGGCGTGGCCGATCTTGTCGAAGATGTCCTCGACCATTTTGCCCTTCTGGCCCATGGCGGACAGCGCGACGCCGAACACCACGGCGAAGAACAGGATCTGCAGCATGTCGCCCTGGACGAAGGCGCCGACGACATTGTCCGGCACGATGCCGACGACGAAGTCGATGAAGCCGTGTTCCTTGGCGGTGGTGGCGTATTTCTGCACCGAATCGGCCTGCAACTGGCCGGGCACGATGTTCATGCCGGCGCCCGGACGCACGAGGTTGACGACCAGCAGGCCGATGCCGAGCGCGAAGGTTGTCACCACCTCGAAATACAGCAGCGCCTTGCCGCCGACCTTGCCGACCTTCTTCAGATTGCCGATCGAGGAGATGCCGGTCACGACCGTCAGGAAGACGATCGGGCCGATCACCATCTTGACCATCTTGATGAACAGGTCGCCCAGCGGCTTCATCTGCACCGCGACGGACGGATAGAAATGGCCCAGCAGGATGCCGATGGTGATGGCGCTCAGAACCTGGAAGGTCAGGTTGTTGTAGAAGGGCTTCCTGACCGTGCCCCTGCTCATTCCTTCCCGGCGCGCGTCGATGGCTTCTGCGCTCATGGTGCTCTCCTCAAGGCGTTCTTGGGTGGCGTTCCTCAGAACGGCGTTCCTGGCGGGGTGCCCGTTCTTTCGTCCGGCATTGGCGCCGGCTGGGCGGGCGGACCCCAACTGATTGCCAATGAAAGCAAGCGGTGGGCCAATTGCTGAATCCAGCAACATCAAGCATTTGGCGAATAGCGGAGGGCGAGAATCCGCACGACAGGGGGCTTTCCGATGTGCGAAAATCCGCACACTTCACAGCGCTGCAGCATCTTTGTTGCGACGCACCATGACGAAGGACGCCGTTGCTTAGCCACCCGACCGACCCGGCGACAGATTCGACCGTCCAGCCCTCCGCACCGTTGCCGCCATCGCGCGCGGCGCAGATGGTGGCCCGTGCGCTGGAGCGGCCGCGCCGGCTGCTGATGGCCGCATTGCTGCTCGGTGTGCCGGTGGCGGCGGCCGTGGCGGCCGGCTGGGCGTCGTCGCTGGCTCAACGCGATCTGCGGGACAGCGCGCGGGCACAGCTGACGCTCTACAACGCCAATCTGCGGGCGGAACTGGAGCGGCATGCCGCCGTTCCCCTGGCGCTGGCCCAGGATGCGGAGGTCCGCGCCCTGCTGGCCTATCCGTCACCGGCGGCGATGGACCGGCTGAATGGCAAGTTGGAGGACATCGCGCGGGCGCTGGATGCGCTGGCGCTCTATGTAATGGACGCCAAGGGCACGACGGTCGCGGCCAGCAACTGGAACAGCGCCGCCAGCTTCGTCGGCGAGAATTTCTCCTACCGGCCCTATTTCCGCATGGCGATCGACCAGGGCGAGGGGCACCATTTCGCGCGGGGCACCACCTCGCTGGTGCCGGGCTATTACACCGCCAACCGGGTGGTGGCGGAAAACCGCACAGTGGGCGCGGTGGTGCTGAAGCTGGGCTTCGACCGGTTGGAACGGGCCTGGGCACCGGGTCAGGAAAAACTGCTGGTGACCGACCGCGACGGCGTGGTCTTCATCACAAACATGCCGTCCTGGCGCTATCACGCCCTGCCCCGCCGGTTGCCGATCAGCCTGCCGATCGTCCCGCAGGGCAGCAGCGAGGGGCTGGACGTGCTGCCCTGGGTCTTCGGCGGTGCGTCCGACCGCATCGCGCTGGAGGAAAAGGGCGGGCTTCGCCACTACCTGCTGACGTCGGTCGCCATGCCCGGCGGCGATTGGACCTTGCACAGCCTGACCAGTCTGGACCCGGTGACTGCCCGCGCTTGGGTGGCCGGATTGCTCGCCGCGGCGGTGGTGGCGATGGCCGCGCTGACCGCCTATGCCGTGGCGCTGCGCCGCGTCGCGCTGGTCGAGCGGATCGCCCTGCAGGAGGAATCGCGGGCGGAGTTGGAACGCCGGGTCGCCGCCGCCACCGCCGATCTGCGCGCGGCGGAAAACGAGTTGACCCAGGCGGCGAAGCTGGCGGCACTGGGCCAGATGTCGGCGGGGATCGCGCATGAAATCAACCAGCCGCTGGCCGCCATGCGCAGCTTTGCCGACAATGCTGTGGTCCTGCTGGGGCGCGGGCGTATGGACTCGGTGCGCGACAATCTGGCGGAGATCGCGGAACTGACCGACCGCATGGCGGCCATCACCCGCCAACTGAAGGGGTTCGCCCGCCGCGCCTCCGGCACGCTGGGGCCGGTGTCGGTCCATGCCGCGGTCGGACAGGCCCTGGCGCTTCTGGAATCCAAGCTGCGGCGGGACGACATCGCGGTCGAGGTCGACCTGCCCGACCGGCCGGTGTGGGTGGTTGGCGAGGATGTGCGGCTTCAGCAGGTGCTGGTCAACCTGATCGGCAACGCGGCGGACGCCATGCGCGGCTGTCCCGTGCGCCGCCTGCGCATCGGGCTGGTCACGGCGGAGGGCGAAGCGCTGCTGAGCGTTGCCGACACCGGCGGCGGCATCGCCGAGGCGGACCTGCCGCGACTGTTCGTCCCCTTCTTCACCACCAAGGAGGCCGGCGAGGGGCTGGGGCTCGGCCTGTCGATCAGCCACGGCATCGTCGAGGATTTCGGCGGCAGCCTGACCGCCGCCAACCGCAACGGGGAGCCCGGCCAGGGGGCCGTGTTCACCCTGAGGCTCAAGACCACGGAACAACTTGCATGACCCGGACATTTTCGGAAAACGCGGCCCCGGCAAACGCAGGCAGCGTCCTGTTCGTCGACGACGAACGCGCAGTGAGGCTGGCCGGGCAGCAGGCGCTTGAACTGGCGGGGTTCGAAGTGACCGCGTGCGACGGGGCGGAGCGGGCGCTGCGCCATCTCGGCCGCGACTGGCCGGGCTGCCTCGTCACCGATGTGCGGATGCCGCAGATGGACGGGCTGGCATTGCTGGCGCGGGTGCAGGAGATCGATCCAGACCTGCCGGTGATCCTGATCACCGGGCATGGCGACGTGCCGATGGCCGTCGAGGCGATGCGCAACGGCGCCTATGATTTTCTTGAGAAGCCCTTCCCGTCCGACCGGCTGACCGAGATCGCCCGCCGCGCGGTGGAGAAGCGCCGGCTGGTGATGGAGAACCGACGGCTGCGGGCGCAGATCGCCGGCGGCGCCGATCCCGCCGGGACCATCGTCGGCCGCACCCCCGGCATCGAGCGGCTGCGCACCACCATCGCAGCGGTCGCCGACACGGACGCGGACGTTCTGGTGTTCGGCGAAACCGGCACCGGCAAGGAGATGGTCGCTCGCGCGCTTCACGAGGCGAGCGGACGGCGCAAGAGCCCCTTCGTCGCCCTGAACTGCGGCGCCATGCCGGAATCGATCTTCGAGAGCGAACTGTTCGGGCATGAGGCCGGCGCCTTCACCGGCGCGGCCAAGCGGCGTGTCGGGCGGATCGAGCATGCCAGCGGCGGCACCCTGTTCCTTGACGAGATCGAAAGCATGCCGCTGTCGCTGCAGGTCAAGCTGCTGCGGGTGATCCAGGAACGGGTGGTCGAGCCGTTGGGGTCGAATGAGCAGGTGCCGGTCGACCTGCGGGTGGTCGCCGCCACCAAGGCGGACCTGCGGCAGGCGGCGGATGCGGGGAGCTTCCGTGCCGACCTTTACTACCGGCTGAATGTGGTGGTACTGACCATTCCGCCGCTGAGGGAACGGCGCGACGACATCCCATTGCTGTTCCAGCATTTCATCGCCCAGGCCGCCACACGCTACAACCGCGGGCCGCGCGTGCCGACCCGCGAACAGATTCAGCGGCTGATGGGCCAGGACTGGCCGGGCAACGTCCGCGAACTGCGCAATGCCGCCGACCGCTTCGTGCTGGGGCTGGAAGAGGTGGCGCCTGGGGCGGCGGCCGCACCGTCCACGCTGTCGCTGGCCGAACAGGTGGATCTGTTCGAAAAAGGCCTGATTCAATCGGAACTGGCCCGGCAGCGCGGCAGCGTGAAAGCGGCCATCGAAGCGCTGAACATCCCGCGCAAGACCTTCTACGACAAGCTGAAGCGCTATGGCCTGAGCCGGGAGGATTTCATCGAGTGACTATCTGAGACTCATTCCAGCCGCGACTGAGGCGAGGATGGCGCCCACGAGAACCGCAAGGACGGTCCACAAGTAGCCTTTCCCCGGCTTTTCGGCCAGCTTCTCCAGCAACTCGCCTTTCGTTGCCGACAGATCGGCCTTGGTCGCGAGATGGTTTAGTCGCTCGTCGAGAAGCCCTTCCAGCCGGTCAACACGTCGGGTCAGTTCGTCCATACCGGGAGGATGGCCACCGCCACCGCCCCCGTCAACGGGCGGGCGTGCGCTCGCCATCCCCTATGATCGACTGCCGATCATCCATGTCGGCTGCTCTGTTCGGAAGGGCCATTGGCGTCGCCACCCTGGGTTGTCGTCCGGCTCTCCTCGCGCAATCCGCTGCGCGGCGCGAACGCAATCGAATTATTCTGGACTTTTCGGACAGGTTCCACAACCTGTCGTGCGCCGCGGTAAAGCGCCGCTTCGCACCCTCCCCATCCGGCCAGTTGACATTCCATTCCGCTTGCCGGGCGTGCACGCACTTCCCATGTGGCGTCTCCTGTCCTGCAGTTCTTCCCATGGTCCGGGAAGCGGGGCTGCGGGCAAACGGCCGGACGGACCTTTCCTTCGTTCCGGCTGTTGTATCGAGAGACCGTGCAGCACCGACGTCGAAGGGGACGGCCTGAGAATGTCACCGAGGATTAGCACCATGACCCCCCGTCTCCTTGCGGAGCTTCTGGAACCGATCCTGACCGCCGCGGAAGACGACGAAGAGGCCCTGTCCGAGGCCGTGAACCTGACCGCGGAGGCGATGGCGGCGCTGGGCGCCACCGTCCTCGATCCCGACGGGCAGCCGGCCCGCGGGGTGTCCGATGAACGGGCCGTCGTCGCCGCGCTCAACACCCACGCGCACAACCTGATGCGCGACGGGCGGCTCGACGATGTCGTCGAGGCTCTGCAAGTGGCCGAGCGGATCGGCCGCCTCGCCCATCTGCCGCACCACCCGCGGACTGTGTGACCACTCTTTGGGGAGAAGGGCGCGGTCGTTCGTGGAAGCGCTTCGCGGGTGCGGGAACTCCGTCTCTCCGTGCTGCCTCTCCAGTCTGTTTGAGCGACGTGCCACCCAGCGCTCAACAGGGGAGGAGCCCTCGTGCCCACCGCGCCGAAGCCACATGTCCACTCGAATGTCCTGGCGAGCCCTCTGGAAGGCGAGATCCTGTCGCGTCTCCAGGACTCCCTGCTGCCGGACCATCTGCTGACCCGCCGCTGGTATGCGGCCAAGGACGCCGGCCGGCCGGTCGTGCGCATCGTCGACGCCCTGCCGCTTCCCCTGGCCGGAGGATCGCAGGCGCAGCTCTGCCTGCTGCGTGTCGAGCCGCCGGGGCGGGAGCCGCAGCTCTACCAGCTTCCGCTGATCCTCGACCAAGGCGCGGGTGAGGATCCGTCGGTGATCGCGGGCACCGAGG
This sequence comes from Alphaproteobacteria bacterium, assembly GCA_046570145.1. Taxonomy (GTDB): domain Bacteria; phylum Pseudomonadota; class Alphaproteobacteria; order Azospirillales; family Azospirillaceae; genus Azospirillum. The sequence continues at coordinate 5,684 of JBKHVJ010000250.1, forward strand.
ATCTGCCGGTCGCCGGTCGCCTGCGCGACGGCTATGCCGACGACGGCGTGGTCCGTGCGCTGCTGGGCGCCATCCTGACTCGCAATCTGGAAGCGGGCGAAACGGCCCTGTCCCCCGGCCTGACCGCCGGCCATACCCGCGCCTGCGAGGCGCTGGGCGACAGGCTGGACGCCGACGCCCCGCTGCACCGGATGACGGCGGAGCAGTCCAACACCTCGATCCGCATCGGCGACGCCGCCATCCTGAAGGGTTTGCGCAAGCTGGAACCCGGCACCCATCCGGAGCTGGAGGTCAGCCGCTTCCTGACCGAGGTGGCGCAGTTCCCCAACACCCCTGCCCTGCTGGGCTGGGTGGAGCGGGCCAACAGCTCGGGCTCCACGACTCTGTGCGTGATGCAGGAGCTGGTTCCCGAGGCCAAGGATGCCTGGGGCCATGTCACCGGCCATCTGAACGGGCGCGTCACCCGGTTCGAGGACAGCGAAGCGGCGAAAGCCGCCGATGCCGACAGCATCGCCTTCCTGCGCCTGCTCGGCCAGCGGACGGCGGAGCTTCACCGGGCGCTCGCCACCCCCGGCGGCGGCGACGCCTTCACGCCGGAGCCGGCGACGGCGGAGCGGCTGAAGGAGTGGGCGGGCGGCGGGCGCAACCAGACGAAGCGGGTGCTGGAGCGGTTGCGCGCCGCCGCCCCGACACTGGACCCGGCCATCGCCCCCCAGGCCTCCGCTCTCGCGGCGAGCGAGGCGGCGATGATGGCGCAGGTCGACGCGCCGGCCCCCGCCACCGCCGATCTCAGCGCCATGCGCCTGCACGGCGACTATCATCTGGGGCAGGTTCTGGTGTCGCGCGGAGACGTGCAGATCGTCGATTTCGAAGGCGAGCCGATGCGCCCGCTGGCCGAACGGCGGGCCAAGCACTGCATCCTGCGCGATGTCGCCGGTATGCTGCGCTCCATCGCCTATGCCGCCGCCATGTCCCGCAACGCGCTGCCGGCCAATCTCGACGCACCGTCCCGCGATGCCCGCACCGCTTGGCTGTCCTGGTGGGAGGGGGCGGCATCGGCCGCCTTCCTCGACGGCTACCGCAACGCCATCGGCGATTGCCCCGGCTTCCCGCGTGACCCGCAGGCGGCAGCTTCGCTGCTGAAGCTGTTCCTGCTGGAGAAGGCGCTGTACGAGGTCGGCTACGAGTTGGCCAACCGGCCGGACTGGGTGGCGATCCCACTGGCCGGCGTCACCGCCATCATCCGCGCCGATGCCGGGCCGGAGATCGCCAGCCGCGACCGTGACCGCATCGTCCCGGTGGACGAGCGCCGCCGCAGCCATTCCATGCCCTTCGGGGCCGAGGTGCAGGCCGACGGTTCCGTCCGCTTCTCGATCTGGGCGCCGACGGCGGCGTCCATCCTGCTGTCGCTCGACGATGGCGGGCAGCCGGTCTCGATGGAGGACCAGGGCGACGGCTGGTTCAGCCTGACCACCGCGCGGGCGCAGGCGGGCAGCCGTTACCGCTTCGTCCTGCCGGACGGGCTGGCGGTGCCGGACCCGGCGTCGCGCTTCCAGCCGGACGACGTGCATGGCTCGTCGGAGGTGATCGACCCCGGCCTCCATGCCTGGACCGATGCCGCCTGGACCGGCAGGCCCTGGCACGAAACGGTGCTGTACGAGCTGCATGTCGGCACCTTCACCGAAGAGGGCACCTTCCTGTCCGCCATCGAGCGGCTGGACGATCTGGTCGAGCTGGGCGTCACCGCGATCGAGCTGATGCCGGTGGCCGACTTCCCCGGTTCCCGCAACTGGGGCTATGACGGCGTGTTGCCCTTCGCCCCCGACAGTGCCTATGGCCGGCCGGAGGATCTGAAGACCCTGGTGCAGGAGGCGCATGCCCGCGGGCTGATGGTCTTCCTCGACGTCGTCTACAATCATTTCGGGCCGGAGGGAAATTACCTCCACGCTTTCGCCGACAGCTTCTTCACCGACCGTCACAAGACCCCCTGGGGCGCGGCGATCAACGTCGACGGCAAGCGCAGCGGACCGGTGCGCGACTTCTTCATCCACAACGCGCTCTATTGGCTGGAGGAATACCACCTCGACGGTCTGCGGCTGGACGCGGTCCACGCCATCATCGACGACAGCGACCGTCATGTGCTGGAGGAACTGGCGGAGCGGGTGCACAGCCACTTCCAGAACCAGCGCCACGTCCATCTGGTGCTGGAGAACGACGCCAACCAGGCGCGCTTCCTGGCCCGCCACCGCGAAGGCGACCCGCGCTGGCACTCCGCCCAGTGGAACGACGACCTGCACCACTGCCTGCACAGCGCGGCCACGGGCGAGGATGGCGGCTATTACGCCGACTACGCCCACGATCCGGCGAAATGGGGCCGCGCCCTGGCGGAGGGCTTCGCCTTCCAGGGCGACCCGTCGGCCTACCGCGACGGCGAACTGCGCGGCGAGCCGTCGGCACATCTGCCGCCCACCGCCTTCGTCACCTTCATCCAGAACCACGACCAGATCGGCAACCGCGCCTTCGGCGAGCGCATCTCCCACGTCGCCAAGGCCGAAGCGGTGCGGGCCGCGACCATCCTCTATCTGCTGGGGCCCGGCATCCCCATGCTGTTCATGGGCGAGGAATGGGCATCGGCCAAGCCCTTCCCCTTCTTCTGCGACTTCGGCGAGGAGCTGGCGGAGGCCGTGCGCAAGGGCCGGGCGGAGGAGTTCGCCAAGTTCCCCGAGTTCCAGGACCCCCATGCCCGCGCCCGCATCCCCGATCCCACCGCGCCGGAGACGGCGGAATCGGCCAAGCTGGATTGGGACGCCCGTGGGACACCGGAGCATGCGGAGTGGCTCGACTGGTATCGCCGGGCGCTCGCCCTGCGCCGGACGGAGATCGTGCCGCGGCTGGACGGCGTTCCCGGCGGGGCATCCAGCCATGGCGTCGCCGGCAATACCGGCCTGACCGTCAGCTGGAAGCTGGGCGACGGCAGCCGGCTGCACGCCTTCGCCAATCTGGCCGACACGCCGGCATCCGGTTTCCCCGAGGCGTCCGGCCGCGTGCTGTGGACGGAGGGCGACGGGCTGACCGGCGACAGGCTCGGCCCCTGGTCGGTGGTGCTGTGGCTGGAGGAAGCCTCGGCGCTCGACCGGCTGGCCGACCGCATGGGCATCGAACGCTCCTTCGACAACGCAGCCGGCGAGACGGTGACGGCCAGCGAGGACACCATCCGCGCCCTGTTATCGGCGATGGGGGTCGAGGCGGGTGACGAGGCCGCCGCCCTCGCCCTTCTCGACCGGCTGGACGAGGAGGAATACGGCCGCGCCCTGCCGCCGGTGGTGGTCCGCCGAGCGGGAGAGGCGGTGACGGCGCCCGTCACCCTGCCCCACGGCACCCGCACCCTGCGCTACACCCTGACGCTGGAAAGCGGGGAGACGCAGAGCGGTGTCGTCGGCTTCGGCAGCCTGCCGCGCTGCCGCTGCATCACTGTCGGCGACGTGACCTATGCCGAGCGGCGCCTGCCGCTGGGCAAGCTGGACAAGGCCGGCTACCACACGCTGCGGGTGGAGACGGAGCATGGCGTGGCGGAAACACGGCTGATCCTGGCGCCGGCCCGCTGCCATCTGCCGACGCCGATGCTGATGGGGGAAAAGCTGTGGGGCCTGTCGGCGCAGCTCTACACCCTGCGCAGCGACCGTGACTGGGGCATCGGCGATTTCGGCGATCTGCGGACGCTGGCCGACATCGCGGCGTCGCGTGGGGCGGCGGTGGTCGGTCTGAACCCGCTGCACGCGATGTTCCTCGACAATCCCGAGCATGCCAGCCCCTATTCCCCGGCCAGCCGGCTGTTCCTGAACCCGCTCTACATCGATGTCACCGCGGTGCCGGAGTTCCTCGACGATGCGGAGTTGCGTCGGGAGGTCGCGTCGCCCGAGTTCCGGCAGGCGCTGGATGCGGCGCGCGCCTCCGCCAACGTCGATTACACCGCGGTGTCCGGGCTGAAACTGCCGATTCTGGAGAAGCTGTTCGCCAGCTTCCAGGCCTCGGCCAAGCCGGAGCGCCGTGCCGCCTTCGACGCCTTCCGGACCGAAGGCGGCATCGGGCTGGAGCGCTTCGGCACCTTCCAGGCGCTACGCGAACGCTTCGCGCGTGAGGGCAAGGCTGATTGGCACCGGTGGCCGGCCGAGTTCCACGACGCCACGGCGCCGGCGGTGGAGCAGTTCGCCAAGGAGCATTCCGACCGCGTCGACTATTTCGCCTGGCTGCAATGGCTGGCGGACGACCAGCTGCGCGCGGCGGCGGAGCGGGCGTCGGAACTGGGGATGACGATCGGCTTCTACCGCGACCTCGCAGTCGGGGCCGATGCCGGCGGGGCGGAAACCTGGATGACGCCGCAGGCGGTCGTGGACGCCGCCCATGTTGGCGCGCCGCCCGACCTCTTCAACCCGGCCGGTCAGGATTGGGGCCTGCCGCCCTTCCATCCGCGGGCGCTGCGCGATGCCGGCTATCAGCCCTTCATCGATCTGGTGCGCGCCAACATGCGCCATGCCGGCGCGCTGCGCATCGACCATGCGATGGCGCTTCAGCATGTCTATTGGATCCCAGACGGCAATCCGCCGGGCGAAGGCGCCTACGTCGCCTATCCGATGGAGGAGTTGCTGGGCATCCTGGCGCTGGAAAGCCAGCGTCAGCGCTGCCTCGTCGTCGGCGAGGATCTGGGCACCGTGCCGGAGGGCTTCCGCGAGCGGATGACCGAGGCCGGGGTGCTGAGTTACCGGGTCGTCTTCTTCGAATGGACCGAGGACGGCGCCTTCAAGGGACCGGACGAGTATCCGGAACTGGCGCTCGCCACCGTCGGCAGTCACGACCTCGCCACGCTGCGCGGTTGGTGGGAAGGCGACGACATCGCGCTGAAGGCAGAGAAGGGCCTCTACCCGGCGGACGACGAGGAGGAGAAGCAGCGCACCCGCCGGTCGGCAGACCGCGGCGCCCTGGTGGATGCGTTGCGCGCCGCCGAGATCGCCCTACCCGCCGGCTTCGGTGCCGACAGTCCCTATGACGATACGCTGGACCATGCGGTGCATGCCTTCCTTGCCCGCACCAACGCGGCGCTGGCGGTGGCACAGCTGGACGACCTGACCCGCGAGCGCGATCAGGTCAACCTGCCGGGCACCACCGACCAATACCCCAACTGGCGCCGCAAGCTGTCGATGACGCTGGAGGAGTTGGCCGACGCACCCGAACCGGCGGCGGTCGCCGCCATCCTGGCCGCTGCGCGCCCGTCCTCTTCCCCCGCGCGCCGCTGATCCTGACGGCTGTTCCTAACTCCGCCATTCCCCACTCCGAGGAGCACACACCCATGGCCCCCGCCGCCGGCAAGCCGATCCCTCGTGCGACGTAC
>JBKHVJ010000251.1:0-4578 GCA_046570145.1 Alphaproteobacteria bacterium
GCCGGCAAGAGCACGGTGTTCAACCTGCTGACCAAGTTCCTGACGCCCACGCGCGGCCAGATCCTCTACAAGGGCCGCGACATCACCCGCACCAAGCCGGCCGACATCGCGCTGATGGGGCTGGTCCGCTCCTTCCAGATCTCGGCAGTCTTCCCGCACCTGAGCGTGCTGGAGAATGTCCGGGTGGCGCTGCAGCGGCCGCTCGGCACCAGCTTCCATTTCTGGAAGTCCGAATCGTCGCTCTACGACCTGCACGACCGGGCGCTGGAGCTGATCGAGGCGGTGAACCTCACGCCCTGGGCCGGCCACACCGCCGCCGAGCTGCCCTATGGCCGCAAGCGCGCGCTGGAGATCGCCACCACGCTGGCGCTCGACCCGGAGGTGATGCTGCTGGACGAGCCGCTGGCCGGCATGGGCCATGAGGACATCGAGGGCACCGCCGCGCTGATCAAGCGCGTCGCCGCCGACCGCACCGTGCTGATGGTGGAGCACAACCTGTCGGTCGTCGCCCACCTGTCGGACACCATCACCGTGCTGCGCCGCGGCGAGATCCTGGCGGAGGGACCGTACGAGGTCGTCTCCAAGAACCCGCAGGTGATGGAAGCTTATATGGGGACCGGACATGCCTGACGGGATGCAGACGAAGACTGCGATGCTGGAGATCGCCGACCTGCACGGCTATTACGGCGAAAGCCATGTGCTGCACGGCGTCAGCCTGGAGGTGCGGCAGGGCGAGGTGGTGACGCTGCTGGGCCGCAACGGCGCCGGCAAGACCTCCACCATGCGCGCGATCATGGGGATCATGGGCAAGCGCACCGGCTCCATCCGCTTCCAGGGGCAGGAGCTGATCGGCATGGCCCAGCACCGCATCCCGCGGCTGGGCATCGGCTATGTGCCGGAGGAGCGCGGCATCTTCTCCAGCCTCAGCGTGGACGAGAACCTGACGCTGCCGCCGGTGGTGAAGGACGGCGGGATGACGATCCCGCAGATCTACGACCTGTTCCCCAACCTGAAGGGCCGTGGGAGCACGCAGGGCACGCGCCTGTCGGGCGGCGAGCAGCAGATGCTGGCGATCGCCCGCATCCTGCGCACCGGCGCCACCATGATCCTGCTGGACGAGCCGACCGAGGGTCTGGCCCCAGTCATCATCGAGCAGATCGGTGTCGCGGTGCGGGCGCTGAAGGCGCGCGGCTTCACCATCGTGCTGGTGGAACAGAACTTCCGCTTCGCCGCCACCATCGCCGACCGCCATTACGTGATGGAGGAGGGACATGTGGTGGACATGATCCCCAACGACCAGCTCAACGCCAACATGGACAAGCTCCACACCTATCTCGGCGTGTAGCCCGTCCAGCTTCCGATCATTTCCGGCACCGACGCCGCCCCGCCCGCTCTTCGGGCCGGGGCGGCGGAGGGCCGGAGCTTTGCCCGAATATGGCCCCAGGTTCCCGCGACGGGGACCGGCCGACAATAAATCCCAGAGGGAGAGACCTTCCGATGCGCACGCTTCTTCTCGCCGGCACCGCCCTGCTGACCCTGGCCGGGACCGCGATCCCGGCCGCGGCCCAGGTGTCGGACAACGTCATCCGCATCGGCGTGATGAACGACCGCTCCGGCATCTACGCCGATCTGGCCGGCGAGGGGTCCGCCATCGCCGCGCGGATGGCGGCGGAGGAGTTCGGTAACAAGGTCGCCGGCGCCACGATCGAGATCGTCGTCGCCGATCACCAGAACAAGGCCGACATCGCCGCGTCGAAGGCGCGCGAGTGGGTGGACACCGGCGGCGTCGACGTGATCGCCGACGTGCCGAACTCCGCCGCCGCACTGGCGGTGCAGGGCATCACCAAGGACAAGAAGCGCATCTTCCTGATGTCCGGTCCGGGCGCCACGGCGCTGAGCGGCGCGCAGTGCAGCCCCTACGGCTTCCACTGGACCTACGACAACTACGCCATGGCCGCCGGCACCGGCCGCGCGCTGTACGAGCAGGGCAAGAAGAAGTGGTTCTTCGTGACCGCCGACTACGCCTTCGGCCAGTCGCTGGAGGAGGAGACCACGAAGATGGTCAAGTCGCTGGGCGGCACCATCTCCGGATCGGTGCGCCATCCGCTCGGCACCGCCGACTTCTCGTCCTTCCTGCTGCAGGCGCAGGGGTCGGGGGCCGACGTGATCGGGCTGGCGAACGCCGGCGGCGACACCGTCAACGCGGTCAAGCAGGCGGCGGAATTCGGCATCACCCAGTCGGGCCAGAGCCTGGCCGGCCTGCTGATGTTCATCACCGATGTGAATGCGCTGGGCCTGCAGTCGGCCCAGGGGCTGATGCTGACCACCGGCTTCTATTGGGACATGGACGACCAGACGCGCGAATGGTCGAAGAAGTTCGAAGCCAAGGCCGGCAAGAAGCCGACCATGGTTCAGGCCGGCGTCTACTCGGCGGTGAAGCATTACCTGAAGTCGGTCGATGCGGCGAAGACCGACGACGCCGACAAGGTGTCCGCCAAGATGCGCGAGCTGCCGGTCGAGGACATGTTCGCCAAGAAGGGCAAGATCGCCGCCAACGGCCGCATGGTCCACGACATGTATCTGGCCCAGGTGAAGACTCCGGCCGAGTCGAAGGGGGCCTGGGACTATTACAAGATCGTCAAGACCATCCCGGCCGACACCGCCTTCATGGATCCGAAGCAGAGCGGGTGCGCGCTGGTGAAGTGAGGGGGCGTCGGAGTTAAGCCCCCATCCTGACCCTTCCCCGCTCTTGGCCGGCCAAAGGCCGGTCTGATCGCGGGGGAGGGGGCAAAGGCAGCAACGGCTCAACCAAAACAACAACCAACAACCACGAACCGGGAGAGACGCGGATATGTTCAGCCTGCTGGGAGTTCCGCCCCAAGTTCTGTTCGGGCAGCTTCTGCTCGGCCTGATCAATGGTTCCTTCTATGCGCTGCTCAGCCTCGGGCTGGCGGTGATCTTCGGCATGTTGAACGTCATCAACTTCGCCCACGGCGCGCTCTACATGGTCGGCGCCTTCGTGGCGTGGCTGCTGCTGACCTATCTCGGCCTCGGCTACTGGTGGGCGCTGGTGCTGGCGCCGCTGGCGGTCGGCCTGCTGGGCATCGCGCTGGAGAAGTCGATGCTGTCGCGGCTGTACAAGCTCGACCATCTTTATGGCCTGCTGCTGACCTTCGGCCTCGCGCTGATCCTGGAAGGGGCGTTCCGCCACCAGTACGGCGTGTCTGGCCAGCCCTATCCGATCCCCGCAGCCCTCCAGGGCGGGCAGAATCTGGGCTTCATGTTCCTGCCGAACTACCGCGCCTGGGTGGTCGTCGCCTCGCTGACCATCTGCTTCGGCACCTGGTACGCCATTGAGCGGACCAAGCTGGGCGCCTATCTGCGCGCGGCGACGGAAAACCCGACGCTGGTCCAGGCCTTCGGCATCGACGTGCCGGTGATGGTGTCGCTGACCTACGGCTTCGGCGTGGCGCTGGCCGGGCTGGCCGGCGTGCTGGCGGCGCCGATCTACCAGGTGTCGCCGCTGATGGGCTCCAACCTCATCATCATCGTCTTCGCCGTGGTGGTGATCGGCGGCATGGGATCGATCCTGGGCGCCATCGTCACCGGGCTGGGGCTGGGGCTGCTGGAGGGGCTGACCAAGGTCTTCTATCCGGAGGCGTCCAACATTGTCGTGTTCGTCGTGATGGCGATCGTTCTTCTCATCAAGCCCGCGGGCCTCTTCGGACGGGAGCGCTGATCCATGACCGTCGCCAGCAACTCCACCACCATCGCCATGCGCGGGTCCTCCCGCGGCACCGGCACCGTCCTGATCGCCGGCGCCCTGCTGCCGATCGCCCTCGCGGCCCCGTTCGTGCTGTATCCCGTCTTCCTGATGAAGGTGCTGTGCTTCGCGCTGTTCGCCTGCGCCTTCAACCTGCTGATCGGCTTCGCCGGTCTGCTCAGCTTCGGCCATGCCGCCTTCTTCGGCGGGGCGGCCTACATCGCCGCCCATACGGTGAAGGTCTGGGGCTGGGCGCCGGAGTTCGGCCTGCTCGCCGCCACGGCGGTGGCCGGGGCGATGGGGCTGGTCTTCGGGCTGATCGCCATCCGCCGCCAGGGCATCTACTTCGCCATGATCACGCTGGCGCTGAGCCAGATGGTATTCTTCCTGGCGCTGCAGCTGCCCTTCACCCATGGCGAGGACGGCATCCAGGGCGTGCCGCGCGGCACCCTGTTCGGGCTGTTCGACCTCAACCAGCCGCTGACCATGTACTACACCGTGCTGGCGATCTTCCTCGGCGGCTTCGCCCTGATCTGGCGCACGGTGCATTCGCCCTTCGGCCAGGTGCTGAAGGCGATCCGCGAGAACGAGCCGCGCGCCGTCTCGCTCGGCTACCGCACCGACCGCTACAAGCTGGTCGCCTTCGTGCTGTCCGCCTCGCTGGCCGGGCTGGCCGGCGGGACCAAGGCCATCGTCTTCCAGCTCGCCAGCCTGACCGACGTGACCTGGCAGATGTCGGGCGAGGTGGTGCTGATGACGCTGCTGGGCGGCATGGGCACGCTGCTGGGTCCGGTGGTCGGCGCCGGGCTGGTGGT
>JBKHVJ010000252.1:0-13338 GCA_046570145.1 Alphaproteobacteria bacterium
CCTGACCGACATGGAGCCGGAGGATGGGCTCCCTGCGCCTACTCGCTCACTTTGGCGCGAGATCTGACGGAACCCTGGCAACACGGTGAACGTCAACAGACCCTAGCTCGGCAGATATTCCTCGCTCCAACTTTCACTGACCGCACCCGAAGCGACCAGTGTGGCGATCTCCGCCTCGCCGTAACCCAGTTCGATCAGAACCTGCCGGGTCGAAGCGCCATATTTTTCGGCCGGCGGCGGCATCTTGATTTCGGCGCGTACCGGGCGTACGGCATAGGTGTCGAGCTGCGTGACCGTGTGACCGCTCGGGTGATCGGTGAAGACCGAGAAGGAATAGCTGCCGCGGTCGATGCCGGATGTGCCGTCGGCCATGCGGCCGGCGGTCGCGCGGATCGTTTCGATGTTTTCGAAACCGGCAACACCGATGTCCGCTGCGCGCAGCCGTGCGATCCAGTCCTCCACACCACTTTGCCGGAACAGCGCGGTCAGTGCTTCGGCCTGTTGTTCCGCCGGCACGGACGAGAATCCCGTCAGCCCCTCGACCGTATCGAGGCGTTCGAGGTCGGCTTCGGTGGCGTTCAGCAGGAAGAGTCCGTCGGAGGCCTCATAGAAGCGCGTCAACGCATCGTAGCCGACCGTATCGCGTCCGCTCGGCTCGTCGAAGGGGCCGCGCCGAAGATAATCGTAACAGAACGGCATCTGCGCGAGCCCGCTCAGGGCCGAAAGCGATGTCCGGGCGCGCCCGACACGGCCGCTCCGCTGCTTTTGGTAAAGCGCCGCAGCGACACCCAGCGCCCCGCCGAAGCCGCACATCACGTCGATGGTGCCGACATGGGCATGTTCCTCGGGCGTCTCCATCGACCCGCCGAACCGCAGCATGATGCCGGTCGCCGCCTGGACGAGATCGTCGTAACCGACATAGTCGGACCTCGGACCCGGCCGTGGACCGCTGAAGCAATCGAGCTTGCAGAAGATCGCCTCGGGATTCAGCGTCCGCAGCCCTTCCAGATCGAGGCCCATCGCCTGGACCTGACTGTCCGGCGCGTTCCAGACGACGACATCGACGGATTTCACCAGCCGTTCGAACAGCTCGCGTCCGCCCTTCGAACGGATGTCGGTCAGGATGGAGCGCTTGCCGCGCATGTGCGTCATGCCGAAGATAACGGTATTCCAGCAATCGTAGAACGGCCGGGCTGGATCGAGCTTGATCACCTCGGCGCCGAAGCGGGCGAGATAGGAAACCGAGTGCGGGCCGGCGATCACGTTGCAGAGGTCGAGCACCCGGACGCCGTCGAGCCACCCGCGACGGTCATCGGCATCCTTCACCGGTGGCAACCTCGTCGGCAATGCGGCCAGAGCCTCAAGCGCGATTTCGACCGTCACCGGACGACGTGGTGCCGGCGTCAATGCGGCTTCGCCGCTTTCTTCCAGCCAAACCATCGGACCCGGCTGGATCATCCGCCCATAGACCGGATCATCGACCTCGATCATCAACCCGGCGGTTTCCGCATGGTCGTCGCTGATCCACTCCTGCAACCAGCGTTGCGGCGCGCCGGGGAAACGCCCCTTGCCGAAGATGCGCTCCCATTCCTTGGCGGTCCGGGTCAGGAAGACCTCCGCCATGCGGGCCGTGATCCTGTCCGCCCAATCCTTCGGGAGCGGATAGACGCCGAGCGAGACGTCGGACTTCCACTCGGACACCGGCAGGTAGGTGTCCTCCTCCTCGGTCAGGCCTTCGGCGACGAGGGCGTCGTAAAGGCCGAGCGTCTGAAGGCAGCGCTTGGCATGGTTCTTGTGGCTCGGGCAGACGACATAGAACATCCGCCCGTCCTTGCACCGGTAGCTGCGATAGAAGGGGTCGAGGAGAGTCTGCAATTCCCGATACTCGACATCCATCGGCAGGCCGTCGCGGCGGCGGCGCTCGATCTCCCGCTCACGCTGTGTCTTGTAGCGTTCGGGATATCCATCGATGAGGATCGAATTGTAGGTGAGGCCCTCCATCACGGCGGCGGCGAGCGGCACCTCGATCTGATCGCCGAGTCCGGTCTTCTCCCGTGACTGCAATGCGAGCACGGCCGCGGATGCGGCGAGCATGGTGCCGTATGCCGACGACAACGGCAGCGGTGAGAAGGAGGGATTGATCCCCATCAGCACCCGGTTCAGCCCCATGTCGGTGAAGACGCCTGAACAGGCGGCGATCACGCTTTCGAATGCGCGCCAATCGCGGCGCAGCGTGTCGTTCGAGGCGAAACCCGGGATCGAAACCGTGATGAGTTCGGGCCGCGTCTTGCGGAGTTCGGCGAAATCGATGCCGAGCCGGACGAGCTTGCCTGGCCGGAAACCTTCGATGACGATGTCGGCTTCGGCGATCAGCGCCTGTGCCTGGGCAAGACCATCGCGCGTCTTCAGATCGATGGTGACGATCAGCTTGTTGCGGTGCAGCGTCGCGTTGGCCGGGTTATCCCACAGGGGGCCTCCCGGAGGGTCGACATGAACCACCGTCGCGCCAAGGTCGCCAAGGATCATGGCGACCGCCGGACCGGCGATATATTGTCCGAAGTCGACCACCTTCACCCCCGTAAGCGGGAGCAGGGAACGCTGGCCCTCGGTCATGCTGTTCTCTGAAAATATGCTTGTTGTGGTGTTCGGTCGAGCCGACCGCGAGGCAGCCGGCTCGATGGTTATCCTTCCGCGGCTATCCTTGCGCGGCTTCTTATTCCGCGGGTTCTGTGACGGGGAGACCATCTTTGGCGGACAGTTCCGCGAGATCCTTGAAACGACGCGCGTGGCGGGGTTGCGAACCGAAATCCTCCTTGAGCCAGCGCATCAGCGACAGCGTCAGGACAAACAGGACGATGACGGCGGCGATGACCGCCAGGGATGGCGCGAAGACGCGCCAGTCGAGGCGGTCGTCTCCAATATCTTGAGTCTTCATAGGGTTCCCTCCCGCGGTGTATGCACCGCATGGCTGTGTTTTTGTTGTGTTGGATGTGTTGGAAGGAGCTTGCGGCCGGATCGCTCCGGCCGCCCTCCAGCGATCAGGCGTTCAGCAGCCAGCGCGACGCCTTCTCCGCGATCATCAGTGTGGGTGCGTTGGTGTTCCCGCTTGGAATGACGGGCATGATGCTCGCGTCGACGACGCGCAATCCTTCGATTCCGCGCACCCGAAGACGGGTGTCGACCACCGCGTCGGGGTCGTCCTCGCGGCCCATCTTGGCGGTTCCGACCGGATGGAAGATCGTGTTGGCGATGTCGCCGGCAAGCGTGGCGAGTTCGTCGTCGGTCTGGAACTGAACTCCCGGCCTCCACTCCTCTGGCCGGTACTTCGCGAAAGCCGGTTGCGCCAGAATTTGGCGGACTTGCCGAAGGCTCAGCGCGGCTATCCTTCGGTCCTCGTCGGTCGAAAGATAGTTCGGCGCGATCATCGGCGCATCGTCGAAGCGATGCGAGCGCAAGCTCACGCTGCCGCGGCTGGTCGGGTTGAGGTTGCAGACGCTGGCCGTGATCGCCGGGAAGGAATGCAACCCTTCGCCGAAGGCATCGAGGCTCAACGGTTGGACGTGATATTCGAGATTGGCATAAGGCTGCTCCGGTCCGGATCGGGTAAAGGCGCCAAGCTGGCTGGGAGCCATGCTCATCGGACCGGATCGTTTCAGAAGATATTCGAGACCGATGCGGGCCTTGCCAAAAAGATTGCCGGCGAGCGTGTTCAGCGTCAGGGCGCCCTGGACCTTGTAAATCGCCCGGATCTGCAGGTGGTCCTGCAAATTCCGGCCGACACCGGGCGAATCCAGCACCACATCGATCCCGTGCGCTTTCAGATGCTCGGCCGGCCCGATACCCGAAAGCTGCAGAATCTGGGGCGAGCCGATCGCACCGGCGGAGAGCACGACCTCCCGCCGCGCCCGTACCGCGACCGCGTCGCCGCCCCGGCGCACCGTCGCGCCGACGCAGCACCGCGACCCGTCGGGCGTCGTCTCGAAGATCAGCCGCTCGACCTGGGATTCGGTCCAGATCGTCAGGTTCGGCCGGTTCTTGACCGGGCGCAGGAATCCCTTGGCGGCGCTCCAGCGCCAACCGGCTTTCTGGTTGACTTCGAAATAGCCGACCCCCGCATTGTCGCCCGAGTTGAAATCCTCGGTTCGCTCGAACCCCGCTTCGACCATCGCAGCCGCGACATCGTCCAGGATCTCCCAGCGCAGGCGTTGCTTCTCGACCCGCAACTCGCCGCCATGTCCGTGCAGTTCGGAGAAGCGGCCGGTGCGGCGGGTCGCGGGATCGGCGCCATCGTCGAGCCTGTAATGGTCCTCATGCGCCTTGAAGTCGGGCAGGGAATTGGCCCAGTTCCAGGCGTCGTCACCAGTCAGCTGCGCCCAGCCGTCATAGTCGCGGGCCTGGCCGCGCATGTAGATCATGCCGTTGATCGACGAGCAGCCCCCGAGCGTCTTGCCGCGGGGATAGCGCAGTGTGCGGCCGTTCAGCCCTGTGTCCGGCTCGGTCTGGTAAAGCCAGTCGGTCCGGGGATTGCCGATGCAGTAGAGATAGCCGACGGGGATGTGGATCCATGGTTAGGTATCGGGCTTCCCCGCCTCGAGAAGCAGAACCCGCTGCGACGGGTCCTTGCTCAGACGATTGGCGAGCAGGCAGCCGGCCGAACCGGCGCCCATGACGATGTAATCGAAGGGATCGCGTGGCATGACAGTGGCCCCATCGATCAGCGTGCGACCGGCATCGCGAACTCGGCGCCCTTCGAGATGCTCTCGGGCTAGCGCTGCATGATCGACTTCTGCCTGGTGTAGAAACGGACACCTTCCTCACCATAAGCATGCATGTCGCCGAAAAGGCTCTTCTTCCAGCCGCCGAAGCCATGCCACGCCATCGGCACCGGGATCGGCACATTGATGCCGACCATGCCGACCTGGATTTTGCGGCCGAACTCGCGCGCGACATTGCCGTCACGAGTGAACAGGCTGACGCCGTTGCCGAACTCATGCGCGTCGATGAGACCGATGCCCTCGGCAAAATCCTTGACGCGGACGCAGGCCAGGACCGGGCCGAAAATTTCCTCGCGGTAGATCGTCATTTCGGGAGTGACGTGATCGAACAGCGTGCCGCCCAGCCAAAAGCCGGCTTCATGACCCGAAACCGAATGACCGCGACCGTCGACGATCAATTTCGCGCCTTCCGCGACCCCCTTCTCGATATAGCCGGCGATACGGTCGCGTGCGGCGCCCGTCATGATCGGCCCCATTTCGGCGTCGAGTTCCACGCAGTTCTTGATCTTCAGGTCACGGGCGCGTTCCGCCAGCATCGGAACGATCCTGTCGCCGACATCGCCGACCAGCGTCGCGACCGAGATCGCCATGCAACGCTCGCCAGCGGACCCGTACGCGGCGCCGACCAGCGCGTCGACCGCCTTTTCAAGATCGGCGTCGGGCATGACCAGCATGTGGTTCTTGGCGCCGCCGAGCGCCTGCACGCGCTTGCCGTGCCGGGCGCCGGTCTCGTAGATGTAGTTGGCGATCGGCGTCGAGCCGACGAACGAGACGGCCTGAACGTCCGGGTGCACGAGCAGCGCATCGACCGCGGCCTTGTCTCCCTGCACGACGTTGAACACGCCGTCCGGGAAGCCGGCCTCCTTCATCAGCTCCGCATACATCAGCGATGGGGTCGGATCGGTCGGGGACGGCTTCAGGACGAAGGTGTTGCCGGCGGCGATCGCCACCGGGAACATCCACATCGGCACCATGACGGGGAAATTGAAGGGCGTGATGCCTGCAACCACGCCAAGCGGCTGGCGCAGCGTCCAGTTGTCGATCCCGGTGGAGACCTGATCGGTGAAACCGCCCTTCAGAAGCTGGGGGATACCGCAGGCGAACTCGACGATGTCGATGCCGCGCTCCACCTCGCCGCACGCATCGGTGAAGACCTTGCCGTGCTCGGCGGTGATCGCGCGGGCCAAAGCGTCCTTATGCTCGTTGAGCAGGCCGAGGAAGCGGTTCATGAGACGCGCACGCCGGATCGGCGGCATTTCGGCCCAGGCCGGGAATGCTGCACGGGCCGAGGCGACGGCCCTGTCGACTTCCGCCGCGTTGGCAAGGGCCACGCGGCCGGTTACGGCGCCGGTCGCAGGGTTGAAGACGTCCTGAGTGCGTCCGCTCTCTCCGCTGACGCGCGCGCCTTGTATATAGTGCCCGATTTCGATGACCATAGCGCTTCCTTCAGATTTGATTGGGGTTTTCGTGTCGAATTGCAAAGCTAATATTTTCAAATCCGATCAACACTTGACCGGCGGATGCGAATTTTGCTTCGATGTTTTTGTTTTTTATTTTCTATATTTATTCTGGCGTGGATTATGTTTTTCTTTGCCAGATAATTTTCTGTCTCAGTGAAAACTGATGTTGTCATTTTGCATTGATTTTGATGGCCCAACAGAGGGATAAAATTCATGGCGTCATTATTTTTTTCGATGATGCCCGCCATCCCGAGGGCCATGGCAGGTGATGAACCGCGGAGGAGCGGCGCGCGATGAATGACCTACCCCCGATGAAATCGATCCGTGTTTTCGAGGCATGCATACGCCTTGGGAACTTCACGCGGGCCGCCAGGGAGCTGAACGTCGGACAGCCAGCCATAAGCCACCAGATTCATTCGCTCGAACAGGATCTCGGGATCAAACTGTTCGAACGGCGTGGTTCGATCGCCATCCCGACGGCCGAGGCGATGACCTACTACCGCACGATCGCCAGCAGTCTGGCCGACATGGCCAGGGCAAGCGTGGCGATCAGAAAAAAAGCGCGTGAGCGCGGGCTGACGCTGGCGACCTATCCCGGCATCGCGATGTTCTGGCTCCTGCCGCGCCTGTCCAGGGTAAGACAGCTGAATCGGGAATTGGCCATCCGGGTCACGACGGCGGAACGGGACCGGGACATCCCGCTGGACGAGGTCGATTGCGCCATTCTTTTTGGCGACGGCGAATGGCCGGGCTATAGAAGCCATCTGCTTTTCAAAGAGGTGGTGGTGCCGGTCGCGGCACCGGCCGTCGCCGCAAGATTGGAGGGGGCTTCGCGGGCGGATATCCTGACCAAGGGGCCGCTCATCCACCTTGAGGATCACGAGCAACGATGGTTCAACTGGTCGGACTGGCGGAATCGCCGGTCACCGGAAACACGCGATATCGATTCCGGCATCACGGTCACCAATCATGGAATTGCGATTCATCAGGCTCTGATGGGCCACGGCGTCGCTCTGGGATGGAAGGGCGTGATCGACGAAATGACGGAAAACCGGCTTCTTCTGGTGCTCGACCCGGAGCCGATGGCCTCTGAACGCGGCTATTATCTGGTCACATCGGAGGATTTTCTGGATACCCGCATCGGGGCACTGGTGTTTCAATCCCTCTGTCGCGATGGCGATACGCCATCGTGAGCGATGAACGGCCCTTGACTCCGTCGTCATGGCCCAGACGGTCAGCGAGCGCGCCGGGGCGGAGGATCGCGTGTTCTTGGCCGCGGTCCTTGGCGGCCGCCTGCGCCCGTTCACCCCGCAGGGATCCTGCTGCAAATGGGTGTTCTTCAATTTCGAGGGGAGGTGCCCGGCGGCATCCAGCAACACCTCCCGCCATGGCGGAACGGAAGAACCGTTCAGCGCAGTGACGCGGCAGTTACGCGAGTGTGGGAGATAGCGCGACGGTGACGCGGCTACGGACCTGCCCGTCGAGCAGGCTGGCGGCGCCAGGCCTCGATCCGCAATTCCCTGGGGCACACGACGCTGTCGACCCCGGCCAGGGTCACGCCGCGCAGGATGAAGGGCGCCACGGCCGTGGGCAGCGACATGCCACCTGCAAGACCGCAGGCGGCCACCGTGCCGCGATATCTCATGGCCGCGCAGACATTCGCGAGGATCTGGCCGCCAATGACATCCACGGCGGAAGTCGAACCGCGCCATGCCCGTCTTGGCATCCTCGACGAAGTCGCGAAGACGCTGCAGCGGAGGACGGGACTCGTCCAGGAACCAGCGCTCCAGCTTCCGCGCGAAGTATTCCGCATAGGCAGCGATCAGCGTACCGCCGAACTCTTCCTTGCTGCCGAAGCAATAATAGAACGATCCCTTCGGCACGCCCGCCGACGCCAGGATTTCCTCGATGCCGACAGCCCGCACCTCCACGCGACGGCGACGGAGCCGATGCGACGGTAAGGCCCTCCATCACATCGGCTCCCACCCCGGTTCTCACGCAGGTTGGCTGAAGACCACAACGGGTGGCAGGTTTCCTTTGAACCGCTCCACCTCGGCAACCCCGGTGTGCCCGCAATTGCCTTGGGCCAGCTTCGAGGTCGACAGCCCGGTCGTCAGATTGTTGACGTCTCCGTACCGGCACAGGCTGCCGATTTCACGGGCGTTCGCCGGATCGAACCAGCCCCCCTCGTTGATGCGGATCACGCCGCGGGAGATGTCGTCGGTGATCTTCAAACCGGCGAGGATCTGGCCACGGTCGTTGAAGACACGGACCACATCGCCGTCCGACAACCCGCGCGCCCGCGCGTCCTCCGGATGCATCCAGCAAGGCTCCCGGCCGGCGATGGCATAGCTCTGCCGATTGACGGTCCCGCAGAGCTGGGAGTGGAGGCGCATCTGCGGATGGTTGGCGGCCACATGCAGGGGATAGCGGGTCGACGGGCCCCCCAGCCGTTCCACCGGCTCCATCCAGGTGGCGTGTGGCGGGCAGTCGTCATAGCCGTACTTCTCGATGGCCGCAGAATACAGCTCGAACTTGCCCGACGCCGTTCCCAGCGCGTTCAGCAGGGGATCGGCACGGAAATCGGCATGGCGAACGAAATCGGCCTGCTCCTTGCCGAGCGGGAATTCCAGCGGCTTGTTGCTTTCCCAGAAGACGTCGAAGACCGGCATCTCCATGCCCTTGGCGCGCGATTCGATCTTGGCGGATTCGTAGATGCCGCGGATCCAGTCCATCTCGCTGAGGCCCTGGGTGAAGGCGTAGCCCTTGCCCAGCTTGTCGGCGATGGCAGCGAAGATGTCGAAATCGCTGCGCGCCTCGAAGACCGGATCGACGATCTTCTTCATCGGGACGATGTGGCTCAGGGCGTAATCCCCGACCTGCTCGATGTCGTTGCGCTCGTAGGAGGTCGTCGCCGGCAGCACGATGTCGGCATGGCGGGCCGAGGCGGTCCACTGCGCATCCTGCACGATGAAGGTGTCGAGCTGGCGCCATGCGCGCAGCATCTCGTTGCGGTCCTGCTGGTGGGAGAACGGGTTGCCGCCGGCCCAATAGGCGAGCTTGATCAGCGGAAGCGTGATCTCATGCCCGTTGAACTGCATCGTCTTGCCGGGGTTCAGCAGGGTCTCGACCAGACGCGAGACCGGGATCGATACCGCTCCGCTCTGCGACAGCCAGGCCGCCCCGTCGCTCGCCTGACCGGAGGCATCGTCGATCGCCTTGAGGATCGGCGTGGTATGGGTCGGCGCTCCGCCTGAGGCATAGTGGTAGCTGAGGCCGTAGCCGCCCCCCGGCAGGCCGATCTGCCCCAGCATGGCGGCGAGCGTGATCAGCATCCAATGGATCTGTTCGCCATGATGCTGGCGCTGCGTCGAATAGCCGAGTGCCAGCATGGTCCGTTTGGCGGCGAAGCGGCGGGCCAGATCGCGCAGCGTCTCGGCGGGCAGGCCGCAGATGCCGGCGGCCCAGTCGGCGCTCTTCGGCGTTCCGTCGGTCTTGCCCAGCAGATAGGGCAGGAACTTGTCGAAGCCGTTGGTGTAGCGGTCGAGGAAGTCCTGGTTATGCAGCTTCTCGGTGTAGAGGGTATGGGCGATGCCGAGCATCATCGCCACGTCGGTCTGCGGACGCGGCGCCAGCCATTCGCCGTTCAGCTCCTTGCAGGTCTCGGTGCGGACCGGGTCGATGCAAAGAACCTTCGTCTTGGCCGCCTTCATCATCGCGATGCCGGGCCAGGCGCCATGGTCGGCGACCTGCCAGGAGATCTGCGAGCTGTTGAGCGGGTTGCAGCCCCAGAACACCATCAGCTCGCAATGTTCGGCGAGGTTCTTCCAGGTGGTGCATTGCTCATACACTTCGATGGAGCCGGACACATAGGGCAGGATCACCTGCGCCGCACCGGTGGAATAGTCGCCGGAGCTGTTGGTGTAGCTGCCGGTCAGGTTCAGCATGCGACGCAGCAGCGTCTGGCAATTGTGCAGCTTGCCGGGACTCTTCCAGCCATAGGAGCCGGCGAACACCGCCTGCTGGCCGTACTTGGCGCGAACGCGGGTGATCTCACCGGCAACCAGCTCGATGGCCTTGTCCCAGCTCACGCGCACGAAATCGCCGCTGCCGCGCCCGTCGGGATCGGCGCCGGGGCCCTGCTCCAGCCAGGCGCGGCGCACCATGGGATAGCGGATCCGCGATTCTGAGTAGATCGAATCCATCACGCCGGGAAGCTGGGGCGACGGGGACGGATCGCCTTCCCACGGGATGAATTCGGTCACGCGGCCGTCCGCGACCTTGCCGTAGAAGACGCCCCAGTGGCAGCCGGACAGAATCTTCCTGGGCGCCGCCTGTGCGATGGCGCCGCGGGCAAGCAGCGGCAGGCTGGAGAGCCCCAATGCCGCCGCCGCGGATCCCTTGAGGAAGGCCCGTTTGGAAAGCAGCGGACTGCCGGTCATCGTCAAGCTCTTTGTCGTGTTCATGGTCAGACCTTTCAGATCGCTGCGGCTGCGCGGCCACCGTCCACCGTCGCGGAGCCGTCCGCGATCCGGTCGAGCAGCGGGAGCAGGAAGCGCGCGAGATTGCCGTAATAGCCGACGCCGTCGGCCCTGATGAGCGCCGCGGCGAAGCGGCCGGTCCAGACCTGCATCTGGTCCGTCAGGTCGGCCACCGCCGCGGTCCGCCGCTGCCGCATCGCCTCCGCCAGCGCCGCCAGCTGGATCGCCAGATGATCGGGCGGTTCGGCGCAATCCGCCTGGACATGCATGTCGAGGTCACGCAGGACCGCAAGCATGCGGTCGACGGCCGGGCCGCAGAGACGGCCGGTGCCGTCCCACAGGCTGGCATAGGGCGGAACGGAACGCTGGCGGAAGATGCCTTCGAACAGGGCCGTGTGCCGGCGCTGGACCGCCAGGGTCACGTCCGCCGCCGAGCCGGCGGCGAGCAGCTGGCAGAGGGCGTCCGCCGCGGCGGGCTGCCCGAGACGGTCGCCGAACCGGCGCAGGGCGATCTGGCCCGGCATGCTGCGCGCCGCCTCGACCTGTCCGATGGCGGGCGGCGACAGGAACTGTTGCGCCAGCCATTCGGTGACGAAGACGAGATCCTGTTCTTCGGGGACGACATCCATCGGATCGCGGCTCATTTCGCCGCCTCCTTGCCGTCCGGGTGCAGATCCTTCGAGTGGTTCTGCAGGTAGGCGAGGATCAGCCGGTACTGGTCGTCGTTGAAGGACGTGAAGCGCTTCATCGCCTTCAGCGTTCCGATCCACTGGTTGGCGGTGAAATGCTGTTTTTCCGGCAGCACATGGCAGGCGGAGCAGGCCTTCTGGAAGGTCGCCTGGCTGTAGTCCCACAGCGCCTTGCGGTCGGCGTTCAGATTGGCGGCGTTGGACCAGAGGGTGACCTCGACGGGGATCCAGGACTGGCCGGTGTCGGCGTCGGTTTCCGGCTTGCCGCGCGTCACGGCCGTGGCGGCCGCTTGGTCGATCACCGCGAGCATCACACGATGACCCTTGGACTGATAGACGACGGACGGCGCGCCCTCCATCTGCCAGCCCTTCAGCACCAGCTGCAGCGTGTCGGCGCTGCGGGCGGCGACATGCACCGGGGCGCCGCCCAGCAGCTTGCCCTGCTCCGGGACCGATCCGCCGACGCCCGCCTGTTCGAGCCACACCGGCTTGGTCGCGACCACCCAGGCGTCACCGCCCTGGACGATGGCCTGTTCCGGCGAGGTCGGCAGCGTCGGCGTGACGGCAACGGCGTTGCGGAGCATGACCAGCCTGTCGGTCCGGTTCGGTTCAGGCATGCCGGGTGCCGGCTTGTGCACGGCGGGAACATGCTTCAGATAGACGGCCATCGCCTGGATGTCCTCGCGCGGAAGTTGCGAGGTGTTCTTGACGACCTCCGCCATGTCGCCTCCCGCAGTGCGGCCGATGGGGCTGACGCCGGTGTGCAGGTAATTGGCGATGGCGTTGGCGGACCAGAAGCCGATCCCGGTCTCGTCGGGCGAGATGTTGGGGAAGTAATCGACGCCGTCGGGGGCCGGGCCGCCGCCGAAGCGCTGGCTTGCGATGACGTTGCCCATCAGGCCGCGCGACGAATGGCATTCGGCGCAATGGCCCGGCCCCTCCACCAGATATTCGCCGCGCCGGTATTGGGCCGCGTCGACACCGGCGGGAACCGGGCTTTCCCCGTCGCGCTTGCCGTCGAGGAAGGCCAGCCGCCAGACGCCGACGCCGCGCCGCATGGCATAGGGAAACTTCAGGTCGTGGTCCGGCACCTTGTTGCCGACCGGCTTCAGGCTGCGCAGATAGGCGTAGAGGTCGCGGACATCGGTGCCGCTCAGCCGCTGGTAGGAGGTGTAGGGGAAGGCCGGATAGAGGTTCCGGCCGTCCGGCCAGGCTCCGCCCGGCCCGACGCCCTCCCGCAGCGCGCGGTCGAACTGGGCCAGCGTCCAGCCGCCGATGCCGGTCTGCGGATCGGGCGAGATGTTGGGCATGTGGAACACGCCGAACTGCGTGTCGAGCGCCCAGCCGCCGCCCAGGACGGTGTCGTCCTCCTGGCCGGGGGTCTTGTGGCAGGTCGCGCAGTCGGAGGCGACGAAGATCTTGCGGCCGTTGGCGAGGTCGGCGCCCTCGGCGTCCGGCAGGGTCCGGCCCGGATGGGTGGCGGACCAGGTCCAGGGCGAGGTCAGCACCACGAAGCCCAGCACGCCCAGCAGCGCCGCGCCCCCGGTGAGACGGTAAAGGGTCTTGCGATGAAGAGCCATGTTGCGTGCTTCCTTCGAATGATACCGACCGAATGGAGGCAGCGTAGCGGCGGTGGCGGCGCCATAGGCGTCACGCCTGTGAGCAAGATGTAAACGCGATGTGAACGACGACGCCCTTTACACCGGCCGCACCGGCCGTAATCTGACCGTCTGGAGTCCGGGGGCCGGGGGCCGGAACCTCGACGGTGCATTGGCTGAAGGATGGGGCGGATGAAGCGGCGGGCCGAATGGTTGACCGACGCCCTTCGGGCCGAATGCGGCGCGCTGGTCGACGAGGGCATCCGGCTGGCCAAGCAGAAGGGCTATGCCGACCAGACCAGCTCCATGCGGGCGGCCTGGACCGAAGCCACCGT
>JBKHVJ010000253.1:0-6620 GCA_046570145.1 Alphaproteobacteria bacterium
GTCGTCGGTGAAGACCAGATTGACCTCCTCCGTCTTCATCAGCGCCTTGTACTGGCGGATCAGGCTGGCTTCCGGTTCGGTCAGGATGCGCTTGAAGTCGTCCTGGCTCAGCGCCTTCAACTCGACGCGGATCGGCAGGCGGCCCTGCAGTTCGGGCAACAGGTCCGACGGCTTGGCGATGTGGAAGGCGCCCGACGCAATGAACAGGATGTGGTCGGTCTTCACCGGGCCATGCTTGGTCGACACGGTGGTGCCCTCGATCAGCGGCAGCAGGTCGCGCTGAACGCCCTCGCGGCTGACGTCGGCGCCGCGCGCATCGGAGCGGGCGGAGATCTTGTCGATCTCGTCCAGGAAGACGATGCCGTTCTGCTCGACCGCGCGGATCGCCTCCGCCACCACCTTTTCCTGGTCCAGCAGCTTGTCGGACTCCTCGGCCATCAGCACGCCGTGGCTCTCGGCGACCGACATCCGGCGGGTCTTGGTGCGGCCGCCCATCATCTTGCCGAACATGTCGTTCAGGTTCAGCATGCCCATCTGGGCGCCCGGCATGCCGGGGATGTCGAAGGTCGGCATGTTGCCGGCGCCGGTGTCGGCGACCTGGACCTCGATCTCCTTGTCGTTCAGCGTGCCCTCCCGCAGCATCTTGCGGAACTTGGCGCGGGTATCGGCACTGGCGCTGTCGCCGCACAGGGCGTCGAGCACGCGCTCCTCCGCCCGCAGTTCGGCCTTGGCGGCGACCTCCTTGCGCAGCCGCTCGCGGGTCAGGCCGATGGCGGCCTCCACCAGATCGCGGACGATCTGCTCCACGTCGCGGCCGACATACCCGACTTCGGTGAACTTGGTCGCCTCCACCTTCAGGAAGGGGGCCTGGGCCAGCTTCGCCAGACGGCGGGCGATCTCGGTCTTGCCGACGCCGGTCGGACCGATCATCAGGATGTTCTTCGGCAGCACCTCTTCCCGCAAACCCTCAGGCAGCTGCTGCCGGCGCCAGCGGTTGCGCAGCGCGATGGCGACCGCGCGCTTGGCATCGTTCTGGCCGACGATGTAGCGGTCGAGCTCGGAGACGATCTCGCGCGGGCTGAAGGCGGCGGTGTCGGCGGACACGGAAGCGGTCTGAATCGTCATGGCGTTCACAGCTTTTCCAGGGTGACGTTTTCGTTGGTGTAGACGCAGATGCCGGCGGCGATCCTCATCGCCTTGCGCGCCACCGCCTCCGCATCCATCCCGTCGATGTCGATCAGCGCGCGCGCCGCCGATAGGGCATAGGACCCGCCGGAGCCGATCCCGATCAGCCCGTCCTCCGGTTCCAGCACGTCGCCGTTGCCGGTCAGCACGAGGCTGACATTCTTGTCGGCCACGGCCATCATCGCTTCCAGCCGGCGCAGGTAGCGGTCGGTGCGCCAATCCTTGGCCATCTCCACGCAGGCGCGGGTCAACTGGCCGGGATACTGCTCCAGCTTGCCTTCCAGCCGCTCGAACAGGGTCAACGCGTCGGCGGTGGCGCCGGCGAAACCTGCCATCACCGTGCCGCCGGCCAGCCAACGGACCTTGCGCGCATTGGCCTTCATCACCGTCTGGCCGACCGAGACCTGCCCGTCGCCGGCGATCACCACCTGACCGTTTTTGCGCACGGACAGGATGGTGGTGCCGTGCCATTGGATGGGATCGTGTGGATTGGACGCTGGGTAGGTCATGCGCAAACCATGCAGGAAAAGGGGAGCCGCCCGTTGCCCCGGAAAGGCGCACCGTTAGAGGGCGCAAGTCCCTGGAGCCACGGCGGCAGGGCATCCGGTCTATGTGGGAGGGGCGCGGTCCCCGTCAAGAACATCGCCGTCAAGCTCCCCATCCTCGGCCCAGGGATTGGACGGAATGCCGCGGCCCAGCCGGTTCCGTTCCGCCTTCCAAGCGGTGCTGCGGCCCATTCGATCCTGCTTGGAAGGCGGAGAAGATGCGGTTGGCGGGGCCGGATCCGGGCCGGCCACATCTGCCCCCAGCCGGTCGAGCAGCGGACCGATTGCCAGGAACTCGACCAGCCCGGCCGGGGTGGCGACCGAGCGGCCGGCGGACGGCGCCACGCCGACCAGCATGCCGTCGCCATCCAGCAGCGGATCGCCAGCCTCCGTCACTGCCGTGAACAGGGCGGCGGAGCCCAGATCCGCCTGGATCAGCGCGACACCATTGTTCTCTGCTGATTGCAGGCTGCCGACGATTCCCTCGATCTCCTTGCCCCGTCCGCCGGGGACCGCCCGCACCGGCTGGCTGACGCGCAAGCTCACGGTGCGGACGGGAAGAGCGGTCAGCCGCGCCGGCACCCTCACCAGGGCGAAGCCGCTCGCCATGTCGCGCCCGACCACCCAGCCTGTCAGCTCCACCCCCCGCGCCGGTCGAACGGTGACGGTGGGATCGGATCCGGGGAGGGGAGCCAGCAGCACGGCCTGCACCTCGCCGGCCACATCGGTCTCGCCGACAACGAAGCCATGGAAAACGCCCGATGAGCCGCCGACCGCCACCCGCGCCGACGCGACCCGGCCGGACCCGGCTCCGGTCCGCAGCAGAAGCCGTCCTGCCGATGGGTAAACGGATGCCGGACCCGGAGTAGCAACTGCCGGCGTCAGCGGGACGGGCCCGGATCCGGCCGGTGTTGCCGTGGAAATCGTCGCCTCCGCCTCTGCCTCCGCCGCCGTCACCGGGGCGGGCAGGGTGCCGCCCGACAGCAGGTTGCGGAATCCCGCATCGGCGGCGAGCGCCTCCACCGCGGCGGCGAATGCCTCTTCCATCAACAGGGTATCGCCTTGGGGCACGCCGCGCTCCTGCATTGTCACGCCGGTGGTGACGATGCGGTGGACGAGCCCGCCGCCGCGCGTGTCGTAGACGGTCCATTCCACCTTGACGCTGCCGGTGCCGGAACTGCCCTTGCTGCTGCCGGTCAGCCAGTTGACGCGGTGGCAAAGCTCCAGCTGCACGTCACGCAGGTCGCCCTGCACCGTAAAGCGGGCGCGGCTGCGGTTGCCGTCGGGGCTGTCGGGACCGCCGGGCCGTCCGACCACGTCGAAGCCGGCTGCGGTCATCACCTCGCTGAACCGTTCCTCGAAGGTGGAACCGCGGCGCATGTTGACGCCACTGGTCCAATAGACGTCGTCGTAAGGTGGGGCGCAGTCGATGCCCCAGACATGACGGCCGATCTGCATCCCGCGTCGCATCGACCCGATCGCCAACTCGCCGAACCGGAAGGGTGCGGTGGTCCCGGCGGCAATCGGCGGTGCGGCTTTGCCAGTCTGCGGAGGCGGGGACAGGCCGCCGCAGCCGGCCGGCAGCAGGCCGAAAAGGAGCAACAATGCTGCGGCGAAAGGGCGCGGGAGGATCGTCATAAGCAGGTATGCACGCAGGAAGTGTAATGAACTGTACCCCGCACACCATCGTAGGACAATCGTCGGAATGGACATGCCGCGCATCAATCGTGCCGGATGCTGGCGCGCAGGCATGCTTCCTGCTACAAAACCGCCATGGACCAGACCCCCATCAACGGCGGCCGCCGCGCCTCGATCGAGCGGAACACCACCGAGACCCGGATCCGGGTCGCGCTGAACCTTGACGGCACCGGCGTCTACGACGTCAAGACGGGGATCGGCTTCCTCGACCATATGCTGGAACAGCTGTCGCGCCACAGCCTGATGGACCTGACGGTCCTGGCCGACGGCGACCTGCACATCGATTACCACCACACGACCGAGGACACCGGCATCGCCATCGGCATGGCGGTGGCGAAGGCGCTGGGCGACCGCAAGGGCATCCAGCGCTACGGCCATTCCTATGTCCCGATGGACGAGACGCTGACGCGGGTGGCCCTGGACTTCTCCAACCGGCCCTACCTGATCTGGAAGGTGAACTTCACCCGCGACAAGATCGGCGATTTCGACACCGAGCTGTTCCGTGAGTGGTTCCAGGCCTTCGCCATGGCCGCCGGCGTGACGCTGCACGTCGAAAACCTGTATGGCGAGAACAACCACCATATCGTGGAAAGCTGCTACAAGGCGCTTGCCCGCGCGTTGCGCGCCGGGGTGGAGATCGACCCGCGCAAGCGCGATGCGGTGCCCTCCACCAAGGGCACGCTCGGCGGATCGCTCTGACGGCGGGGACCTGAAGTCCCCCTCCGCCGTCCTTTCGGAAGGTTTGTCACGTCCATGGAAACGGTCGCGCTGATCGATTACGGTTCCGGCAACCTGCGCTCCGCCGCCAAGGCGATCGAGCGCGCGGCCGGCGAAGCCGAAGCCTCCTACACTGTCCTCGTCACCTCCGATGCCGATGCGGTCCGCCGGGCCGACCGCGTTGTTCTGCCGGGCGTCGGCGCCTTCGCCGACTGCAAGCGCGGCCTGTCGGAGGTGCCCGGCATGCTCGACGCGCTGGAGGAGGTGGTGCACCGCCGCGGCCAGCCCTTCCTCGGCATCTGCGTCGGCATGCAGCTGATGGCCGACCGCGGGCGCGAATATGGCGTAACCGAGGGGCTGGGCTGGATCGGGGGCGAGGTGGTGAAGCTGGAGCCGGCGGATCCGGCCCTGAAAATCCCGCATATGGGATGGAACGAGCTGAACATCCGCCATCCGCACCCGGTCCTGGCCGGGCTGCCGGAGGGCAGCCATGCCTATTTCGTCCATTCCTACCAGTTCAAGCTGGCCGATCCCGACACGCTGATCGCCTCGGCCGACTATGGCGGCCCCTTCGCCGCGGTGGTTGGGCGCGACAATCTGGTCGGCACCCAGTTCCACCCGGAGAAGAGCCAGGCGACCGGTCTGGCGCTGATCGCCAACTTCCTGCGTTGGAAGGTCTGACGCGATGGCCGAGATCGCCATCGACAAGGTCGATGCGCTGAAAACCGCCGACCTGCACGACCTGTGCGACGCGGCCGACGACGCCATCCGGGCCGGCGGGGGCTTCGGCTGGGTCGAGCCGCCGCCGCGCGATGTGATGGAGCGGTTCTGGAAGGGTGTGCTGGTGGTGCCGGAACGGGTGCTGTTCGTCGCCCGCCTCGACGGGGTGGTGGCCGGATCCGCCCAGCTGGTCAAGCCGCCGCGCAACAACGAGGCACAGGCCCACGCCGCCCAGCTGACCACCAGCTTCGTCGCCCCCTGGGCGCGCGGCCACGGCCTTGCCCGCCGGCTGACCATGGCGGTGGTGGACGAAGCCTGCGCCGCCGGTTTCCAGGTGCTGAACCTGGATGTCCGCGTGACACAGGAGGCGGCCATCGCGCTCTATGAATCGCTCGGCTTCAGGCGCTGGGGAACCCATCCCTTCTATGCGCTGGTGCAGGGCAAGCCGCTCGCCGGCCATTTCTACTGCAAAGACCTCCAGCCTGCCCACCAGCCGCCAGCCCTTTAACCGCCAGCAACGCCATAGGACGACGCCCGCGATGATCATCTACCCCGCCATCGACCTCAAGGACGGTGCCTGCGTCCGCCTGCTGCGCGGCGAGATGAGCCAGGCCACGGTCTTCAACACCGATCCCGGCGAACAGGCCCGCCTGTTCCAGAGCCAGGGCTTCGAATGGCTGCATCTGGTCGACCTCAACGGCGCCTTCGAAGGCAAGCCGGTGAACGGTGCCGCGGTCGAGAGCATCCTGAAATCCGTCACCATCCCTGTGCAGCTCGGCGGCGGCATCCGCGATCTGAACACCATCGGCATGTGGCTGGAAAAGGGTGTCAGCCGCGTCATCCTGGGCACGGTGGCGCTGCGCGACCCGGATCTGGTCAAGGCCGCCTGCCGCGAGTTCCCAGGCAAGGTCGCCGTCGGCATCGACGCCCGCGAAGGCTATGTCGCCGTGGCCGGCTGGGCCGAGACCTCCGACATCAAGGCGCTGGATCTGGCGCTGAAGTTCGAGGATTGCGGCGTCGCCGCCATCATCTATACCGACATCAACCGCGACGGCGCCATGGGCGGCGTCAACGTGGAATCGACCTCCGACCTCGCCTTCCACCTGACCACGCCGGTCATCGCGTCCGGCGGCGTCTCCTCCATCGAGGATCTGAAGGCGCTGAAGCTGGAGGAGGACACCGGGATCGAGGGCGTGATCTGCGGCCGGGCGCTGTACGATGGCCGGATCGACCCCAAGGAGGCGCTGGCCCTGCTCTCCGCCACCGCCGTCGAGGACGCCGACTGATGCTGAAGATGCGTGTCATCCCCTGCCTGGACGTCAAGGACGGCCGCGTGGTGAAGGGGGTCAACTTCGTCGATCTGGTCGATGCCGGCGACCCGGTGGAGCAGGCCCGCGTCTACGACCGCGAGGGCGCCGACGAGCTGACCTTCCTCGACATCACTGCCAGCCATGAGAACCGCGACACCATCTTCGACGTGGTGCGGCGGACGGCGGAACAGGTCTTCATGCCGCTGACCGTCGGCGGCGGCGTGCGCACGGTGGACGATATCCGCAAGCTGCTGCTGGCCGGTGCCGACAAGGTGTCGATCAACACCGCGGCGATCCATCGTCCCGACTTCGTGCGCGAGGGCGCCGAGAAGTTCGGCGCCCAGTGCATCGTCGTCGCCATCGATGCCAAGAAGGTCGCGCCCGGCAAATGGGAGGTTTTCACCCATGGCGGCCGCAACGCCACCGGCATCGACGCGGTGGAATG
>JBKHVJ010000254.1:0-17933 GCA_046570145.1 Alphaproteobacteria bacterium
GGGTGATCTTGACGTCGGAGCTGCCGTTGACCCAGATGCCGGCGTCGCCGCGGTCGGCGGCATTCGGATTCCGGATCAGGTTGTCGGAAACGACGGTGGCGTTGGAGCCGGCCTTGACGAAGACGGCTTCGGCGCCGGTGCGGTCGAACTGGTTGCCGACGACCTGGCTGTTGGCGCTGTTCTGCACCGTGATGCCATAGCCGCCGCCCGACACAGTGTTGTTGGCGAAGGTCAGGCCGGCGGCGTTGTCGGCGAAGACATAGTGGCCGTTGGCGACGCCATCGGTGAAGGTCAGGCCTTCGATGGTCACGTCCTTGGCGCCACCCAGGCCGAACGACACCGACGCCTGCGCGCTGCCGTGGATCACCGCCTTCTCGTTGCCGTAGCCAGTGAAAGTCACCCCCGAATCCTGGCCGTCCAGCCAGATCGGATTGTTCGGGTAGTAGTCGCCGCCGCGCACATAGGTCGTATCGATGTCGCTCGACCGCATGGCGGACTGCGCCTTCTGCAGCGAGGCGAAGGGGCCGTCGGTGCCGTCGGCATTGGGTGCGGCCAGCTTGCCCGACCAGCTGTCGTTGCCGTTCTTGGCGACGTAGAAGCCGGGGCCGCTCGGCTTCGGAACGCTGGGCGTGGGCTCAGTGGGCGTCGGCTCAGTGGGCGTCGGTTGGACGGGCGCGGGCTGAACGGGCGCGGGCTCCACCGGCGTGGGTTCGGCGGGCGCCGCCACCTCGTCCCCGACAAAATAGTTCTTGCCGGCGTTCACGACCAACGCGCCGTTCCACCACAAGCCGTCCTGCCCATCGACCACGTCGCGGCCGTCCAGCGCGCCCTTGTCGTAGGTGACGATGTCGTCGGTCGGCAGGACCGACTTGTCGTTGATCGTGATCTCGTTGACGATCAGGTTGCGGTCCTTGCCGTTCACATATCCGTCATTGTCGTACTGGACCTGCACCTTGTGGGCCTGGTCCTCTGCGAGATCCGTCTTGAAGACGAAGTCCTTGGCCGTGGCACCCGTGGTGCCATCACCGATCTTCTTGCCGTCGACCAGCAGGGTGAAGTGCGCGTTGGCAGTGCCTTCGGCGGTCACGATGATGGTCGAGTTCCCGGAGGTCGTGGCCATTGATCCGTATCCTTAGCGGTTGCGATGCGGCGCCACGATGGTCGGACGGCTGGGGCATTGGTGAGGCATTTTCCCCGGAATCATCGAATAGGTGGTAAATTCTGTTACAATCATGAGATCAATGGCAAATACATACGAAAGCTCACTGAACAGAATAGGCAATCATTCTCGCAACGGTCTTAGGGCTAATCCTTACGAGTTTCCCGATATTTTCTGACGATCTTCTACATACCTTCCAAACGGCCGCCCTCCTGCTCTGGTTCGACCGGACGGCGAATGGAAAAGGCCCCTCCCGGTCGGGGAGGGGCCTTTCGTTTCCCAGCACTGCAGACCGGCGGGGCGTCAGGTCAAGCTGCGCAGCTCCTCCGAACGGGTGGAGCGCGAGGCGGCATAGTGGTCCTTGGCCAGCAGGGTGTAGACCGCCGGCAGGACGAACAGCGTGAACAGCGTGCCGATCAGCATGCCCGCCACGATGACCAGACCGATGGAGAAGCGGCTGGCGGCACCCGCACCGGCCGCGGTCAGCAGCGGCAGCAGGCCGACCACCATCGCCGCGGTGGTCATCAGGATCGGGCGCAGGCGGACGCGGGCCGCATGCTCGATCGCGGTGCGGCGGTCCACGCCTTCGTTCAGCTGCATCTCGCGGGCGAATTCCACCAGCAGGATGCCGTGCTTGGAGATCAGGCCGATCAGCGTCACCAGGCCCACCTGGGTGTAGATGTTCATGGTGGCGAGACCGAAGAACAGCGGCAGCAGCGCGCCGCAGATCGACATCGGCACCGACACCAGGATCACCAGCGGGTCGCGCAGCGATTCGAACTGCGCCGCCAGCACCAGATAGATGACGACCAGCGCGAAGGCGAAGGTGACCATCAGCTGGCTGCCCTCGGTCACGAACTGCCGCGATTCCGACAGGTAGGCGTGGTTGAAGCCGGCCGGCAGGTGGATGCGCGCCTGCTCCTCCAGGAAGTCGACGACCTGGCCCATGGAAACGCCCGGCATCGGCACGGCGGAGAAGGTGGCCGACGGCAGCTGGTTGTACTTGTTCAGCGCGTTGGGCTCCACCGCCGTTTCCACCGACACCACGGTGGACAGCGGGATCTGGGCGCCGGAACCTGAGGTGACGTAATAGCCGGTCAGCGATTCCGGCGTCAGGCGGTCGGCCCGCGGCACCTGCGGGATGACCTCGTAGGAGCGGCCGTTCAGGTTGAAGCGGTTGATGTAGTTGCCGCCGACCAGCACCGACAGCGTGCTCGACACCGACTGCATGGTCAGGCCGAGGTCGGCCGCCTTGGCGCGGTCGATCTTCAGCCGGACGACCGGGCTGTCATATTGCAGGTCGCTGTCGGTGATGATGAACATGCCGCTCTTGGTGGCGGCGTCCTTGATCCGCTCGATGGCGTCGTAGATCGTCCGGTAATCGCCGGGGCTGGAGATCACCATCTGCACCGGCAGGCCGCCGGTGGAACCGGGCAGGGCAGGGGGCGACACCAGGAACACGTTGATGCCGGTCACCTTGCTCAGCTCCGCCTGGGCCAGCGGCTGCAGCTCCGAAGCCGACCGACCGCGCTCGTCCCACGGCTTCAGGATCATGCCGGCGAAGCCCTGGTTCAGGGTGGGCATGCCGGTCAGGACGAAGCGGGTGTCGGTCTCGGGGAAGCTGGCGAAGGTCTCGTCGATCTGCTTCCCGAAGCTGTCGATGTAGTCGAGGTTGGCATATTGCGGCGCCTTGGAGATGCCGAACAGGATGCCCTGGTCCTCTTCAGGGGCCAGCTCCGACATGGTGTTGGCGAACAGGTAGCCGACGCTGGCCAGGATGCCGACGGCGAACAGCAGCGTGGCCGCCCGGTAGTCCAGCGTGCCGTGCAGCCGCCGCTCGTACCAGTTCGCCAGCTTTTCGAACTGGCGGTCGAGGAAGGCGGCGAAGCGGCCCTGGGACCCGCCCTCCTTGAGGATGACCGAGCACATCATCGGCGACAGCGTCAGCGCCACGACGCCCGACACGATCACCGCCGCGGCGAGCGTGAAGGCGAACTCGCGGAACAGCGCGCCGGTCAGGCCGCCCAGCAGGCCGATGGGGGCATAGACCGCCGCCAGGGTGATGGTCATGGAGATGACCGGCCCGACGATCTCACGCGCCCCGATCAGCGATGCGGCGACCGCCGATTTTCCGTGCTCGATATGCCGGTGGATGTTCTCCACCACGACGATGGCGTCGTCCACCACGAGGCCGATGGCGAGCACCATCGCCAGCAGCGTCAGCAGGTTCAGCGAGAATCCCAGAGCCAGCATGAAGGTGGCGGCGCCGATGATCGACAGCGGTATCGTCACCACCGGGATCAGCACCGAGCGGAGGGAGCCCAGGAACAGGAAGATGACGACGATGACGATGGCCACCGCTTCGAGCAGCGTCTTCACCACCTCGTCGATGGAGGCCTGGATGAAGCGGGTGCTGTCATAGACGATCTCCATCTTCATGTCCGGCGGCAGGTTGCGCCGCAGGTCCGGCTCCATCTTGCGGATATCGGCGACGATGTTCAGCGGGTTGCCGGTGGGAGTGGCGTCGACGCCGATGAAGATCGCCTGCTGTCCGTTCATCGCCACGCTGGCGTCGAAGCTGCGGGAGCTGAGTTCGACCGTGGCGATGTCGCGCATGCGCACCAGCGCCCCGTCCTTGGCCTTCACCACCATGTCGCGGAACTGTTCGACGTCGGTCAGGCCGGTGTTGGCGGTGACGTTGGAGATGACGAAGACGCCCTTG
Organism: Alphaproteobacteria bacterium; assembly: GCA_046570145.1. Classification (GTDB taxonomy): domain Bacteria; phylum Pseudomonadota; class Alphaproteobacteria; order Azospirillales; family Azospirillaceae; genus Azospirillum. Next base: position 3,882 of record JBKHVJ010000254.1, read on the forward strand.
GTCTGGCCGGGCGCCGACTGGTAGTTGTTGGCGGTAACGGCGGCCGACACGTCGGCGGGCGAGATGCCGCGCGCCGCCATCTTGACCGGATCCAGCCACAGGCGCATGGCGAAGGTCTGGCCGCCCAGGATCTGGGCGCGCGCCACGCCGTCCACCGTGGACAGCACCGGCTGGACGACGCGGGTCAGATAGTCGGAGATCGCCGCCCCCGACAGGTCGGGGCTGGAGAAGCCCATATAGAGGATCGAGGTCGTCTCGCCGGTCGATTTCAGGATGACCGGGTCGTTGGCCTCGCGCGGAAGCTGGTACTTCACCTGCTGAACCTTCGCCATCACGTCGGTCATCGCGACGTTGGGATCGAAGTTCAGCCGGACATAGGCGGTGACGACGCTCTGCCCCTGGGTGGAAGAGGAGGTCAGGTAGTCCAGCCCCTCGGCCGAGGACACCGCCTGTTCGATCGGCGTGGCGATGAAGCCCTGCATCAGTTCGGGCGAGGCGCCGGGATAGCTGGTGGTCACGGTGATGACCGTGTTCTGCAGCTGCGGATACTGCCGGATCGGCAGCTCCAGCATCGCGCGGGCCCCGACCAGCAGGATCAGCAGGCTGACCACGACGGACAGGATGGGCCGGCGGATGAAGATGTCGGTGAAATTGCCCATGGCGTCGGCCTCAGTTCTGCGGCAGGGACTGCGGCGGGGTCAGCGGGTTGTTCTCGGCCGGGATGACAGCGGCGCCGTTGGCGAGCTTCAGCTGGCCCGACACCACGACGCGGTCGCCGGGGTTGATGCCGCTGCGGATCTCCACCCGGTTGGCCAGCCGGTCGCCGGTCTTCACCGCCTTGCGCTCCACCACCAGCTGCTCCTTGCCGTCCGGGGTCTTCTGCGACGACGCCACGAACACGGAATCGCCGTAGACGGTGTAGTCCACCGCGGTTTCCGGCACGGTCAGGGTGTTGGGCTGCGGCGGCAGCACGACGCGGACATTGGCGAACATGCCCGGCCGCAGCAGGCGCTCGCGGTTGTCCATGGTCGCCTGCACCTTGACCGCGCGGGTGTCGGCGCTGACCTGCGGTTCGATGGTGGTGATCTTCGCCCCGAAATCGCGGCCGGGCAGGGCGTCGACGTTGATCAGCACGTCCTGGCCGACGGACAGCTTGGGGAAGGCCTGCTCCGGCAGGGTGAAGTTGATGTAGAGCTGCGACAGGTCGGTCAACGTGACGATGGTGGCGCCGGCATTGACGTAATCGCCGACATTCACTTGCCGGATGCCCAGGTCGCCGTCGAACGGCGCCTTGATCAGCTTCTGGCCGATCAGGGCGGTCGTGCGCTTCATGTTGGCGTTGATCTCGTCGAGCTGCGCCTGGTACTGGTCGACATTGCTCTGGGGCGTGGCTTGGCTGCGGCGCAGGTCGCGGTAACGTTCCAGGTTCAGCTCCGCCAGACGCGCCTGGGCGCGCTGGGCCAGCAGGTCGGCCTGCTCGGTGGCGTCGTTCAGCTGCACCAGCGGATCGCCGGACTTGACGCGGGCGCCCGACTCGAAGGGGATGCGGTCGACGCGGCCCGCGACCTCGGGCGCCACAGTCACCTGACGGGCCGCCTGCAGCGTGCCGATGGCGGACAGGTACTTCGGCACGGTCTGCACCGTCGCCTCCGCCAGCGCCACCGGGGTGGGCGGCGGCTTGTTGTTGGCGAAGAAGTCGGCGATGGCCTTGGCGCGGAAGGTGTTGAAGCCGTACAGCGCCGCCCCCAGCAGCCCCAGCACCACCAGCATGATGATGATGCGCACGGTCAGCCGCCCGCGGGTGACGGGCTTGCGCGGCGGACGGGGCGGGGACGGCGGCGTGCCGTGGCCCGGCTCCGACGCCGGATGCCCGAACGACGTCTCGGTCTTTGGCGAATGATCCAGGGTCACGATCGGCTACTCCGCTCTCTCGGGTGTGGATTCGTCATTCTTTGGTCCGCCCTCCGGCGGCGGCGGTCCGCCGTCAGGCGGCGATGGCGGCACGAAGACCAGATGCCCGCTGCGCTCCTGCGCGGCAATGGCCTCGTCGCGCAGGCCGAGCCCGCGCAGGATGAACCAGGCGGTGCGCCGCGCAAGCTCTGGACGGCCGCAGCTGTAGGGAACCACCGTTCCGCCGGACAGGCAGACGGTCGCCATCATCTCGCACAGATGCTCGGCAAGCCAGAGCCCGCTCTCCGCATCGATCGGGCCCGGCACCAGATCGCCGTCGGCGATGGCGGCATCGATGGAGGCGGTGAAGCAGGGCAGGAACCGGCTGCGGATTCCCTCATAGACCTGCCGCATGAACTCGCCGTCTTCCAGCAGGCTGATGACCGAAAGGCGCTGGCGGGCCCGTTCGTTCGGATCGGACGGGACCTCCATCACGAAATAGCCGACCAGCCCCTGGATCATCTGCACCAGCGTCGCGGTCCCCGGCGGCAGCGCGATCAGCCGCTCATACTCCGGGTCGCCGTCGATGCAGCTGAGGAAGATCGCCTCGTACAGCGAGGCCTTGGACGGGAAATGCTTGAAGATCAGGCCTTCGGACACACCGGCAGCCTGCGCGATCTCCTTCGTGGTGGTCGCGGCGAAGCCCTTGCACGCGAAAAGCGGCAAGGCGGCATCGACGATGGCCCGCCGCCGGGCGCGGCTGTCCAGGCGTGGAGCCATGGGCTGCGGTCTTTCAAAAACTGGATACGATCAGGGAAGTGAGCGCACACTCACCTCGGTCGGGCGGGTTGTACACCGGGCCGATGCGCTTGTCCATCTGACAAAGCCCCTCTCCCCTTGCGGGAGAAGGGCTTCCGAGACCGGACAATACAGCCTCACCCCATGCCCAGCCGTTCCTTCAGCGGTCCCAGAAAGCGCCGGCTGACCGGAACGGTGTGGCCGCCGGTGGTCAGGATCTCCGCCAGTCCGCCATCGACGAAATGGATTTCCCGGATGCGCTCGGGATTGACCAGGAACTGGCGGTGGCAGCGGAACAGCTGGCTCTTTTCCTGGATGGTGTGCAGGGTCAGTTCGGTGAAGCGCTCCTGCCCGTCCTCTCCCACCACATAGACGCCGGCCGGGCGGGAGACGACATATTCGACGTCCGCCAGCTTCATCAGCGTGATGCGGTTGACCCCGGTGCAGGGGATGTGGCGCAGCTCGGCCGCTCCCGGCAGCACGCCGACCTCCTGTGGGGCATGCTGGCGGCGCAGCCGCTGCAGGGTCTTCGCCAGCCGCGCCGGGTCGGCCGGCTTCAGCAGATAGTCGAAGGCATGCTCCTCGAAGGCCTTGACCGCATACTCGTCATGGGCGGTCAGGAACACGATCCGCGGCATGCGGTCGGGGTCGAGCATGCTCAGCATCTCCAGCCCGCTGACCCGCGGCATCTGGATGTCGAGGAACACCACGTCCGGCGCCTGCCGGTTGATGGCGCCGATCGCCTCGATGGCATTGGCGCATTCGCCGACGACGCGGATGTCGGCGGCCTCCTCCAGCATCCGGCGCAGTTCCTCCCGCGCCAGCGGCTCGTCGTCGACGATCAGGATGTTCATCATGGGAGGACGATCTGGCAGTGGGCCATCATGCGGGCACGGTCTCTTCGATGGGCAGGGGCAGGCGCAGGGTGACGCGGGTGAAGACATCGGGGTCGCAGGCGATGGAAACGCCATACGCCTCACCGTAGCGGTTGCGGATGCGGCGGTCGACGATGGTCATCCCCAGCCCGTCGCCGCCCGGCTTCGCCTCGTAGAGCCCGGCATTGTCCTCCACCGACAGCAGCAGGTCGCCGCCCTCCCGCTTCGCCGCGATGCGGACATGGCCGTCGCCCAGCAGCTGCGCCGTGCCGTGCTTGATCGCATTCTCCACCAGGGGCTGGAGCGAGAAGGCCGGCATCGCCGCATGGCGCAGATCGTCCGGCACCTCGATCTCGACCGCCAGCCGGCCGGTGAAGCGCGCCAGCTCGATCTGCAGATAGGCGCTGACATGCTCGACCTCGTCGGCCAGCGTCGCCGTCTCGCTGGGGCGCTTCAGGTTCTTGCGGAAGAAGGTGGACAGGTTCTGCACCAGCTGGCGCGCCCGCTCCGGGTCGTTGCGGATGACGGCCGAAATGGTGTTCAGCGCGTTGAACAGGAAATGCGGGTTCACCTGGGCGTGCAGCAGCTTGATCTCCGACTGCGCCAGCAGGGCCTTCTGCTGCTCGTAGCGGCCGGCCAGGATCTGGTTGGACAGCAGCCGGGCGACACCCTCGCCCAGCGTCCGGTTGATGGTGGAGAAGATCTTGGTCTTCGGCTCGTACAGTTTGATGGTGCCGATCACCCCGCCGTCCTCGCCGACCAGCGGGATCACCAGCGCCGCCCCCAGCCGGCAGGTCGGGCTGATCGAGCAGCGATAAGCCACCTCGTTGCCGTCGGCGTAGATGACCTGGTTGTTGGCGATGGCCTGATGGGTCTGGCGCGAACTGATCGGCGTGCCCGGGAGGTGATGGTCGTCGCCGATGCCGATGAAGGCCAGCAGCTTCTCGCGGTCGGTGATGGCGACGGCGCCGACACCGGTCTCCTCATAGATGATGCGGGCGACGCGGGTGCTGTTCTCGCTGTTGAAGCCGCCGCGCAGCACGCCGTCGCAACGCGCGGCGATCTTCAGCGCCTTGGCGGAGAAGGCGCTGGACTGCTTTTCGTCCAGCACGCGGCGCTCCAGCAGGATGCGCATGAACAACGCCGCCCCTAGCGTGTTGGCGACGATCATCGGCGCCGCGACCACCTCGACCAGATGCACCGCCGCCTCGAACGGGCGGGCCACCGCCAGGATGATCAGCATCTGCACCACCTCGGCGAAGAAGGTGACGGCGCCGACGCGCAGCGGGTTGAACAGCGGCTCGATCCGGCCCTGCCTCACCATGTGGCGGTGGACCAGCCCGCCGATCAGCCCCTCGGCCATGGTGGAGATGGCGCAGGCCAGCGCCGACATCCCGCCCAGCGAATAGCGGTGCATGCCCCCGGTCAGCCCGACCGCCAGCCCCACCGACGGCCCGCCGAAGATGCCGCCCAGAACCGCGCCGATGGCGCGGGTGTTGGCGATGCTGTCGTCGATGTGCAGGCCGAAATAGGTGCCCATGATGCAGAAGATTGAGAAGATCACATAACAGGCAAGCTTGTGCGGCCAGCGCACCGTCACATGGGTCAGCGGCAGGAACAGCGGTGTCCGGCTCAGCAGATAGGCGATCACCAGATAGACGCACATCTGCTGAAGCAGGGAGAGGATCAGGGTGAAGGGTTCGACAGGCATGGCGGCATTCCCGGCAGGCGCCGCGGACATCGGGCGCTGCTCGGCCGCCATCCTACATCAGCATGCCATCCCCGCCGATGGGACATCCTTGCATCTCTGGGGGCATCTCTGTGGGCATTTCCGGGGGGTTCTCCGCCGGCGTCCCTGGAGACGGGCCGCGTCGGTCATCGACGTCGCGGTGCCGGATGCAGCAGCGCCGCGTAGCTCTCCCGCAGCAGGTTCTTCTGCACCTTGCCCATGGCGTTGCGCGGCAGCTCCTCCACGAAGGCCACCGCCTTCGGCACCTTGAAGTTGGCAAGCTGCTCCTTGCAGGCGCCGATCACCACCGCCTCGTCGACAGCGTCCGCACCCGGCCGGCGCAGAACCACCGCCACCACCGCCTCGCCGAAGTCGGGATGGGGGACGCCGATCACCGCGGACTCCACCACGCCGTCGATGGCGTCGATCGCCGTCTCCACCTCCTTGGGGTAGACGTTGAAGCCGCCGGAGATCACCAGATCCTTGGCGCGGCCGACGATGTGGACATAGCCCCGCCCGTCGATCCGCCCGACATCGCCGGTGATGAACCAGCCGCCGGGACGGAACTCCTGCGCCGTCTTCTCGGGCATGCGCCAGTAACCGGAAAAGACGTTCGGCCCCTTCACCTCCAGCACGCCGATTTCGCCGTCCGCGACCGGCTCCCCCGTCTTCTCGTCCACCACCCGCACCGACACCTCGGGCAGGGGGAAGCCGACCGTGCCGGGGATGCGGTCGCCGTCCAGCGGGTTGGAGGTGAGCATCCCGGTCTCAGTCATCCCATAGCGCTCCAGGATGGCGTGGCCGGTGCGCTCCTGGAACTCCCGGTGGGTGTCGGCCAACAGCGGGGCGGAGCCGCTGATGAACAGCCGCATATGGGCCGCCGCCTCCGGCGTCAGGCGCGGGTCGGCCAGCAGGCGCGTGTAGAAGGTCGGCACCCCCATCATCACGGTGGCCCGCGGCAGCAGGCGGAAGACGGCGTCGGCGTCGAACTTGGGCAGGAACAGCATGCCGGTGCCGTTCATCAGCACGCAGTTGGTGGCGACGAACAACCCGTGGGTGTGGAAGATCGGCAGGGCATGCAGCAGCACGTCGTCCGGCCGGAAACCCCAGATGCGGTGCAGCGTGGCGGCGTTGGAGGACAGGTTGCGGTGGCTCATCATCGCCCCCTTCGACCGCCCGGTGGTGCCGGAGGTGTAGAGGATCGCCGCCAGATCGTCCGCCGCGCAAGCCACAGTCGCGAACTCCGCATCCAGCCCCGCCGCCCGCTCCGGCAGACTTCCGTCACCGTCGACGCCCAGCGTCAGCAGGGTCCCCACCCCGGCCGCCGCCGCGGTGGAGGCCAGCGCCGCCGCGTTGGCCGGCGTGCAGACGAAAACCCTCGGCTCCGCATCGCCCAGGAAATAGCCGACCTCGGCCTCGGTATAGGCGGTGTTCAGCGGCAGATAGGCCGCCCCGGCGCGCAGGCAGGCGAGATAGAGGAAGACCGCCTCCGCCGACTTCTCGACCTGCACCGCCACGCGGTCGCCCTTGGCGACACCCAGCCCCGCCAGCAGCCGGGCATAGCGTCCGCTGATCTCCATCAGGTCGCGATAGCTGTAGCGTCGTCCGGACTCCAGTTCGATGAACGGGGCGTCGGCATCGGCGGGGACGCGCGCGGCAGCGATGTCGAAGAAGTTGTCGGTCATTCTCGGTCGAACCCCTGCGGAACGGATCGCCCATCATACACCGGCGCGGGGCAGGCGGGATCCCCTCGCCCCCACGGGGAGAGGGAGCCACACCCACGCAACGCATGAATGTGGGACGCCCCACATCGGCGCCTTCGGATCCGCAAGACGAAAATCGAAGAACCCACTCAACCGAAACGCCGTTCATCGCGACCCACTCTACGATACGGAAAAAATGTGGGCACTACAGATTATTTACAGTGGAAACCCATGGAGTGCTCGCGTAAGCACGACTCACGTTACGAGAAATTCCATTCATCAAAACAACTTTTCCATCCGCACATCCACCCTTCCCGGCACCCCGCCGGACGATTCAGGAGACGGAGCGAATGACGGCCAAAGATCCCTCCCCGATTCCCCCGTGCTTCGATTGCGCGACCAACGCCACCCAGCGGCTGGACGAGATGTTCATCGCCATGGGCCAGATGAAGCGCATCGCGCTGGGCCAGACGCCGGCGGAACGCGCGGTGTTCCGCAAGCTGCACGGCGCCGCCCAAGGCCGGCTGGTGATGGACCCGAACCGGCCGGAGTCCTTGCGCGTCGGCGTCTTCGCCAGGGATGAGCTGCCGGCCTGGGTGCGCTTTTCCAGCGACACCAGCCCGACCTCGCCGGATCTGGGCTCCACGCTCGGCATCGGGCTGAAGGTCTGGGGCGTCGATGGGGTCAACGCCCTGGGCGAGACGGGCGACGTCGCCGACTTCATCATGCAGAACTTTCCCGTCTTCTTCGTCGATAACGCAGAGGAGATGTGCGAGTTCACCTATGCCGGCACGGTCCTGAAGGATTATCCCGGCTATCTCGCCAAGCATCCGAAGACCGACGGCATCCTGAACGCCATGTCGGCGCAGGTGGACGGCAGCGTGCTGACCACCCAGTATTGGGCGATCCTGCCCTTCGCCTTCGGCGCGGATCGCTACGCCAAATACTCGCTGGTGCCGGAAGCGCCGCCGCCGGGACATCCGGCGGTCAACGTTCCCACCGACGACAAGAACTATCTCGCCACCGATCTCGCCAACCGGCTGCTGGAGGACGAATACCGCTTCACCTTCATGGTGCAGGTGGTTCCCAGGAGCGCCGGCTATCCGCTGGACAAGGCGACGGAGGAATGGCCGACCGACCAGTACCCCTACCAGCCGGTGGCGACGCTGATCCTGCCGAAGCAGGATGTCTGCGCCCGCGGCCAGGGCGACTATGGGCAGGAACTGGCCTTCAACATCTGGCGCACGCCGGTGGAACAGGCGCCGCAGGGCAGCATCGCCGCGGTGCGCAAGGTGGTCTACAACCACGGCGCCGCCGTCCGCCATCAGGCCAACGGCCAGCCGCTGGAACAGCCGACTGTGCCGCGCACCCAGGCGCCGCCTCTGCCGAAGGACGACTGCATCGTCAAGGCGGTGATCTACCCGCCAATCGGCATCGCCCGCATCGGCAACGCGCCGGAGGGGTATGTCGTCGGCCCCGAGGTGCCCAACCCGGAGCCGCTGATGGCCGGCGACGATCCGGCGCAGAATCCCTATCGTGACGCCAAGGGCCGGCTTCTGCCGCAGGCCGCTCGCTTCCGCATCTACGGCGTCAACGCCATGGGGAGGATCGTCCGCGAGCTGACCGCCGCCGACAGCGGCGCCGACATCACCTGGAAGGTCCATCTCTCCAACCAGAAGTCGGCCTGGTATGCCTTCCAGCTGGCGCTCGACATTCCCGAAGCGGCCTCCGTCGATCCGACGACCCTGCGCAACCCGACCGTCACCGACCGCGAGGCGCTCGTGCTGGATGCCGGCGAGCGGGAGATCCATGCCGGCCACGGCAAGCAGAGCCGCAAGCTGGTCGCCGGCAAGTTCATGCACGGGGGCGAGCCGGTCTATCTCGGCCGCATGTGGTGCGAGGAGGGCGACCATCGCCTGCTGGTTACCGGCGGCCGCGGCTTCTCCTCGTCCTACAACGGCACCAAGGCGATCACCTTCGGCAACAACGAGGGCTGGCACGACGACACCTCGGACGGGCCGGTCGATGCGGTGGTCAAGCTGAACGGCATGGAACTGCCGGTCACCCCCGCCTGGATCGTCGTGGCCCCGCCGAACTACGGGCCGCAGCGCAAGTCCGTCCGCACCATGTGGGACCTGATGCGCGACGTGGCGATCCAGGCCGGCACGCTGCCGAAGCCCGCCCGTCCCTCCTTCACCCACGACATCTACCCGGTGTTCGAACGGATGACCGGGCTGCAATGGGTCAATGCCGGGTTCGCCGCCGGGTTCGGCTGGAACTCCGCCAACGACTTCACCAAGCCGGAATGGATCGCGCGGCTCAACGACCGCAGCCTCGCCAACCAGGAAACCCGGCGGGTGCTGAAGAACTCCTTCCGCCATGACGCGGTCGACAGCTGGTCGCCGATGCCCTGGCCCTGGGTCTATGGCGACGCGATGAACATCCCGCCGGCCCAGACGCCGCGCCAATACACCTCGCTGACCCAGACCCAGCTGGAGTTCCTCGACCAGTGGGTCACCGGCGATTTCGACGACGACTGGGGCAAGGTCCCGGTCTACACCGAATTCGATCAGGTCCCGCTGGACCAGCAGGGCGATGTGCTGACCCGCGCGGCGTTGGACTTCTGCCTGGCCGACGCCTTCCATCCCGGCTGCGAGATGACATGGCCGGTCCGCGCCTCCACCATGTATATGGAGCCGTTCCGCTTCGCCCATGCGCCCAAGGGCTGGGTGGAGCCGGGCATGGGCGCCATCCTGTCCAGCGACACCGTCACCATCCCCAACGGCCCGCTCTATGGCCAGCTTCCCGGCGGCATCACCCGCTGGATGGCGGTGCCGTGGCAGACCGACACCGGCAGCTGCCGTTCCGGCTACGATCCCGGCTACGACCCCAATGTCCCCACCTTCTGGCCGGCCCGCGTGCCGAACGAGGTGCTGACCCGGGAGAACTACGAGATCGTGATGGATGCCGCCCAGCCGGCCCAGGTGCGTCTGGCCGCCTTCGCCAACCGCGCCGCCTGGGTGGCGCCGCTGGGCACCACCAGCTACACCGACCAGATCAACAACATGATCCATCACTTCGACCATCTCGGCGTGGTGGAGGTCAATCCCGGCCCGACCGATCCGGAAGGCGCCAAGCTGTTCCCGCCGCTGATCGAGGTGGAGGACCGGCACATCCCGATCCCCGACGTGGACGACACGGCGGACACCAAGGCGGTCCGCACCGCCCACCGCACCCTGTCCACCAAGGCGCCGGCCCCGTCGGGCGGCGGCGGTGGGCTGCGGGCGACCCAGCCGGTCGACCTCAGCCGGATCGACAAGGTCCGCCGCTTCCCGCGCGGACTGCGGTGATCCGGACAGGCGCGATCGAGGCGGATGCGGTCGTGGTGGGCGCAGGCCCCGCCGGGGCCGCCTTCGCCCTCAACCTTGCACCGCTGCACCGGGTGCTGGTGCTGGACCGGCGGGCCGGTCCCGCGGTCCGCATCGGCGAATCGCTGGCCCCGGCGGCGCGCCGGCTGCTGGCCGACATGGGCCTGTGGGACGCTTTCCTGGCGGAAGGCCATTCCCCCTGCCATGGCGGCCGGTCGGTCTGGGGCGGTCCGCAGCCGGTCGAGGCCGACAATCTCCGCGACCTCGACGGGCCGGGCTGGCACCTCGACCGTGGCCGCTTCGACGGCTGGCTGCGCCGGGTGGCAGTGTCGCGCGGCGCAGCCCTGCTGGTCCCGGCCCAGCCCTTGTCGGTGAACAGGGCAGGGGAGGGCTGGCTGCTGGAGGTGGAGACCGCCGGCCGCCGCATTCCCGTGCACGCCCGGCTGCTGGTCGATGCCGGCGGGCGCGGCTCGCCGCTGGCAAAGCGGTTCGGCGCCCGGCGGACGGTGTCGGACCGGCTGGTCTGCGGCTGGCTGCACGGACAGGACGCCCCAGGCCGCCAGTCCGGCCTGACCTGGATCGAGGCGGAGCCGGACGGCTGGTGGTACAGCGCCCCGCTGCCCGCCGGCCGCCGGGTGGTCGCCTTCCACACCGACGCCGACCTGCCCGCCGCGGCGGATGCCCGCGACGCCGCATCGCTGCTGCGCCGGCTGCCCGGCTGTCCCGTGCTTTCGGATTCGTTGCGTGCCTGCGGCTTCATGCCGGAAGGGCAGGGCGGATTCTGCGCCGCCCACAGCAGCAGCCTGGCGCCGTCATCGGGCAATGGCTGGCTGGCGGTCGGCGACGCCGCCCTGGGCTTCGACCCGCTGTCGTCCCAGGGCATCTTCAACGCGCTCTACACCGGCCTCGCCGCCGCGGAGGCCGCCGACCGCCATCTGTCCGGCGATGCGGATGCGCTCTCCGGTTATGCCGCCGGCCTGGCTCCGATCCGCGACGCCTACCGCACCCATCTGCACGCCTGGTACGGGCTGGAGCGCCGCTGGCGGGACCGTCCGTTCTGGAGCCGCCGGCTGGCCGCCTGAGCGGTCAGGCCCCGTCCTCCCCCCCGTCATCCGCCCCTTCGAGGATCGCGTCGATCTCCGCGCGCAGCCGCATCAGCCGCTCGCGGTTGTCCGGGTCGAGGTGGCGGCGCTGCTCGCGCACCACGGCGACATCGCGCATGATCCGCTTCACGCTGGCCTGCAGCGAGCGCATCGCCTCCTTCGGGCCGGGCTCCGGCGCCGCAGCGTTCTCGGCGGCCCCCGCAGCGGCCCCCTGGGCATGCTCGCGCTTGGCCTGCCGCACCGCCTTGACGCTCGCCCCCTCCTTGGCGCGCTCCCACAACTCGGCCCGCAGGTCCACCGGGGAGGCGGCGATCTCGATCATGACGGAACGCGAGACATGGGCGAAGGCGGTCGCATACTCCTCCCGCATCTCCGCCGGCAGGCCCATGATCGCCAGCAGCTTGGTCACGTCGGTGCGGTCGCGCCCGACCACGGCGGCCAGCTCGTCATGAGTGTAGCCGTGCTTGTCGATCAGCCGGGCCAGCGCCGCCGCATATTCCACCGCGTTCAGGTCGACGCGCTGGACATTGTCGATCAGCCCGATCTCGTCCGGATCGCCGGAGGTCAGGATGGCGAAGACCGTCTTGCGGCCCAGCATCTCGTGCGCGCGCACCCGGCGCTCGCCGCCGATCAGCAGATACTCGCCCTGGGGCAGCGGGCGGACCAGGATCGGGTTCTGCAGCCCGTGCCGCTCGATGGAGGAGGCCAGGCCGCGCAGCTCCGCCTCGTCGAAATGGCGGCGGGGCTGGTCGGGGTTGCGGTGGACGCGGGCGAGGTCCAGCTCCACCACATGCGGGAAGCCGGCCGAGGTGCCGAACAGCCGGTCGCTGCCCACCGTCAGCCCGCCCGCCATGGCGCCCCCGGCCACGCCGCCCGGCTCGCCGGCGGTGCCCAGAAGCTCGCGAGTCTTGCGTTCGAACTTACGCGACATGGACGCCCTCCCGGTTCTGGGCATAGGCGCGGATCTGGCGCGCCACCTCGCGGAAGGTTTCCGCCCCCGGCGCCTTCGGATCGCCCGCCAGCGTGATCATGCCGGCCGCCGCCGCCTTGCCATAGACGGTGGCGCGCGGGATGGGATCGAAGACGGGCACCTGATCGGCGTAGGACTCCATCAACTCCTGCAGGGTGGCGCGGTCCTGGGTCAGCCGGTCGTTGTACATGGTCGGGATGATGCCGGCGATGCGCAGGCCGGGGTTCACCCGGCGGCGGATGCGGCCGATGGTGTCGACCAGCCGCTTGACGCCCAACAGGGCCAGCGCCTCCGTCTGCACCGGTACCACCACCAGCTCCGCCGCCGACAGGGCGTTGGCGGTGACAAGCCCCAGGTTCGGCGCGCAGTCCATCACCACGAAATCATAGACGTGGCGCACCTCGTCCAGCTTCTCCCGCAGGATCAGCCCGCCGGTGGAATCCGCCGCCAGTTCCACGTCGGCGTCGGCCAACGACAGCCCGGCGGGGGCGAGGTCCAGCCCCCGCTCCGCCGTCGGCATGATGACGGAGGTCAGCGGCTCTTCCGACCGCAGCACGTAGTAGAGGGTCTTGCGCTGCTGCTCCAGCGCGACGATGGCGGCGTTGCCGATGCCGACATGGACGGTGGCGTTGCTCTGCGAATCGCAATCGATCAGCAGGACCCGCGCCCCCCCTTCGGTCAGGGCATAGGCGAGGTTGACAGCGGTCGCGGTCTTGCCGACGCCGCCCTTCTGGTTGGCCACCGCCAGATAGGTTGCGGCGCGGGGACGCTCGTCCGCCTTGTGGCGGGCCAGGAAATCGACCAGCTGCTGCGGGATCCGCTCCGCCCCGCTTTCCCACCGGCTGATCCGCGCCTTGGTGTAGCTGCGGCCAAGCTGCGCGTTCAGCCATTCGGCGAACTGCGTCTGGTTCTCGCCGCGACGCTCGCGCAGCTGGCGCATCTCGTCGCCCCCGCTCCCGCTCTTCATCGGCAGCATTCCCGTCATCCCCCCTCAGACTCCGGCCCCCACGGGCGGCCGCGCGGAGTCTGAGCAAGTTGCCGGAACTTTGTCAATGGAGGGCGCGGCGAGTTGCCACAACAGGCGGAGCGCCGGACCGGCACCCGCCCGCCGGCCTCACTCTTGCGTTTCGGTCGCCTGTTCGCCCTGGGGCACGACCAGGACCTTGTCGATGCGGCGCCCGTCCATGTCGACCACTTCGAAGCGGGCACCGTTCCAGTCGAAGCTCTCGCCCGCCTGCGGCACATGGCCCAGGCGGTGCAGCACCAGCCCGGCCAACGTGTGGAAGTCGCCGGCATCGCGCAGGCCGCGCACGCCGACCTTGTCCTCGAACTCGTCCACCGGCATCCAGCCCTCCACCAGCCAGGAGCCGTCCTCGCGCCGGACCGCCGCGGTCTCCACCACCTCGCCGGCCTCCGGCAGGTCGCCGGCGATGATTTCAAGGATGTCGGTGAGCGTGACCAGCCCCTCGATGCTGCCATACTCGTCGACCACCATCGCCAGATGGTGACCGGAGTTCTTCATCAGGTCGAGCAGCTTCAGGATCGGCGTCCCGTCATGGACCACCAGCGGCTTGCCGGCCCCGGCCTCCAGGTCGAAGGGGTGGCCCTGGACGACG
>JBKHVJ010000255.1:0-4975 GCA_046570145.1 Alphaproteobacteria bacterium
CGCTGGTGGACAGTGTCGCCGACCTGACGCACGCCGCCAACCTCCTGCTCGCCGAGCTGGGACGCCCGCCGGTCGATCTGCCGTCGGTACGGTCCTTCGTCGGCGACGGAGCGCCCAAGCTGGTGGAGCGCGTGCTGGCCGCCACCGGCGGGATTCCGGCCGCGGAGGAAACCGCCCGCTGCCTCGCGCGCTTCCTGACCATCTATGAGGCCGATCCCAGCGCCCACAGTCAGCTTTATCCCGGTGTCGCCGATACCTTGGAGGTGTTGGCGGCGGCCGGGCTGCGGCTCGGCGTCTGCACCAACAAGCCGATGGTGGCGACCCTGAGGCTGCTCGACGATCTGGGGATTGCCTGCCGTTTCGCCGCGGTTGTCGGCGGGGACAGCTATCCGACCCGCAAGCCCTCGCCGGAACCGGTGCTGGGGTTGCTGGACAGGCTGGGCGTGCAGCCGAAAGAGGCCGTCTTCGTCGGCGACAACGAGCATGACGTCGCTGCCGCCCGCGCGGCAGGTGTCGCGCGGGTGCTGGTGGTGCCCTACGGTTACGCCCGCGTTCCGCTCGACACTCTTCCGCATGACGGAATTCTCGACGGCTTCGGCGAGCTGGCAAAGCGGCTGTCCCGCTGAGCGGCGTCAGGCCGCCCAGTTGACGCCGTCGGTGTCCTGCGTCTGCGGCGAGATCTGCGCGACCACCTTGACCGCGAGGCCGCCGCAGGAGGTTTCGCGGTATTTCGGATCCATGTCCTTGCCGGTCTCGAACATCGTCTCGATCACCTTGTCGAGCGACACCAGCGGTTCGCTGGTCCGGTGCAGGGCCATGCGCGTCGCGTTGATCGCCTTCATGGCGCCCATGGCGTTGCGTTCGATGCAGGGGATCTGCACCTGCCCGCCGACCGGGTCGCAGGTCAGGCCGAGATTGTGCTCCATCGCGATCTCGGCGGCGATGCACACCTGTTCGGGGCTGCCGCCCATCAGGTCGGCGAGACCGCCGGCCGCCATCGAGCAGGCGACGCCGACCTCGCCCTGGCAGCCGACCTCGGCGCCGGAGATGGAGGCGTTCCGCTTGTAGAGCGCGCCGATGGCGGCCGACGCCAGGAAGAAGCGGACGCAGGCATCCTCGTCCAGCGGCTTGATGAAATTGTGGTAGTAGGCGAGCACCGCCGGGACGATGCCGCAGGCCCCGTTGGTCGGCGCGGTGACGACGCGGCCGCCCGCGGCATTCTCCTCGTTCACCGCGAAGGCGAACATGTTGACCCAGTCGACCACGTTCATCGGGTCGCGCGACAGCGCTTCCGACGAGGCGAGCTGGCGGCGCAGGATGGCGGCCCGGCGGGGAACCCGCATCGGTCCTGGCAGCACGCCCTCGGTCGTCATGCCGCGGTCCATGCAGGCGCGCATCGTCTGCCAGATGTTGGCGAAATAGTTCCGGATCTCCTGATGGCTGTGCAGGCGAAGCTCGTTCTGCAGGATCAGGCCGGAGAAGGACAGGCCGGTTTTCCGGCAATGGGTAAGCAGGTCGGCGGCGGAGGCGTAAGCGTAGGGAAGCTCCACCTCCTCGCCGCTCTGCTTGCCGAAATTCTCGTCCTCGACGACGAAGCCGCCGCCGATCGAATAATAGGTCTTGCCCAGCAGCAGCCGGTCGCCGTCGAAGGCCTGGATCGTCATGCCGTTCTCGTGCCGGGGCAGGTTGGACCGGTGGAAGGTGATGGCGGCCGGCGGGAAGTCGATCGGCTTGCCCTCTTGCCCCAACGGCAGGTTGTGCGAATTGCGCACCTGCTGCAGGAAGGCGGGGATCGTGTCGATGGCGACGGTGTCCGGCAGGTTCCCGGCGAGGCCGAGCATGAGCGCGACATCGGTGTGGTGGCCCTTGCCGGTCAGCGCCAGCGAGCCGTAGACGTCGACCGCGACGCGGGTTGTGGCATCGAACCCGCCGCAGGAGCGCAGGGCATCCACGAACTGCTTGGCTGCCCTCATCGGCCCCACCGTGTGCGAACTGGAGGGGCCGATACCGACCTTGTAGAGGTCGAACATGCTGATCATGGCGTGCTTCCTTCCTGTGCCGGTTCTTCTCTTCGCCGCTTCGGGCGGCGGCCCGTCACCTTGGGACGGGGCGCCACCCGGAGGGGAAGCGGTGTGTGCGTCAGAGGCTGAGCAGGGAGTAGAGGATGGCGGACATCGCGACGCTGCCGATGAAGAGCACCACCACGTTGCCCGGCTGGCCGGCGTACTTGCGCATGGCCGGCACCTTGCGGATCGCGTACATCGGCATGATGAAGAGCAGGGCGGCGATGATGGGACCGCACAGGGATTCGATCATGCCGAGGATGCTGGGGTTCAGGGTGGCGGCGATCCACACGGCGGCGACCATGAACAGGGCGCTGAAGCTGTTGATCGCCTTGAGGTTGACGGCCTTGCCCTGGCTGCGAAGCTGCTGGGAGATCAGGCCGTTCAGGCCTTCGCGGGCGCCGAGATAGTGGCCGAAGAAGGACTTGGTGATCGCGACGAACGCCACGGCCGGGGTCAGGAGGGCCATCAGCGGGTTGTCGAACTTATTGCCGAGATAGGACAGGATGGAGATGTTCTGGGCCTTCGCGTCGGCCAGTTCCTGCGGGGTCAGGCTGAAGACGCAGCTGAAGACGAAGAACATGACGACCAGGACCATCATGACGACCGCATATTTCTCGATGCGGGTGGTCTGCGATTCAGCCTCTTCGCCATACTGGTTCTGCTGGGCGACGACGAAGCGCGAGATGGCCGGGGAGTGGTTGAAGGAGAACACCAGGGCCGGGATGCTGAGCCACAGGGTCAGGCTGAACTGGCCGGCGGTCGGGGCTTGCTCGAGGATCGCGCCGTTCCAGTCGGGGGCGAGATAGAGGCCGATGCCCATCAGGACCAGCACGAAGGGATAGACGAGCCAGCTCATGACCCGGACGACCATCTGCTCGCCCAGCTTGATGACGGCCATCAGCCCGAGGATCAGGCCGAGCGACAGCAGGATGCGCGGCGGCGGCACCATGCCCAGCTGATGCACCATGAAGCTCTGGACCGTGTTGGTCAGGCCGACGCCGTAGATCAGCAGGATCGGCAGGATGGTGAAGAAGTACAGCAGGGTGATGAGCTTGCCCGCCGTGGCGCCGAAGTGCTCGGTCACCACCTCGGTGATGTCGCTGCCCGGTTTGGACGAGGACAGGATGAAGCGGCACAGGCCCCGATGGGCCAGATAGGTCATCGGGAAGGCGATGACCGCCATCACCGCCAGCGGCCAGAAGCCGCCGAGCCCGGCGTTGATGGGAAGAAAAAGAGTACCTGCGCCAATAGCCGTTCCGAACAGCCCAAGCATCCACATGGTGTCATGCTTGGTCCACGGCAGTGGAGGATTGCCAAGTCTCGTGGATTCCGTTGAGATGCTGACCATTTTTATGCCTCCAGCATGCCTTCGTTCGTGGATGTTCAGGCCATCACGGAAAGGCTGCGCTCTGTTGACCTGGAGGAAGCCTAGCAACACCCCGCCGGCAATTCCTGACCGAACTCAGGAGCGGTGGAATAGCGAAATGAGCGGCGGAATGGAAAAATGAGCGGAGGCGGCCGGGGGCGCCCATGCGTCCTCTCCCGCTCCGGGAGAGGGCGCGCATCGCGGGTGCGGCAATCGCCCCGCCGCTTCCCCCTGGTCTTTCGGCCGGGGATGGTTCACACCATGCGCCTCAACCCAGCACATGCCGTCGCTCACCTGCCCGGACCGGACGGTCCGGATGCGCGGGTGTAGGGAGCCTCAACCGATGCAAATTGATCCCGTGGGCCTCTCGCTGGTCCTGCTCCAGCAGATGTGCGTCTATCTGGTGGTGGCCTATCTCCTCAGCCGGACGAAGATCTTCATTCCGCTGACCCATGCGACGATCCGGCCGCCGCACAAGCTGGCCTGCTACGTCATCTTCTCGCTGTTCTGCATCATGGGGACTATTCTCGGCATGCCGGTGGTCCATGCCATCGCCAACACGCCGGCCATCGGCGCGGTGCTCGGCGGTCTTCTCGGCGGACCGGCGGTCGGGCTTGCGGTCGGCATCACCGGTGGGCTGCACCGCTATTCGCTGGGCGGGGCCTTCGCGCTCGCCGCCGCCATCGACATCGTCGTGCAGGGCGTGCTGGGCGGCCTGATGCACCGCCACCTGATCGGGCGGGGCAGGATCCGCACCCTGTTCGACCCGGTGAAGGCCGGCACGCTGACCTTCGTCGGGGTGGTGCTCGAACTGCTGATCGATCTCGCGGTGGCGAAGCCCTTCGACCAGACGCTGGAGATCGTGAAGCTGATCGCGGTGCCGGAACTGATCGCCAACTCCTTGGGAGCGGCGCTGTTCATGGGCATCCTGCTCGACCGCCGGGCGCTGATCGAACGGCAGTCCAGCCTGTTCTCCGCCAAGGCGCTGGCGATTGCCGCGCGGGCCGACGGCGTGCTGCGCCGGGGCTTCAACCAGGAAAACAGCATGACCGTCGCCCGGATCATCTATGAGGAAACCGGGGTGGGGGCGGTCGCCATCACCGACCGCGAGAAGATCCTCGCCTTCATCGGCATCGGCGACGACCATCACCTGCCCGGCACGCGGATTTCCTCGGCGAGCACGCTGGACGCCATCGCCAACAACGAGGTCACCTATGCCGACGGCAACGAGGTGGCCTACCAGTGTTCGATCAGCCCGACCTGTCCGCTGGGGGCGTCGCTGGTCATCCCGCTGGTCGGCGAGGACAGTCACGTCATCGGCACGATCAAGCTGTACGAGCCCAAGACCAAACTGTTTTCCACCATCAACCACACGCTGGGCGAGGGTATCGCCAAGCTGCTGTCGAGCCAGATCCTCGCCGGCCGCTACGAACAGCAGAAGGCGCTGCTGGCGCAGGCGGAGATCAAGCTGCTGCACGCCCAGGTGAACCCGCATTTCCTGTTCAACGCGCTGAACACCATCGCCAGATCGGAAGAGCGTCGT
>JBKHVJ010000256.1:0-16470 GCA_046570145.1 Alphaproteobacteria bacterium
TTCCGCGTCGCCGCCACCGTCGCTTCCGGTTTTTTCCAATAGCCGTCGAACATCAGGCCGGCGCGGCGGGGACGGACGACGATCTCGCCCTTTTCGCCGGGGGGGAGAGGTGTGTCGTCGGCATCGACCACGCACAGCTCGGTGTCCGGGCGGGGGGCGCCGACGCTGCCGAACTTGGCGGCCTGGGCGGTGTTCATCGACACCCAGCCGCCGGTCTCGGTCATGCCGTAAAGCTCGCGCACCGCCAGCCCCAGCCGCTCCTCGATCTCGCGCCAGACGCCGGGGGGCGCGCCGCCGCCGACGGCCCAGCGCAGGGAATGGTCGCGCTCCGGCCCGGTCAGACGCTTGGCGAGGATGCTCAGCACCGTACCGACATAGGTGAAGCCGGTGGCGCGGTAGCGCCGCGCGTCGTCCAGCAGCCGCGATGCAGAGAAGCGCGGCAGCAGCGCCAGCGCCGCCCCGATACGCAGGCACGACATCACGCCGTACATCTGCGGGTTGGCGTGGAACAGCGGCAGGAACAGCAGGATGCGATCCTCGGCCGTAAGCTCCAGCGCCGCCGCCATATGCTCGCCCGCCAGCTCGTAGCAGGCGTTCGGGATGACCGCCCCCTTCGGCAGGCCGGTGGTGCCGGAGGTGTAGAGGATGGCGTTCGCCGTTCCGCCGGGCAGGACGAGTCGGCGGCGCGGCGCGCGTTCGCGGCCGGACGCCGTCTCGAAGCGGTCGTCCATCGGCAGCAGCACCGGGGCGGAGGCGGGCAGGGCCGGGCGGAACTCCTCCTCGGCGATCAACAGCGAGGCTTCGCTCTGTTCCAGCAGATAGCGCAGCCCCTCGCCGACCAGGGCGGTGTTGAGCGGAACCGTGATGGCGCCGAGTTCCGACAGCGCGAACCATGCGACGAGGAATCCGGGCCGGTTGCCGACCATCATCGCCACGGTCTGTCCGGCCGTCACACCCTGTGCGGCCAGCCGCTCGACGGTGTCGTCCACCAACGTCGCCATCGCGCCGTAGGTGATGGTGCGGTCGCCGAACAGCAGGAAGGGGTGGTCGGGCGTGGCGGCGGCGCGGACGTAGAGCGGATCGGCGATCACGACAGCGCCTCCTGCTGCCGGATGACGTGCTGCTGCAGCCGCTTGGCGATGGTGTTCTTGAGAATTTCCGACGATCCGCCGGCGATTTCGTAAGCTTTGGCGTCGCGCAGGTAACGTCCGAAGCGCGCCGATTCCATGACGCCGTAGGCGCCGCAGATCTGCACGGCGCGGGCGGCGGTGTCGGTGGCGACCCGGCTGGCCAGCAGCTTGGCCTCGCTGCCGAAACGGGCGATGTCGTCGTGGTCGTCCAGCTTGCGCGCGGCTTCGTAGGTCAACAGCCGGGCGGCGTCGATCTCCGCCAGCATGTCGGCGAAATACCATTGGATGCCCTGGAAATCCAGAATCTTGCGATCGAATGCGCTGCGCCCGGCGGCAAAGGCCAGGGCGCCGTCGAAGGCCGCCCGCGCGATGCCCAGGCTGATGGCGGCGGCCATGGTCCGCGAATAGTCCAGCGTCGTCACCGCCTGGCGCACGCCCTTGCCCTCCACCCCGATCAGATGATCGGCGGGCAGCGCCACCCGGTCCAGCACCAGATCGACGTGCGGCCCGTTGCGCAGGCCGAAGGTGGCGGCATTCGGCCCTTCCTCCGTCGATACCCCCTCCATGCCCTGGCGGACGAAGAAGGCCGATACCCCGACCGGCGTTTCCGCCAGGATCACATAGGCTTCCGCCGCCGAGCCGGAGGTTATGAAGGACTTTCGGCCGCTCAGGATCCAGCGGTCGCCGTCGTGCACCGCCTTGGTGTCGAGGCTGCGGATGTCGCTGCCGTGGTTGGCCTCGGTCAGGGCGTAGGAGGTGATGAGCCCGCGGCCGAACTCCGGCAGCACCGCCCGCTTCAGGCTGTCGGTACCGAACAGGCGGATGATGGTCTGGGCCTGGAGGATGGTGATCAGGCTGATGCCGACCGCGGCGCTGGCGTAGGAGGTTTCCTCGAACAGCGCCGCGCAATGGGCGAAGCCCAGGCCGCGCCCGCCGAGATCCTCCGGCAAGGTCAGGCTGGTGTAGCCCTGGCGGGCCAGTTCCTTGATCGCCGCGACCGGATAGACGTCCTCGCGGTCGATGGTGTCGGCATCAGGCTCCACATGCTCGGCGACGATGCGCCTCAGCGGAGCGAGAAATTCCGGTTCGACCAGATCGGTCCACAACCCTGTCGGCATCTGCATCGGCCGTATCCTCCCTTGGGGTCCTGTCGGCATCGGCTCCGGTCGCCGGCTTGAGGCAGCCGGATGATCCGCTCTTTCCCCCGGGCGATTTGTTCGATGTGCGGATCGTTGACGTTTTCCATTGAACTCGTTCGCATACGATAATACGGTACCGATATATCGGCTGTACATCAACCGTATCTTCAATGCTGAACCGAGTGAGGATGCTATGAGACTGACCGACGCGCAGGTGGCGGAGTATGAGGAGCGCGGCTATCTGGTGTTTCCCGGCCTGGTGTCGCGCGAGGAGGTGGAAATCCTGCGCCGCGATCTGCATCGCGTGGCGGGGGCCGAGGCCGAAGGTGTGATCCGGGAGAAAAGCGGTGCGGTGCGGTCGGTCTTCCGCGTGCACGACGAGAGCAGCCCGACAGCATCGCCGCCGTTCCAGGCGCTGGCGGCCCTGCCGCGGGTGATCGATCCGGCCCGTCAGGTTCTGGGCGCCGAGCCGGTTTATGTCTACCACACCAAATGCAACCTGAAGGACGCCATCGACGGCGCCATCTGGCAATGGCACCAGGATTACGGCTACTGGAAGACCGACGGCGTCGACCGGCCGGATATGACCACCTCGCTGCTGATGCTGGACGAGGCGACGGAGATCGGCGGCTGCCTTTACTTCATTCCCGGCAGCCACAAGCTGGGCCGGCTCGATCCGGAAATGGACGAGACCACGACATCTTACAAGCTGTGGACGGTGCCCAAGGATCAGGTCATCGAGATCATGACGAGGTTCGGCGATCCGGTGCCGATCACCGGCAAGCCGGGCACCGTGGTCCTGTTCCATCCGAACATCGTCCACGGCTCCGGCCACAACATGTCGTGCCATGCGCGCTGGCACATCTACACCGTCTACAACCAGGTCTCGAACCGGCCGCATGGCGTCGAGAATCCCCGGCCGGAATGGGTGGTGGCGCGGCGCTGCGAAGCTCTGGAGACCGGCAGCGACGACGGCATCCTGCGTCTGGCCGATGCCAATGCAGATGCCGAGAGCCGGCGGCCGGCGGCGGAGTAGGATGGATGGCGGGATCGACCTTCCAGGCGGCGGTGCTTCGCGAGACAGGAGCGCCGCTGTCCATCGAACCGCTCACCCTGGCGCCGCTTGAGCCGGGCGATGTGCTGATCCGCATGCATGCGGCCGGCCTGTGCCACACCGACCGCGAGGCGATGACCGGCGCCTTCACCGTGCCGGTGCCGGTCGTGCTCGGGCATGAGGGTGCGGGCGTGGTCGAGGCGGTCGGATCGGCGGTTCAGCGGGTGAGGCCGGGCCAGCATGTGGTCTGCACCATCTACGCGGCCTGCGGCCAATGCTATTACTGCCGGCACGACCAGCCGATGCTGTGCGACATGGTGGTGCCCAACCATCGCGCGGCCACCCTGTCGGCGGGACGCAAGCGGCTGCGCGACGCCTCCGGGGCGGAGGTCGGCCATTTCCTCAGCGTGTCGTCCTTCGCCGAATATGCGGTGGTACCCGAGGCCGCGGCCATTCCGGTGCCGGATGAGATGCCGTTCGACCGCGCCTGCCTGCTGGGCTGCAGCGTCATCACCGGCGTCGGTGCGGCGTTGCGCGTCGCCCGTGTCGGGCTGGGCGACAGCGTGGTGGTGATCGGCTGCGGTCCGGTCGGGCTGAACGTGGTGCAGGGAGCGAGGTTGGCCGGGGCCGGCGCGATCATCGCCGTCGACCGCCGCGCCGACAAGCTGGAGCGCGCCAGCGCCTTCGGCGCCACCCACACCATGTCCGGCGGCGAGGATCTGGCGGCCCGGGTGCGCGCAATCACCGGCGGCCGTGGAACCGACCACGCCTTCGAAGCGGCGGGCGTCATCGGCTCGCTCCAGGATTCGGTGGACTGCACCCGGCCGGGCGGCAGCGTCACCATTCTGGGCAAGACCGATCCCGACCGGCTGGTCGAACTGCGCTTCGGCTCGATCAGCGGCGAGCGGCGCATCCTGCGCTCCAGCCTGGGCGGGGCGAAGGCGGCCGACGACTTCCCGGCCTATGCGCGGGCCTACCTCGACGGCCGGCTGCGCCTGGACGAACTGATCGACCGGCGCCTGCCGCTCGACGCCATCAACGACGCTTTCGAGGATGTGGAGCGCGGCGACGTCATCCGCGCCGTGGTGGTGATGCATGAGTGACGACACTGTCGAGAACGCCGGCACCGCCAGGCTGGAGCGCCGGGGTGCCGTCGCCATCCTGACGCTGGATGCGCCGAAGACCCGCAACGCCGTCACCGATCCGCCGGTGCTGAACCCGCTTGTCGCGGCGCTGGAGGAGGTGCGGGACGACCGGTCGGTGCGCGTGCTGGTGGTGACCGGCGCCGGAAAGGCGTTCAGCGCAGGCGGCAACATCCACGACATCCGTGACCGGCGCGGCATGTTCGGCGGCCCGGCCGATCAGGTGCGCAACGCCTACCGCGCCGGGGTGCAGCGCATTCCCCGCGCCATGGCCGAACTCGAAATTCCGGTGATCACGGCGGTGAACGGCCCTGCCTATGGCGCCGGCTGCGATCTGGTCTTCATGTGCGACCTGCGTATCGCCGGGGAGTCGGCGCGGATCAGCTCCAATTTCGTGAAGCTGGGGCTGATTTCCGGCGACGGCGGGCTGTGGTTCCTCACGCGGATCGCCGGTCCGGCGGTTGCCGCCGAGATGGCCTTCACCGGACGGGCCGTCGGCGGCGCGGAGGCCGCGGCCCTGGGCTTGGTGTCCCGCGTGGTGCCGGACGACGACCTGATGCCGACGGCGCTTGCCTTGGCGGAGGAGATCGCCGCCAATCCGCCGGAAGCGGTGCGCATGACCAAGCGCATGCTGCAGCAGGCGGGCCGGGCCGATCTGTCCACCATGCTCGACATGGCGGCGGCGTTGCAGGGCATCTGCCACGCGGGAGAGGAATCCCGCCTTGCCATCGCGGCGGCGCTGAAGCCCGCCCCCTGATCCGTCGATTTTTCGAGCCGCTGCAAGGGCCGGCGCCCAACGACCGGCCCGTCATGAAGGCTCCAGCCAACCAGACAATCACCTGAGAAGGGAGGGACGATCCATGATGAAACTCATGTCGCACGGGTTGCTGGCCGCCACGGCCGCAGGCATCGCGCTGACCTTCGCCACGCTGTCCTGGCCGGCCGCGGCCCAGACGCCCGCCACACAGACGCCCGCCACCCAGACCACGCCGCCCCAGGCGTCCGGCCCGATCCGCATCGGCGTGCTGACCGATCTGTCCGGTTCGCTCGCGGATCTCAGCGGCAAGGGGAGCGTGGAGGCGGTGAAGATGGCCGTGGAGGATTTCGGCGCCTCCGTCCTCGGCCGTCCGGTGGAGGTGCTTTCCGCCGACCATCAGAACAAGGCCGATATCGGCGTGCAGATCGCCGCCGACTGGTATGACAACAGGAATGTCGAGGTGGTGATCGACCTGCCCAACTCGGCGGTCATGCTGGCGATCCAGGAGCTGACCCGGCGCAAGAACAAGATCGTCTTCGGCACCGCCGGCGGTTCGTCCGATTTCACCGGCAAGGCCTGTTCGCCCAACGGCGTCCACTGGGTCTACGACACCTATGCGCTGGCCGCCGGCACCGGCCGGACCATGGTGAAGCAGGGTGGCGACAGCTGGTACTTCATCACGCTCGACTATTCCTTCGGCCTGTCGCTGGAGCGCGACACCGCCGCCTTCGTCACCGGCGCCGGGGGCAAGGTGCTGGGTTCGGCCCGTCATCCGCTGAACAGCGCCGACTTCTCCTCCTACCTGCTGCAGGCGCAGGCGAGCGGCGCCAAGGTCATCGGTCTGGCCAACGCCGGCGGCGACCTGATCAACACCGTCAAGCAGGCGGCGGAATTCGGCATCACCAGGCAGGGACAGAAGCTGGCCGGGCTTCTGATGTTCCTGTCCGACATCCACGCCCTCGGCCTGGAAACGGCGCAGGGGCTGGTGCTGACCGAGGCATTCTACTGGGATCAGAACGAGGAGACCCGCGCCTTCTCCAAGCGCTTCTTCGAGCGGACCGGCCGCATGCCGACCATGGTGCAGGCCGGCAATTACGGCGCGATCACCCATTACCTGAAGGCGGTCAAGGCGGCCGGAACCGCCGATGCGCCGGCCGTGATGAAGACGATGCGCGACACCCCGATCAACGACTTCATGACCAGGAACGGCCGCATCCGCGAGGATGGCCGGGTGTTGCGCGACATGTACCTGTTCGAGGTGAAGACCCCGGCGGAATCCAAGGACAAGTGGGATTACTACAAGCAGCTGGGCGTCATCGCCGCCGCCGATGCGGCCCGTCCGCTGGCCGAGAGCGAGTGCCCGCTGGTCCGCAAATCGGCCGACGCCGGCAAGCCGTAACGGACGGACCGGTTCCGGGCGCCTCCGCCCGCTTGCGTCCCCCGTCCCGGCGCGCTAAAGCCAGGATGGGAAACGCGAGCGGGCGTTGGATCGGGCCGGACACGGACCGGCGGCAAGAGACGGGGGCGACAGGGTGACAGAGCCGGCCAGTCAGCAGATGGGACAGCAGGCGGGTGCCCAGATCGAAACCGGATCGATGGCCGATCAGGCCTATGCCGCGATCGAGGAACTGATCGTGTCGGGCACGCTGCCGCCGCGCAGCTTCGTATCGGAGAAGCAGATCAGCACCCAGCTCGGCATCGGCCGCACCCCGGTGCGGGAGGCGCTGAAGCGGCTGGAACTGGACGGCATGGTGACCATCGTCCCGTCACGCGGGATCATGGTCACCGAGGTGGATGTGAAGCTCCAGCTCTATGTGCTGGACGTGCGGCGCGAACTGGAACGCCTGATCGCCCGGCGCGCTGCCCGTTACGCGCTTGCCCCCGAACGGGAGCGCTGCCGCGCCATCGCCGGCGAGATGCTGGACGCGGCCCGCAACGGCGACGGCATGCGTTTCATGCATCTCGACCAGGAGGTGAACCAGCTGCTGGACAAAAGCGCCCGCAATCCGGTGGCGACCCAGACCATCCGGCCGCTGCGGTCGCTGTCCCGCCGTTTCTGGTTCCAGAATTACCACGCCCATATCGGCAGCCTGGAGGATGGGGCGAAGACCCATGCCGACCTGATGCTGGCGATCCACCGCGGCGACGCGGAGGAAGCGGCCGCGGCCTCCGACCGGCTGATGGCCTACGTCGAGGCCTACGCGCGCGAGACCCTGCGCTACCCGTTCGACGATCGCGCGGCCCAATAGAGCGGCCCGACAGGACGACGCAGCGGGATCGCGGGGCGACGGCGGCATCCGTCGCCACTGCGGCGCTTCGCAGGTCGCCTCGCCCCGTCAGGTGCCGGTGAACGTGGCCGGGCGCTTCGACGGCATTGCGTCCACCGCTTCCCGGTGGTCGGCGGTGGCATGGGCCAAAGCCTGCATGGCGGCGGACATCTCCAGCAACGTGTCCATCCGGACATGGCGGCCTTCACGCAGCAGGCGCTTGGTCATCCGCACCGCAGGATCGGCGTTCAGGCGGTCGAGCGCCTCCACCATCGCCTCGACCAGATCGGGGTCGGAGATCGGGCAGCTGCCGCCGGGCGGCGTCGCGTATGCCGATTTCCGGCCGCCGTTCCTCCGGGAGCGCCGGCTTGGCCGGCGCCGGACTCGCCGGGCACGATGGCATCCCCTGGCGGTGCGGGGCGCGGTGCCATCCCGCCGTCAATGCAGGATCTGGTCCAGGAAACCGCGGGTCCGTCGGTGACGCGGGGCATCGAAGAACGCGTCCGGTGCGGCGCACTCGACGATCCGTCCGCCATCCATGAAGACCACGCGGTCGGCCACCCGGCGGGCGAAGCCCATCTCATGGGTCACGACGATCATGGTCATGCCGTCCTCGGCGAGGGACACCATGGTCTCCAGCACCTCCTTGACCATTTCGGGGTCAAGCGCCGAGGTCGGCTCGTCGAACAGCATCACCTGCGGCTCCATGCACAGGGCGCGGGCGATGGCCACCCGCTGCTGCTGTCCGCCGGAGAGCTGGCCGGGGAATTTCGCCGCCTGCTCGGCGATACGGACGCGCCGCAGCAACTGCATCGCCCGGTCTTCGGCCTCCCGCCGCGATGTCCCGCGCGCCAGCATTTGCGGCAGGGCGCAATTGTCGAGGATCGACAGGTGGGGGAACAGGTTGAAGTGCTGGAACACCATGCCGACCTCGCGGCGGACGGCGTCGATGTTGCGCACGCTGTCGGTCAGCTCCACCCCGTTGACGGCGATTCGGCCGGCCTGATGCTCCTCCAGGCGGTTGATGCAGCGGATCAGCGTCGACTTGCCGGACCCCGACGGACCGCAGACGACGATCCGCTCCCCCGCCGCAACGGTAAGGCTGACTTGGGTCAGCACCTGAAAGGCGCCATACCATTTATCCACGGCCTCGATCAGGATGGCGGGGCTTGCGGCGGCGTCCGCGGCGGCAATTGCGGGGGTGGTCATCAGCGGATGTCCTTTTCCTGGACGCGGCCTTCCAGCCAGCGGGCATAGAGCGAGATGGCGAAGCAGATGAGGAAATAGACGGCGCCCACGAACAGGTAGCTTTCCGTGTACGGAGCCGGCCAGACGGGATCGGAGGCTGCAGTGCGCCCGGCGCTCAGCATGTCGAAGACGCCGACGATGAGAACGAGGCTGGTGTTCTTGACCATGACGATGGCGGTGTTGGTCAGCGGCGGGATGACCTTCTGGACCGCCTGGGGCAGCACGACGTGCCACACCGCCTTCCACACCGGGATGCCCAGCGCGCGGGCGGCCTCAATCTGGCCGCTGGGAACGCCCTGCAGGCCGCCGCGGATCACCTCCGCCAGATAGGCGGCGGCGAAGATGGTCAGGGCTGCCAGCGTGCGCCCCAGCTTGTCGACCGTCCAGCCCGCCGGCAGCAGCAGCGGCATCATGATCGAGGAGATGAACAGCAGCCCGACCAGCGGCATGCCGCGGATCGCTTCGATCACCAGCACCGACAGGAAGCGAGGGACCGGTATCTTGGAGCGGCGGCCGAGCGCCAGCGTGACGGCGACCGGAAAGCCCAGCCCCAGGGACAGGATCGCCAGCAGCAGCGTGACCGGCAGGCCGCCCCAGTTGGCGGTGGAGACGAAGGGCAGTCCGGCGAAACCGCCCCACATCAGCGCCAGCATCGCCCCGACCGCCAAGCCCCAGGCGGCCAGCAGGCGGCTGCCCCAGTTCCGTGGCGGCAGAGACACCAGCGCCATGGCCAGCACCAGCCCGATCACCGCCAGGGGGCGCCATTGCTGATCCGCAGGATAGACGCCGAACAGGATGAATCGGATCTTGGCGGCCACGAACCCCCAGCAGGCACCGCCGCCATCGCAACGGCCGGGATCGGCCGTGCTCCACACGGCGTCCAGCACGCCCCAGCGGAGCGCCGGCAGCAGCGACAGGATGAGGGCACCGGTCAGCACGGTCAGCCCCGCCGCGATCAGGTCGCCGAACAGGACATGCAGGATGGGGGTGCGGCGGCGGGTGGGCGGTCCGTCCGGGGTGGCGGCAGGAATGGCGGTGGTCACGGTCATGATCTGTACTTTCCCATCGGCCTGCTTGTCGGATGCCTCATCGGGTGGCCAGCGCGGTTCTGGCGTTGCACCAGTTCATCAGCAGCGAGACGGCGGCGCCGATGGTCAGGTAGACGCCGAGCAGGATGGCGATGCTCTCCAGCGCCTGGCCGGTCTGGTTGATGACGGTGCCGATCACCAGCCCGAGTTCCGGGAAGCCGACGGCAAGCGCCAGGGTGGAGTTCTTCACCGTCGAGAGATACTGCGTGGTCAGCGGCGGGATGATGACCCGCAGAGCCTGGGGCATGACGATCCGCATGAGCGTTTGCCGCTCGCTGAGGCCGAGCGCGCGCCCGGCTTCCCACTGGCCGCGGCCGACGGCGTCGATGCCGCCGCGGATGATCTCGCCGATGAAGGCCGAGGTGTAGAGCACCAGCCCGACCATCAGCGCCGCGAATTCCGGCGACAGCCGCATCCCGCCGGTGAAGTTGAAGCCGCGCAGCTCCGGCAGGCTCGCTTTGGCGCCGACGCCGGTCGCCCAGGCGAGGAGCAGCATGGCGGCCACGGCCACGGCCACCGCCCCGGCGACGGGCAGGGCGCGCACCATCCTGCCTTGCCGGTTGTGCCTGCCCTGATTGCGCAGCTGCCGGGCCAGCGCTGCCGCAATGACGAGAACGGCAGCGGTCCCGGCTGCGAAGGTCCAGCCGTTGCCGCTCCACTCGATGCCCGGCAGATAGAGGCCGCGTTGCGAAAGATAGACGCCGGGAAGGGGGTGCAGCGCGTTGCGCGGCGCGGGCAGCGACGTGGTGGCGAGCGCGTACCAGAACAGCAGCTGGACGATCAGCGGCGTGTTGCGGACCGCCGTGACGAAGACGCCGGCCATTCCCGACAGCATCGGATGTGCCGACCGCCGGGCCAGCCCGACGAACAGGCCGAGCAGGGTGGCGGACAGGATCGCCAGAGCCGAGATCATCAGCGTGTTGCCGATCCCGACCACATAGGCCCAGGCGAAGCTGTCCGTCGGGCTATAGGGGATGACGCTTTCCGAGATCGGAAAGTTGGCCGGGCGGGCGAGGAAGTCGAAACCGACGCGGATGCTGCGGACAGCCAGATTCTCGACCGTGTTGCCGGCGAGCCAGACCAGCGTCCCGATGAAGAGGAGCAGAAGAAGTGCCTGACCGGCCCAGGCGCGGAGGCGCGGGCTGTCCCAGAGGGCGGCGATCTGGGCGGCGATCTGGGCGGCGAGCATGGGCCGATCTCCCGGTTGCCGTGCGGATGCGGGGGATTACTGGAAGGCGAGCGGGAACATCAGGCCGCCATCGCGGAACAGGCGGTTGTAGCCGCGGTCGATCTTCAGCGGGCTGCCCGCGCCAAGATTGCGGTCGAAGACCTCGCCATAGTTTCCGAGCTGCTTGACGATGTTGTAGGCGAACTTGTCGTCCAGCCCGATCGCCGTGCCGTTGCCGGGCTCCAGCCCCAGGAATCGGCGGACGCGGGGATCGCCGGAGGCCAGCTTCTGGTCGATATTGGCCTGGGTGATGCCGAACATCTCCGCCGCGGTCAGCGCCTGGAACGACCAGGTGACGATGTCCATCCACTGGTCGTCGCCGTGCCGCACCGCCGGGGTCAGCGCGTCCATGTAGGGGGTGGCCGGGAAGATGACGTAGTCGGCCGGAGTCTTCGCCTGGGTGGCGCGGATGGAGGCGAGCGCCGCCGAATCGGTGATCAGCGCGTCGCAGCGCCCGGAGAAGAAGGCCTGGCGCAGGGCCGACACGCTGTCGAACACCACCGTCGTCAGTTGGAGCTGATGCTCGCGCGACACGTCGTTCACCACAACTTCGGTGGTCGAGCCGGTCTGCACGCACACCGACGCGCCCTTCATGTCCTGAACCTTGGTGACGCCAAGGCTTTTCGGCATCAGGAAGCCGGTGAATTCATAGTAGTTGGGGGTGGTGAAGTTGATGCCGTTGCCGTCGCGCTGGATCGTCCAGGTCAGGGTGCGGGGCAGGATGTCGATCTCGCCGCTCTGCAGGGCCGGGATGCGCTGCTGGCCGCTGAGCGGTACGAATTCGGCCTTGTCCTTGTCGTTGAACACCGCGACGGCCACGGCGCGGCAGGTCTCGACGTCAAGCCCGCGCCAATAGCCTTTGTCGTCCGGCGCGCTGAATCCGATGGTGCCGGAACTGGCGGCGCAGATCACCTTGCCGCGCGCCTTGACGGCGTCCAGCGTGGTGCCGGCCATCGCCGGAAGCGTGGTTGCGGAAATCGCCAGGACCGCCGCGGTCGTCGCGATGGCGAAACTGGCGGCGCGGCGCCAGCCGGATGTCTGCTCGGTCATGCGGGAAATCCCTGTTCGTCGTCTTGTTTGTCGTCCGCCCGCCATTGTCGGCGGTGCGTGTGTGCGTCCGCCGCCGTCAGGCGTCCTGCGCCCTGGTCGTCCGTGCGCCGATGTCGTGCAGGAAGGCGGTGAGGTCGTCCTGAAGGTCGGACGGATCCTCCAGCCCGATGCTGATGCGCAGGATCAGATCCTCGCCGGTCCAGGGCCGGGCGGAGCGGTTGCGCTTGACCGGCATCGGCGCCATCAGGCTGCGGGTTCCGCCCCAGGAGGCGCCGATGGCGAAGGTCCGCAGCACGTCGAGGGCCGGCGAGACATGCGGCGTCGCCGCCGGCGTGAACACCACGCTGAAGACGCCGCTTGCCCCGAGGAAATCGCGCTTCCAGACCGCGTGGCCGGGAGAGCCGGCGAGCGGCGGATAGAGCACCTGCTCCACCAGCGGATGGCCGGCCAGCCGTTCGGCCAGCGCCATCGCCCCGTCGGACGCCTGCCGCATCCGCACGCCCAGCGTCTCCATCCCCCGCAGCACCAGCGAGGCGTCGTCGGGCGAAACGCCGATTCCGTAGCGGCCGAGGGTGCTGCGGATCGGCGCGATCAGGGACTCGTCCCGCACCGTGAGGGAGCCCATCAGCAGGTCGGAGTGGCCGCCGACATATTTGGTCAGCGCTTCGGTCACCAGATCGGCGCCATGGTCCAGCGGCTTGAAGTTCAGCGGGGTGGCCCAGGTGTTGTCGCAGCCGACCAGGGCGCCGTGGCGGTGCGCCACCGCCGCGATGGCCGGCAGATCCTGGACCTCCATGGTGGTGGAGCCGGGGGATTCGCACCAGACGACCTTGGTGCGTCCGTCCATCCGCCGCTCCAGATCGGCGACGGAGGTCGGATCGTAATAGTCGACCTCGATGCCGAACCTGGCCAGATCGCGGTTGGCGAAGTCGCGCACCGGCGGATAGGAGGTGTCGGCGATCAGCATCCTGTCGCCGGTCTGCAGGAAGGGCAGCACGGCAAAGCTGTTGGCGGCCTGCCCCGACGGTAGAAGGAAGGTCCAGGCGCCGTTCTCGAGCGCCGTCAGCTTGGCTTCCAGAGTCCGGGTCGTCGGTGTGCCGTAAAGGCCGTAGGTATAACCGGCGTGCCCGCGCTCGCCGCGTGCCGCATAGCCTTCGGCATTGGCGAATACGATTGTCGATCCTCGATGGACGGGCACGCTGAGGCTGTCGAATCCTTCGGTGGCAACCGACGGATTCACCACGCACTTGGTGAGATCTTTCATGGGAGGCGTCCTTTGACTGACGCCCCCGATTTGACGCGAACAGCCCTATTTCGTCCAATATCGATTTTCAGCTAGTCTATTCCCCCAGGTTATAAGGTAGGGCGGCGATGAATCTGAGGCAGGTCGAGGCGTTCCAGGCGGTCATGACCAACGGCACCGCGTCGCGCGCGGCCGAGGTGCTGCGCATCTCGCAGCCCGCCGTCAGCAAGGCGATCCAGGAACTGGAACGGGAAATCGGCTTTTCGCTGTTCCATCGCGCCAAGGGACGGATGATCCCGACGGAGGAGGCCCGGCTGTTCTTCCAGGAGGTGGCGTCGTCCTTCGCCGGACTGACCCATCTGCGCGCCGCCGCAGCCCGCATCCGCGATTTCGGTTCGGGCGAAATCCGGGTGGCGTGCCAGTCGGCGATCAGCACCACGATCCTGCCGAAGGCGCTGAGGGCCTTTCAGTTGCGGCATCCCGACGTTTCGATCACCGTTCAGGCGCGCATGTCTTCGGTGGTGAAAGATCTGATCGCCTCCGGTCAGTTCGATGTCGGGCTGGCGGCCGACGAGATCGACGTGACCGGGGTGGATGCGACGCTGTTCATGGAGCAGCGCCTGGTGATCGCGGCTCCGGCCGACCATCCGCTGGCGCAGCGCGGAGTTCTGCATCCCGCCGATCTTCACGGCACGCCCTTCATCGCCCTCGCGCCCGAGGACACGGCGCGCCGCCGGCTGGACGGTGTGCTGACCGCCCATGGGGTGATGCCGAAGATCGTGCTGGAAACACCCTATTCGACGACGGTCTGCGCCATGGTGCAGGCCGGCATCGGTTGCGGCATGGTCAGTCCGCTGACCACCGAGCCCTATGTCGGCCGTGGCCTGGTCGCCTGCGCGTTCGAACCGGTGATCCGGTCGCGCACTCTGCTTCTTCTCCCGCCGAACCGCCGCCCGTCACGCATCGTCGCCGACTTCATCGAGGAACTGATGGCCTATTCCACGAGCGGAGTGGCCGGCATCGATGTCGGCGCCTGAACGGACGTCGATCATTCCGCCGCCGGACGCTGCGGCGCCGGGTTGCGTCGGAATGGCCCTTCCGAGATCAGGTGGACCGGTCGATAACCCCGCTCAGGTGAATGGCGAGTTCAACCGAGAAGCGACGATCGGGGCTTTCGACATCGATCCCGAACAGCTCTGCGATGCGCGTCAGCCGATAGCGCAGGGTGGTGACGTGTACGCCAAGCTGGTCGGAGCAGGCCTTGGTACGGCACCCCGTCTTCAGATAGGCGGAAAGCGTCTCCAGATAGGGAGTCCCATGCCGGCGGTCGTACTCCATGAGGGCACCGATGCTGTCGGCGACGTAGTCGCGCACCTCGTGGGTGTTCGATGCGGCCAGCAGCATGGGCAGCGGGCCGAACTGCCGGGCATCGAGGACGCCGGGGCGACCGAACTCGTCGGCGATCCGGATCATCCGCCAGGAGCGCTCCCATGCCTCCGCATAGTCCGGCGGGGCCGTGCAGCGGCTCGTCAGCACGACGAAAGGTTCGGCATGCAGGATGTCGGCGACGGACCGCGCGATCTGCGCCATCAGCCGATTGACCGGCCCCTGGCTCCGCTCGTCGACGGCAGGAATGAGGCAGTCCAGTCCGGCCGGAACGGTGACGAGCGTGCCGGTGACCCCGTGCAGCGGCAGCAGCCGCTGGACCGGGAGGTGGAGGTCGGCCGCCGCGCTCACCGCCCGCGGACTGCGGCCGGGCAGTCCGACCACGATCATCTGGGTCGGCAGGTCGAGATTGAGGCCGAGCCGTAGCGCGCGTTGTCCGATGTCGCGGTTATCCCGCCACCGCCGCTCCACCAGTTCCAGGAACAGGTCGGTCAATGTCCGGTTCTCGTAGCGGAAGCGGATGACGTTGCGCAGCATCTGAATGCCGAGGGCGTGCTTGATGCCGTCGAGCAGAAGCTGGTCGGCCTGGCCGTAAGGCTGCGGACCGGGAAAGATCATCAACGCACCGACCACCTCGCCGTCGGCGGTCAGCGGATCGATGCGCGGCGCCGTACGGATGCGCTTGCCGCCGACCTCCCAGAACAGGGTCGCCTCGGTGGCGGCGGGATGGTCGATCGCATCGCGCGCCGCCTTCATGATCGAGGGGCCGAGGCCGGTCGCGACCGCCGCCTGCCAGTCGGCGTCGTCGATGTCGCTGCCACAAGGCGCCCGGTCGGCGGTGACGAGGTTGGCGGTGAAATCGACGATGACGATGGAGTAGGGCAGCAGGTCGCGGATGCGGGGCAGCAGGGTGGCCATCGCCCCATCCTCCAGCGCCTGCCGCAGAAGCGAGGTGTTCACTTCCAGCGCCCGCTGCAGGCGCTCGGCCGCCAGGGATTCCGCGCGCAGCCGGTGCTGGCGCTCCACCGCGATCTCGCCGAGCTGGACGATCATGCCGATGAAGGTCAGATCCTCCTCGCTCACCTCGGCGATGCTGCGGGACACGACGCTCAGCACCAGCGGCCGGCCGCTGTCGTCGGTGCAGTTCATCGGCACGACCAGCACGCTGTGGTAGTCGCGTTCGAACGCCTCCCGACGGTAGCCGGGAAATTCCTCGGATACCCGGGCGTCGGGGATGAAGACCGGCTCGTTCCGCCGCAGGGCGACCAGCGACGGGCTGGTCGCCAGCTCCCAGCGGTCGGACAGCGGCCGCTGGATCAGCGTCGGGTCGTGGCGGACGACGACCAGGGCGTAGCCATGCTCGACATCCACCGCCATGATCGACCCCATCGACCAGTTGGCATGCCGGCAGGCGGCCAGGACCAGGCGCTGGAGCACCGTCGCCAGATCGCCGCCCGAATTGATCAGGCTCGCCACCACACGCAGCGACTGGATGCGCGACGTCTCGACCACGTTTCCTCCGCCGAAGGGACATGCCCAGGTTCAAATCCGATCGACTCTAACCCGACGACGGCACTCGGAAGAAGCTGGAACCTCAGCGCCTCTCCGGCGGTTCGAACTTGGCCGTGTCGATGTCTGCCGTGTCGAGAACCGTGCGCGGGTCGGAGATCGCGGCTCCGGTCAGGCTGTCGGCAGGCAGGGGATGGAAAGCCGTTCGTCCGGGCGCCTGCACCCGCTC
>JBKHVJ010000257.1:0-3132 GCA_046570145.1 Alphaproteobacteria bacterium
GCCTGCGCGCCATGAGCGTGACCCACCATGTGCCGATGGCGCTGCTGACCTCGCTGAACCTCGACCACCCGTCGCTGAAGGAGATCCCGCACGGCGTTTCCGTCATCCGCGTGGGCGAACATTTCGGCGACGACTTCGCCGCGGTGGTGGCCAAGCACAATCTCGGCTGATCAGGCTGCCCCTCGTCTGAACGTCATCGTCATATAGCCGCGCTTGCGCCGGCGGGAATCCCCATGATAGGCGTCGGGCCGGTCCAACAGGCTGGAGCAGTGCCCGAATGACGGAGGTTCTTCGCCGGTATGGCCCGGTCCTGACCGGAGCGATCCTGCTGGCGGTCGCGCTGTGGCTGGCGCTGCTGGTGGTGTTGCCGCAGCTGATGATGATCGGCTTTTCCTTCCGGCCGTCGCTGCCGCCGTCCAAGCTCGGCGGGCCTGAGGACGTGTTCACGGTCAAGAATTACCTGACCCTGTGGACAAACCGGATCCATCTGGCGATCTTCCTGAAGACGATCTGGGCCAGCGCCCTGGTCACCGCCACCACGCTGGCCGTCTGCTATCCGGTCGCCTTCTATCTGGCCCAGGTGGCGCCCAAGCGGCGGCTGCCGCTGCTGATCCTGATGCTGGTCGTCCCCTTCTGGATCAACGAGCTGCTGCGCACCTTCTCCTGGTACATCATCCTGGCCTTCAATGGGCCGCTGAACGCGATCCTGCTGGGGCTCGGCATCATCGACGAGCCCCAGCGCTTCCTGGGCGGCGACGGCGGGGTGATCGTCGGCATGGTGTATGTCTACATCCTGTTCATGGTCTTCCCGCTCTACAACGCCATCGAATCGCTGGACCGCAACCAGATCGAGGCGGCGCGGGATCTGGGCGCCGGCTGGCTGCGCATCCACCGTCGCATCGTGCTTCCCCACGCCAAGCCCGGCATCGCCGTCGGCTGCATCATGACCTTCATGCTGGCGGCCGGCAGCTATGCCGTGCCGGCCCTGCTGGGCGGGCCGAACAGCCGCTGGTTCACCGAGATCATCTACAACTGGTTCTTCGAGGGCGGGAACTGGAACCAGGGGGCGGCCTACGCCTTCATCCTGCTGGTGCTGTGCATCGGCTTCATCCTGGGCGCGATGCGGCTGTTCCGCGTCGGGCTGGCCGATATTGCGAAATGAGCCATCGCGACATGAGTCCGCAACCATGACCGCCGCCCGCCTCCGCCGCCTGCTGACCGGTGCCTATCTGGTGCTGTTCTTCGGCTATCTGTTCCTGCCGCTGGGCATCATGGCGGCGGCGACCTTCAACAGCAGCCGCTTTCCCACCGTGACGCCGTGGATGGGCTTCACGCTGAACTGGTTCCAGGCGCTGTGGGACGACCAGCGCATGTGGGCGGCGCTGGGCACCAGCCTGCTGGTCGGGGCGGGGGTGATCGCGCTGGCCGTGCCGCTGGGGCTGGCGGCGGCGCTGCTGCTCGACCGGCTGCACAGCCGGGCCAAGACCTTCCTCTACGCGCTGATGGTGTCGCCGCTGCTGACGCCGGGGGTGATCGTCGGCATCTCCACCCTGGTGTTCTGGCGGGAGTGGTTCGGGGTCAGCGGCGGGCTGTTCCTGACCGTGGTCGCGCAATCGAGCTTCATCGCCGCCTATGCCATGCTGCTGTTCTCGGCAAGGCTGGAGCGGTTCGACCCTGTGCTGGAGGAGGCTGCGCTCGACCTCGGCGCCACGCATGGGCAGGTGTTCCGGCGCATCACGCTGCCATACCTGATGCCGGCGATCCTGTCGGCGTCCCTGCTGGCCTTCCTGCAGAGCTTCGAGAACTACAACACCACGCTGTTCGTGCGCGGGCTGGACACCACCCTGACCGTCTACATTGCGACCAAGGTGCGGACCGGCCTGACCCCGGCGGTCAACGCGCTGTCGCTGGTGCTGATCGCGCTGACCATCCTGGGGGCCGTCGCCTACGAGATCCTGCGCCGGCGCGAGGCGCGCCGGCAGGCAGGGGCCGCAGTAGCCTTGGAGTCGGCCTGAGGCTCAGTCCTCTTCCGCCTCGTCGGCGTCCGCCTCGATCTGGGCGGCGAGGTCGCGCAGCATGTCGATCACGTCTTCGTGGCTGGTCTCGTCCACGGCGGCGTTCACCGCGGCCTCGATCATGGCGACGGCGATGTAGGGGCCGAGCGGGCCACCTTCCTTGATCGCCTCATCCAGATGCTTCTCGGCGATCGACAGCGCCTTTTCGAACAGCGCCTCGGCCGTCTGGTTGGTGGTGTCCTTGCTCATCGTCCGGTCCGTTGCGGAGGGTTGGTCCGACTCCAATAACACGCCCAATCGGCGATTGGCGCGGGAATTCGCGGGCCGCATCGCAAATAGCGGCCGTAAACGGGAGGCCGGACTTGCGCCGCCCCCCGACCATACGCCACAGTCCGGAAGCGGATTGACCTATACGGCAAGGGAACAGCATGACCGGCACGCCCGACCTGACCAGCCCCGAGTTCTATCGCTTCTGGTGGGAGGAGCGCGTGCGCTTCAACGACCTGGACGCGGTGGGGCACGTCAACAACAACGCCATCGGCGTCTATTTCGAACAGGCGCGCATCGCCCTGCTACACGGGGCCGGCGGCTTCCGCGAGGACGACCCCTGGACCGTCGTGCTGGCCCGCAGCCTGATCGAATACAAGGCGGAGCTGCTGTATCCCAACATTGTGCGGATCGGCGCGCGAACCCTGCGGCTGGGCACCAGTTCCATCACGCTGGGCTGTGCCATCTTCCTGGGCGACCGCTGCATCGCCACCCAGGAAGCGGTGGCGGTGATCGTCGACAAGGCGGCCCATCGCCCGACCCCCATTCCGGAACCGTTGCGCGCCAAGCTGCTGGAGGCGTAAAGGGGGGCGCACTTCTCCCTCACCGGACCTCCCGTCATGACGCGCCCCGCAAAGCGCCCCTTCGCCAAGGGACGCCAGCCCGCCCGCAAGGCCAACAAAGCGCCCGCCGAAACGCGGGAACTGGAGGTCTCCATCACCGACGTCGGCGCCCGCGGCGACGGGCTGGCGCTTGCCGACGGCTTGCGTCTGTTCGTGCCCCATACGGTGGCCGGCGACCGCGTGCGCGTACGCATTGCCGACAGCGACGGCAAGGGGGAAGGCGTACG
>JBKHVJ010000258.1:0-5210 GCA_046570145.1 Alphaproteobacteria bacterium
TTGCCGACGCGGGTCGAACGGGCTACCCTCTCCGGCGAGGTTGCGAGAGCGGGGCGGTGGCGGCCGGATGACGGCGCCCGGTCCCGCCACCGCAACCAGCGCCCCCGGCAAGAGCCCCCGGCCAGAGCGATGTCAATGCCCGTCCGCCGCCTCCCACCCGCCATCCGCGCCGGAACCCGAGGATGAGCCTCGATCCGCGGACCGCCCGTCATGGACGATCTGCGAGCCGGCCCTTCGGGAGCCGGTACCTGGGGGGCCGGTGTCTTGCCGGCGGTCTGGTCGCCCTGCACCGGCTTGCCGTGCTGCTTCTGCCGATGCTGGCCGGCGGCCCGGCCGTGGCGATCAACTCGTCCCTGCCCGCCCTGCCCGCCCTGCCGACGTCCGAAGCAGGACCGCGTCCGGCCGAGGTCCGGGTGGCGCTGGATGACAATTACCCGCCCTACAGCTTCCGCAACGCCGACGGCACCCATGTCGGGATCGTGAAGGACCTGTGGGCGCTATGGTCGCAGAGGACCGGCGTCACGGTGCAGATGATGCCGAGCGACTGGAATCTGGCACGGCAGGCGATCGACACCGGCGGCGCCAACGTGATCGAGACCATCTTCCGCAACGATGCGCGCGACGCGCTCTACGACTTCTCCACCCCCTACGCCCGCGTCGATGTGCCGATCTGGTTCAGCAGCGACCTCAGCGGGATCATCGGGGTGGAGTCGCTGCGCGCCTTCACCGTCGGCGTCAAGGACAGCGACTTCTGCATCGAATGGCTGACCGATCAGGGCATCACCGCCTTCCAGCTCTATTCCGGCTTCGAGGTGATGGTCGACGCCGCCGCCCGGCAGGAGACGCGGGTCTTCTGCATGGACGACCCGGCGGCCAACTACTACATGACCAAGCGCGGGGTGCAGGGACGCTTCCGCTACACCGATCCGCTCTACACCGGCGAACTGCACTGGGCGGTCCGCAAGGGCGATGTCGCGCTTCATCGGCTGATCTCCGATGGCTTCGCCCGCATCACCCCGGAGGAGCGCAAGGCGATCGAGCAGCGCTGGATCGGCCGCAGCCTGGGCGGGGTCAGCCCCGGACTGATCGACCTGCTGCTCAAGCTGCTGGCGGGCCTCGTCGTGCTGGGCATCGGCGCGCTGGTCTGGGGGCTGCTGCTGCGCCGGCAGGTGGAAAGCAAGACGGAAAGCCTGCGCACCGCGGTCGCCGCCCTGACCGCCAGCGAGGAGCGCGTCCGCACCATCTTCGACAGCGTCACCGACGCCATCTTCATCCTCGACCTCGACAGCGGCGCCATCCTGGAGATCAACCGCCGCATGGCGGAGATGTACCAGATCGGCGACATGCCGCTCTCGACCGTCACCGTGGGGATGATCAGCTCCGGCCTGCCGCCCTATACCCGCGCCGAGGCGGCGGCCTGGATCCGCAAGGCGGCCGGCGGCGAACCGCAGCTGTTCGAATGGCATGCCCGCCGGCTGGACGGCACCCTGTTCTGGGTGGAGGTCAGCATGCGGCGCGCCACGGTGGACGGCAACGACCGCCGCCTGCTGGTCGTCGCCCGCGACATCACCGAACGCAAGGCCGCGCAGGAGCGGGTGGAGTATCTGGCGCGCCACGACGTGCTGACCCTGCTGCCCAACCGGCTGCTGCTGCAGGACCGCACCGAACAGGCGCTGGCGCGGGCGGAGCGCAACGGCCGGCTGGTGGCGCTGGTCGCCTGCGGGCTCGACCGCTTCAAGACGGTGAACGACAGCCTGGGCCACGCCGTGGGCGACGCCCTGCTGCGCGCCACGGCGGAGCGGCTGAAGGCCGCGGTGCGCGACACCGACACGGTCAGCCGCAGCGGCGGCGACGAGTTCATCCTGCTGCTGTCCGGCCTGCCCGACGCCGACGCGGTGGTGGAAACGGTCGCGTCCCTGCACGAGAGGATGGCGGCCCCCTTCGAGATCGACGGGCAGGAACTGACCGTCACCCTGTCCTCCGGCATCGCGCTGGCTCCGGCCGACGGCAAGGACTTCGCCACCCTGCTGAAGAACGCCGACACCGCCCTGCATCACGCCAAGGCCGCCGGCCGCGACACCCACCGCTTCTATGCCGAGGCGATGAACGCCGAAGCGGTCGCGCACCTGTCCACCCGCAGCGGCCTGCGCCGCGCGCTGGAACGGGGCGAGTTCCTGGTCCACTACCAGCCGCAGGTCAGCCTGGAGACCGGCGCCGTCACCGGCGCGGAGGCGCTCCTGCGCTGGAACCATCCCGACAAGGGCATGATCCCGCCCGGCGCCTTCATCCCCATCGCCGAGGACAGCGGCCTGATCGTTCCCATCGGCGCCTGGGTCCTGGCGGAGGCCTGCCGGCAGGCGGCGGCATGGCACGCCCGCGGCCTGTCGTTGTCGGTGGCGGTCAATCTGTCGGCCCTGCAACTCCAGCGCAGCGATCTCGTCCGCACGGTCACCGGGGCACTGGCCGACAGCGGTCTCGATCCGCTGCTGCTGGAACTGGAGCTGACCGAATCGATGCTGATCCAGAACACCGAATTGGTGATGGACAATCTGCGCCGGATCAAGGCGATGGGCGTGCAGGTGTCGATCGACGATTTCGGCACCGGCTATTCCAACCTGTCCTATATCGGCCGCCTGGCGGTGGACAAGCTGAAGATCGACCGCGGCTTCGTCGCCGACCTCACCAGCAACCACGACAGCGCCAAGATCACCGCCGCGGTCATCCAGATGGCCCACGGCCTGAACCTGACCGCCGTGGCGGAGGGGGTGGAGGATGCGGAAACGCTGGAGGCCCTGCGCCAACTGAACTGCGACATCGCCCAGGGCTATTTCCTCGGCCGCCCCGGCCCGGCCGACGCGGTGGAACGCGCCGCCCGGCAGGTGAACCCGTTCAAGGTCGGGGCCTGAACGGGCAGTCCCCTCACAGCCCCTTCACCAGCGCGACAAGCTGGTCGAGCGCGGTCCCCCACCCCTGGTGGAAGCCCATCTCCTCATGCTGCGTCTTGGCCGCTTCGTCCTTGTGGAAGGCGATGGCGGTATAGAGCGTGCCGCCGGCCGTCGGCTCTATGGTGACCGACGCGGTCATGAATCCGCCGCCGGTGGGACGGAACCCCGGCCCGAGCGCGTCGGTGAAGACCAGAAGCCGCTCCGGCTCCACGGCCAGGAAGCAGCCGGTGCTGTCGTTCCTCTCGCCGTTCGGCCCCTCCATCACCGTGCGGAACTTGCCGCCGGGCCGCAGGTCGATCTCACAGGCGGTGGTCCGCCAGGGGACCGGCGTGAACCACTTCATCAGAAGCTCCGGCTCGGTCCAGGCCCGCCAGACGAGCTTCGGCGGAACCGCGACCTCGCGCTTCAGTTCAAGGTCGAGCTGCGGATTGAAGTCCGTTGCGCTGTAAGCGGTCATGGGGTCTCCTCCTCCCGTCTGTTGAGGTCCAGCACCAGGCTGTCCAGTTGGTCGAGTCGCTTGGTCCAGAGGTTCCGCTGGGCTTCAAGCCAGCTTTCCGCCGCCGCCAGCGCCTCCGGCTTCAGCGTGCAGGTGCGCACCCGACCGACCTTCCGCGTTTCGACGAGTCCGCTGTCCTCCAGCATCTTCAGATGCTGAAGAAAGCTCGGCAGAGCCATCTCGAAAGGTTTCGCAAGATCGCTGACCGACGCCGGACCGCGTCCAAGCGCCTGAATGACCGCCCTGCGCGTGGGGTCCGCCAGAGCGCGAAAAGTCGTGTCGAGTGCCGCATCCATGACGGCACCCTACCGGCAACCAATACTTAGGTCAATGCCTAACTATTGCGGTCAGGCCGCTCCGTTCGCCACATGCAGGCTGATGACCCCGGCGACGATCAGCGCGATGCCCACCACCTTCATCACC
The DNA here is from genome assembly GCA_046570145.1 of Alphaproteobacteria bacterium. Taxonomy (GTDB): domain Bacteria; phylum Pseudomonadota; class Alphaproteobacteria; order Azospirillales; family Azospirillaceae; genus Azospirillum. The sequence continues at coordinate 3,865 of JBKHVJ010000258.1, forward strand.
GTCAGCGATTCCCCGAACACGAACACGCCGATGGCGGCGATGGCCGCCGTTCCCGCCGCCGACCAGATGGCATAGGCGATGCCGACCTCGATGCTGCGCAACGCCTTGGCCAGCAGCACGAAGGCGACGCCATAGCACAGCACCACCACCGCCGCGGGGCCGGGCCGCGTCATGCCGTCCGACATCTTCATCGCGGAGGTGCCGACGATCTCGAACAGGATCGCGACCGCCAGATACAGCCAACTCATCGACGTGCAACGCCCCGACAGATCCCGCAAAGCCGATCCCGCGGGCGGCGCAGGATGGACCGGGCGAAGGGGCACCGCAAGAGCGTCCGCCATGCCCCCTGCCGCACGTCCCACGGTTGACGCCACGGCCGCCCGGCCCTAGGGTCTTTGCCCTCATTCCTTGACTTTATCTATCTGGTTTCGAAAGGGTCCGACGATGACCGGCGAACGGGATCTGGCGTTGCAGGCGAAGGCATGGCCGTTCGAGGAGGCGCGCAAACTGGTCGCGCGCTTCGCGAAAGCGCCGCCCGCCAAAGGCTATGTCCTGTTCGAGACCGGCTATGGTCCGTCGGGCCTGCCGCATCTCGGCACCTTCGGCGAGGTGGCGCGCACCAGCATGGTGCGCCACGCCTTCCAGACCATGAGCGACATTCCGACCAGGCTGTTCTGCTTCTCGGACGACATGGACGGCCTGCGCAAGGTGCCCGACAACATCCCCAACAAGGAGATGGTGGCGGCCAACCTCGGCAAGCCGCTGACCCAGGTGCCCGATCCCTTCGGCACCCATGACAGCTTCGGCGCCCACAACAACGCCCGGCTGCGCGCCTTCCTCGACAGCTTCGGCTTCGAGTACGAGTTCCAGTCCTCCACCGACTGGTACAAGTCCGGCCGCTTCGACGAGGCGCTGCTCGGCATCCTGCGCCATTACGACGAGGTGATGGCGGTGATGCTGCCCACCCTGGGCGCGGAGCGTCAGGCGACCTACAGCCCCTTCCTGCCGGTCTCCCCCTCCACCGGGCGGGTCCTGCAGGTCCCGATGCTGGAGCGCAACGTCGATGCCGGCACCATCGTCTTCCAGGACGAGGACGGCAGGAAGGTCGAGCTTCCGGTCACCGGCGGCCATGTGAAGCTGCAGTGGAAGCCCGACTGGGGCATGCGCTGGTTCGGCCTGGGGGTCGATTACGAGATGTACGGCAAGGACCTGATCCCGTCGGCCGATCTCGCCGGCAAGATCTGCAGGATCCTGGGCGGCACCCCGCCGGAAGGCTTCAATTACGAGCTGTTCCTGGACGACAAGGGCCAGAAGATCTCCAAGTCGAAGGGCAACGGCCTGACGAT
>JBKHVJ010000259.1:0-3500 GCA_046570145.1 Alphaproteobacteria bacterium
CGATGCAGGAGATCCGTCGTGTTGCCGACCGCCTAACCCGGCGGTCGATCGAGCCCGCAACCGTCATCGCATGGTCGGCGTGGAGGCGATGCCATCAAGCGCTCGCCTGCCAAGCCCACCGTACAAATGTGTTTCAGCTAGCAAAATTGACCCTTTCTGGGGGGTAGCATGCGCCCAAAGTTGGCCCCTTTGCACAGCCCAGGTTATGGCGCTCTCTTCAACGAAATGGCGAGTTGGTGATCCGACCCGACGGTTGCCCCGGTGGGTCCACAGGCAAATCGAGGGGCCGCCGCCACCGCGCTATGGAAGCGGGCGGCGGCCCCTCGTTGCCCATGGACTACCGGGGCAACCGACCACTTCCGGTGGGGGTGAAATTTGGGCGCTTGCAGGGGGTCAACTTTCCATCCGTTTAACAATCCTCGAATTAGGAACAACCATGGCTGCAACAGTTCGTCACTCCGAAATACCCGGTGATAGGGGGCACTACACGAAAGGGCACCGTCAAGTTGGCGTTGGACGGGTTGCGGGAGCGGGCGAGGGCGGGATATGGAGCGGCATGACGACACCCGCTGACCACCGCTATACTGGTTACCGCTACCCCGCCGAGGTCATCGCGACGGTGGTCTGGCTGTACTTCCGCTTTCCCCTGAGCCTGCGGATGGTCGAGGAGATGCTGGCAGCGCGCGGCATCCTCGTCAGCCATGAGACGGTGCGACGGTGGTGCCTGAAGTTCGGCCGCGAGATCGCCGACGGCGCGCTGGTCACCGTCACCCCTGCCACCTTTCGCATCCGTCCACAAGCCGTGACGGTCTATGCCCCCGAACGTCGCCCGGCATGGCGGCCGGGCGAGACGAGATAGGCGCGCCACTGTTGGCGGGGAGCAGATGGCGGCGGCATCTTCCCACAGCTCCGGTTCCGACATGCCCCTCGACGGTCTTCCCCTTCTCGCCAACCTGGCGATCTTTGCCGCCGCCGCCGCTCTGGTGTGGGCCGCCGGAACGCGCCTCGCGGTCTATGTGGATGGCATCGCGCAGGCAACGGGAGCGGGACAGGCCTTCATCGGCATGCTTCTGCTCGGCGGCATCACCTCGCTGCCGGAGATCGCGACGGTGACCACCGCATCCTGGACCGGCAGCCCGACGCTCGCGGTCAACAATCTGATCGGCAGTGCCGCCGGCAACGTCCTCCTGCTCGCGGTGGCGGACATGGTGCTTGGCCGGGACGCGCTGACCTCCGTGGTCGCGAAGCCTTCGACCCTGCTGCAGGGGACGCTGGGCATGATGCTCCTTTGCATGGTTGCCGCGGCCTTGGTCGCCGGTGACATCGCCGTCGCCGGTGTGGGGGTGTGGACCACGGCCCTGTTGGGCGGCTGCGTCGCTGCACTCTGGCTGTCCTCGAATTACGAACGCCGCCATGTCTGGGAAGCGGTCGACGCCCAAGTGGACGAGGGCGGCGATCTCCCAGGAGCGGAACAGCCGTTGCGGACGCTGGTGCTGAAGACCTCGGCGGTGGCGGCGGTCATTCTGCTGGCGGGATTCGTTCTGTCGCAGGCGGGTGACGCCATCGCCAAACAGAGCGGGCTGGGCACCGGGCTGGTCGGCTTCGTGCTTCTTGCCTTCGCCACCTCGCTGCCGGAGCTGAGTTCCATCGTCTCGGCGCTCCGCATCCGGCGCTATGAAATGGCGGTCGGCGACATCTTCGGCACCAACCTCTTCAACATCGCGCTGCTGTTCCTGGCCGACCTCACCTATTCCGGCGGGCCGGTGCTGTCCGAAGGCGGAACCTTCGAAGCCGTGGCGGCCTTGCTGGCCAGCCTGCTGACGGGCCTTTTCCTCATCGGTCTTCTGGAGCGGCAGGACCGAACCATTTGGCGGATGGGGTACGATTCGCTGGCGGCGCTCATCCTCTATGCCATGGGTCTCGTGGTCCTTTATCCCTTTGCGCAATAGGGGAAACCCACGCGATCCGGCCGGAACCGATCTTTTGGGCGCGAGTTGACACTGCAAGTCCCGGCCCTCCGCGGCCACCTTTCCCACTGTTCGGAGGACCACGGCCGCCATGCGTCCATCCAGGCTGTCCCGCCGCGCCTTCCTGCAGGCCGCTGCCGCCGCCGGCGTCAGCGCCACCGTGCTGCCGCTCAACCGCGCCCTGGCGATCATGCAGACCGGGACGGTGACCCAGCCGCCCAACTGGCTCGACGCGCAGGGACGCATCCGCTTCCGCCGCGACGGCATTCCGAAAGTGACCGGCGACAAGGTGTTCGCCATCGACGTGCGTGCCCGCGACATGCCCGGATGGCCGGCCGAACAGGCCCATGCCTTCCTGCTGCGCGCCACCCGTGCCGACCGGATTTTCGAGGGGATCGACCTGTCGATGCTGCCGGACCATCTGCAGCCCGACCGTCTGGTGCTGGAGGAGACGCTGGCCGCCGACGGTGTGACGATGCCGGAACCCGACTTCTACGGCGACCTGCTTCTCGCACGCAGCCGGATGCCGCTGCTCCTCGGCCAGCCGCTCGCCCTGCTGATCTATCACGACTATCCCAGGTTCCGCGCCGCCAAGGCCCGCCTGAAATGGAACGAGGACGCCGTCCGCTGGGGGCTGAGACCGGTTATGTCGAGCGCGATCCCTATGGCGCGGCGCGCTACGTCCGCGTCGGCGGCGAGACGCCCTTTGCCGAAGACGTCTACTCGCCGCTGAAGAACACCACGGTCAGGCCCAAGGTGCAGAACCGGGGAACCACCTGGCCGACGCCCAACCAGCAGGGTTCCCCCTCGGCGGAGGCGATGTACCACGCGGGAGAGATTGACCGGGAATTGGAATCGCCGCCCGCCGACTGAGCGATCTTCCGGCGCAAATTCCATTCGCAGTATGTCGATCCCGCGGCGATGGAGACCGACAACGGCAACGGTTGGTACGACCGCGAAACCGCGACCCTGCACCTCGTCACCGGCACGCAGTCGCCCTACACCAACGCCACCCACGCCATCGACATGGTGGGCAAGAGCAGCTTCGCGCTGAAGGACCTGCGCTTCTAGGGGTCCGAGTAGCAGCGGAACCAAGAACCTAGGTAAGCCCCCCTGGCTGTCTCGGTAGGGTCTAAAACGCGCCCGTGAGGCGTATCGGAAAGCCGAACTCAACCCTATTGAGACGTAGAAAGTGTCTTATCGCCTCGCCTTGCTGGGGTCTACCCCACCGGGACGGTGCCCGGAGACGGCAGAATTTCTGGGGTGCAGCGCTTACCTGGGTTTTGCGTTCCTCTGCTACTCAATCCCCTGCTCCGGTAAGCGCCGGCTTGGGTCCGGTGCGGGTCGGGCGACTGCCGTCGGCCACCATCGCTGTCAGCTCGACCAGCACCTCCTCGACGAAGGCATCGACATCCGAGAACGCGTCCCAGGACGCTGGTATGGTGCATGCGGGACGAACGGCGGTGCCCATAGAGTGCGCATCCAGGCGGTCAGAGCGACGGCCGCAGAAATACCAGACCGCGACCCGCCGCA
>JBKHVJ010000260.1:0-54516 GCA_046570145.1 Alphaproteobacteria bacterium
TGCGCACGGAGTTCATGACCAACCTCGCCCGCACCAGCCGGCGCGACAGCCACGAGATGCTGGCGGAGATCTTCAACGGGCTGGACCGCACGACCGAGCACCGCTTCATGGCGGCGCTGGAGGAGCGCAACCGCGACAGCGCCGAGCGGATCAAGTCGCTGATGTTCACCTTCGAGGATCTCTCGAAGCTCGACCCCGGCGGCGTCCAGACCGTTCTGCGCACTGTGGACAAGCAGAAGCTGGGCACCGCGCTGAAGGGCGCGTCGGAGTCGCTGAAGGATCTGTTCTTCTCCAACATGTCCGAGCGCGCCGCCAAGATCCTGCGCGAGGACATGGCCGCCATGGGTCCGGTCCGCGTCCGCGACGTGGACGAGGCGCAGATGTACATGGTCCAGCTGGCCAAGGACCTCGCCGCCCGCGGCGAGCTGGTGCTGGCCGAGGGCAGCGGCGAGAACGAACTGATCTACTGATCGCCCGTACCGGCCGCGAGGCCATAAGGAACGGGCCGCACTGATTTTTTCCCCGGCTGTAACATTGGAGGTTTGACGGATCGCTCGGAACGGTGAACCCTTGGGGACCGAATGGGCAGGATCAGGGAGGCCGCTGTCACGATGCCTTGGCCATGGGCTGCTCGCGCAGGCTCCGGCCGGGCCGGACATCCGGCTTCTGCCCACCGTCCGACCGGCCATAAGGCCGGCGGGCGCCGCTTCGGCCAACAATCAGGGAGCTTCCGAACATCATGACCGCTGACATGCTGCAATCCCGTCTCGTCGCCCGGATGGCCGGCCCGATCGTCGCCAGCCTGCTGGGGCTGGGCGTCGCCGCCGGGCCGCTGGCAGCACTCGCCGAGACCTGGGACATGCCGACCCCCTATCCCGACACGAACCTGCACACCGTGGTGGTGAAGCAGTTCGCGGAGGACGTGAAGGCGGCCACCGGCGGCAAGATCCAGATCACCGTCCATTCGAACGGCTCGCTGGTCCGCCATCCGGAGATCAAGCGCGCGGTCCAGTCCGGACAGGCGCAGCTGGGCGAGGTGCTGATCAGCTCCTGGGCGAACGAGGATCCGCTCTTCGGCCTCGATTCGGTGCCCTTCCTCGCCACCGACTTCCAGGCCTCGCGCAAGCTCTACGACGTTTCCAAGAGCTATCTGGAGAAGAAGCTGGAGCGCCAGCGCCTGAAGCTTCTCTACTCGATTCCGTGGCCGCCGCAGGGCCTCTACGTCAAGGACGAGATCCAGTCGGTCGACGCGCTGAAGGGGCAGAAGTTCCGCGCCTACAACCCGGCAACCACCCGCATCGCCGAACTGAGCGGCGCCGTGCCGGTGAAGATCGAGGCGGCGGAGGTCGCGCAGGCCTTCGGCACCGGCATCGTCACCGCGATGATCACGTCCGCCGCCACCGGCGTCGACACCAAGGCCTGGGATTTCGTAAAGGTCTATTACGACGTCCAGGCCTGGCTGCCGCGCAACATGGTCTTCGTCAACGCCGAGGTGTGGAAGGGGCTGGACGCCAACACCCAGAAGGCGGTCCAGGAGGCCGCCGCCAAGGCCGAGGCCGCCGGCTGGGCCGAGTGGGAGAAGAAGACGGCCGAACTGAACAAGACCATGGCCGGCAACGGCATGAAGGTCCTGCCGCCGTCCGACAAGCTGAAGGAAGGCCTGTCCGCCATCGGCAAGACCATGACCGAGGAATGGACCAAGGCCGCCGGTGCCGACGGCGAGGCGATCGTCTCCGCCTACCGCAAGTAACCGGCCGCAGGGACTAGGCGGCGATCCGGCCGACATGCCGCAGCATTGCGGCCGGCCGGGTCGCCACCGGTCCATGACGCCCTTCGCCCCGACCGACCGCAGGAGGTGGTTGCGCCATGCGCACCGCACTGTCCATTCTTTACCGAACCGCCGAGATCCTGGGCGCGGTCGCGCTTGCCGCAATTGCCGTGCTGATCGTCACTCAGGTGGTTAGCCGCCTGGTCGGTCGCATGGTGCCGGGAGCCGACGAGCTTGCGGGCTATTGCATGGCCGCATCCTTCTTCCTGATGCTGGGGCCGGCGCTGCGCCGCGGCGCGCATATCCGCGTCGGCGTGCTGGTCGAGCGGCTGCACGGCGCTGCCCGCCGCGCCTTCGAATTGGCCTGCCTCGCCTTCGGCACGGCGCTCAGCGCCTATTTCGCCTGGTTCTGGGTGCGCATGACCTATGATTCCTATGATTTCGGCGACCTCAGCCAGGGCGTGCTGCCGATCCCGCTGTGGATCCCCCAAGCGCTGATGGCGGCCGGGCTGGTCGTGCTGGTGATCGCCTTGCTGGACGATCTTCTGGCGGTGCTGCGGGGCGGGGAAGCCTCGTACCAGCAGGCCGGCATGCAGAGCGAGGGCTGAGCGATGGACCAGACGACCGCATCCATCGTCGTCGTCGTGACGATGTTCCTGATGCTGGGGGCCGGCGTGTGGGTGGCGCTGGCGCTGGCCGGCGTCGGCTTCGTCGCCATGGCGCTGTTCACCGCGCGGCCGGTGGGCATGGTGATGGCGACCAACATCTGGGGGGCGAGCACCTCCTGGACGCTGACCGCACTGCCGCTGTTCATCTGGATGGGCGAAATCCTGTTCCGCACCCGCATCTCGTCCGACATGTTCAAGGGGCTGGCGCCCTGGACCGGCTGGCTGCCCGGCCGGCTGATGCATGTGAACGTCATCGGCTGCTCGATCTTCGCCGCCGTGTCGGGGTCCTCGGCCGCCACCGCCGCCACCATCGGCCGCATGACGATTCCGGAACTGAACCGGCGCGGCTACGACCCGATGATGACCATCGGCACGCTGGCCGGCGCCGGCACGCTGGGGTTGCTGATTCCGCCGTCGATCATCATGATCGTCTATGGCGTGGCGGCCGACGTGTCCATCGCCCGCCTGTTCATCGCCGGCGTCATTCCGGGCATCGTGCTGACCGGGTTGTTCATGGCCTATGTCGGCGGCTGGTCGCTGCTGAATCCCGGCCGGGTGCCGCCGCGAGAGTCGTCGCAGAGCTTCGCCGACAAGATCCGCGACACCGGTGCGCTGATCCCAGTGATGCTGCTGATCGCCGCGGTGCTGGGCTCCATCTATGTCGGCATCGCCACCCCGACGGAGGCCGCCGGCATCGGCGTGCTGGGGTCGCTGGTGCTGGCGCTGGCGACCGGCACGCTGAACTGGGCGACCTTCCGCGACAGCCTGTTCGGCGCCGCCCACACCTCCTGCATGATCGGCTTCATCCTGGCGGGTGCGGCCTTCCTGACGGTGGCGATGGGCTATACCGGCATTCCACGCCTGCTGGCGGAGTGGATCACCACGATGCAGCTGTCGCCGGCGGCGCTGCTGGTGGCGTTGACCGCCTTCTTCATCGTGATGGGCTGCTTCCTCGACGGCATCTCCATGGTGGTGCTGACCACCTCGGTGATCCTGCCGATGGTGCAGCAGGCCGGCATCGACCTGCTGTGGTTCGGCATCTACATCATCATCGTGGTGGAGATGGCGCAGATCACGCCGCCGGTCGGCTTCAACCTGTTCGTGCTGCAGGCCATGACCGGCAAGAACATCTTCACCATCGGCAAGGCCAGCCTTCCCTTCTTCATGTTGATGGTCGTGATGGTGGCCCTGCTGTGGCTGTTCCCCGGCATGGTGACGTGGCTGCCGTCGATGATGATCGGGTAAGGAGCGTGGGCGTGGAGATCCGCTTTACCACCGCAGGCGACACCGCCTTCAACGTCGAGTTCGGCGAAACCATCGACCGGGCGACCAACGCCCGCGTCATGGCCCTGCACGCCCGGCTGAAAGCCGAACCGCCACCGGGGCTGGTGGAGACGGTGCCGACCTTCCGCTCGCTGCTGGTGGTCTACGACCCGGTCGCCACCGGACGGCGGGAGATGCAGGCGGCGGTGGAGGCGGCGCTGGCCGGCAGCGACGCCGCCACGGCCGAAGGGCGGCTGTGGCGCCTGCCGGTCTGCTACGACCCGGACCTCGGCCCCGATCTGGCCGAACTGGCCGATGGGCTGGGGCTGACCGTGGAGCGGGTGGCGGAGTTGCACGGATCGGCCGAATACTTCGTCTACATGCTGGGCTTCATGCCGGGCTTCGGCTACATGGGCGACCTCCCGGCGGAGTTGGAGCGACCGCGCCGGACGGAGCCGCGGGTGCGGGTGCCGGCCGGCTCCGTCGCCATCGCCGGGCGGCTGACCACCGTCTATCCGTGGGAGAGTCCCGGCGGCTGGCACCTGATCGGCCGCTGCCCGGTGCCGCTCTACGACGCCGGCCGTGCCGATCCCGTCCTGCTGGCGGCCGGCGACCGGGTGCGCTTCGACGCGGTGAACCGCGCCGCCTTCGACGGCATCGCGCAGGCGGTGGCTGGCGGCCGTTTCGATCCCGCCAGCCTGAGGGCCGCAGCATGAGTGCCGATCTGACGGCCGCTTTGACGGTGATGCGGCCGGGCCTGTTCGCGACGATCCAGGATCTGGGCCGCTTCGGCTTCCAGGAATTGGGCATGCCGGTCGCCGGCGCCCTCGACCCGATGGCGCTGCGGCTCGCCAATGCGCTGGTCGGCAACCCGCAGGGCATGGCAGGGCTGGAGATCGCGCTGCTCGGCCCCGTCCTGCGGGTGGACGCCGCCTCCGTCCGCATCGCCGCGGTCGGCCCGCTGGCGATTTCCCTGGAGCGCGAGGGAGAGGCATCCCGGCCGCTGGAACCCCACCGCAGCCACAGCCTGCGCCAGGGCGACCTGCTGCGGCTGGGGGCGATCGATGGGGCGTCGGTCGCCTATCTGGCGGTGGCCGGCGGCTTTGCGCTGGCCACGGTGATGGGCAGCCTGTCCACCTATGTCCGGGCCGGCATCGGGCCGCTCGGCGGGCGCCCCCTCGGCCAGGACGACCGGTTGCCGCTTGTCCGCGACAGCGCGCCCGACGGACCGGACGTGGAACTGCCGCAACCGCCGGACTACGGCACCGGACCGCTGCGCGTCGTGCTCGGGCCGCAGGAGGACCGCTTCACCGAGCAGGCGTTGGCGACCTTCCTGTCGGCGGACTACCATGTCGGCAAGCAGGCCGACCGCATGGGTTTGCGGCTGGAAGGGCCGGCGCTGAGGCATCGCGGATCGGCCGACATCCCGTCGGACGGGCTGGTGACCGGCTCCATCCAGGTGCCGGGCAACGGGCAGCCGATCCTGCTGCTGAACGACCATCAGACCGCAGGCGGCTATGCCAAGATCGCCACCGTGATCTCCGCCGACCTGCCCCGCGCCGGCCGCCTGCGCCCCGGCGACCGCCTGTCCTTCCAGGCGGTGACGGTGGACGAGGCGGAGGCGATCCGCCGCCGGCAGGAACAGGCGATATCCGGCTGGATCCGCGCCATCCGCCCGGTGCGCCCGGCCGGCGGCATCGATCTGGAGGCGCTCTATGCGGAGAACCTGATCTCCGGCACGGTGGATATCGTCAATGGCGGCAGCGACCTGCCGCTGGTGTGATGACAAATGCGGCAATTGCCTGCGCATGCCGCTTAAATCAGCATCACCCCGAAACGACAGCCACTCCTCACATGAAGCAGATATTGCTTTAAGTATCTGATACAACAAGACAAGTCCGAAAACGGCATGCGCTTTGCTATCTAACGATCTGCAAAGCGCAACGCGAAACGGACGGTACAGCCATGGTCGGAGCCTCGCAAAGCAGCCAGTCGGCCCAGCGTGGGCAGACGCTTCTTCTCGACGGGATCACCCAGCGCTACGGCAACACGCTGGCGGTCAACGACGTGACGCTCGACATCAAGGGCGGCGAGCTGGTGGCCCTGCTCGGACCGTCGGGCTGCGGCAAGACGACCCTGCTGCGGATCATCGCCGGCTTCATGGCCCAGACCAAGGGCAATGTCATCGTCGGCGGCGAGACCATCGACGGGCTGCCGCCCAACCGCCGCGCCGTCGGCATCGTGTTCCAGAACTACGCGCTGTTCCCGCACATGACGGTGGCGGAGAACGTCGCCTATGGGCTGGACGCACGCGGCATCGACCGCGCCACCCAGCGCAACGAGGCCCAGCGCATGCTGGATCTGGTGAAGCTGGGCCATCTCGGCGACCGCATGCCGCGCCAGCTGTCCGGCGGCCAGCAGCAGCGCGTCGCGCTGGCCCGCGCACTGGCGGTGAACCCGTCGATCCTGCTGCTGGACGAGCCGTTCGCGGCGCTGGACAAGAACCTGCGCCTGGACATGCAGATCGAGGTGAAGCGCATCCAGCGCCTGTCCGGCATCACCACCATCCTGGTCACCCACGATCAGGAGGAGGCGCTGTCGATGGCCGACCGCGTCGCGGTGCTGAGCCAGGGCCGGCTGGAGCAGTTCTCCCCGCCGACCGAGATCTACGACGCGCCGGACAGTCTGTTCGTCAACACCTTCGTCGGCTCGGCCAACCTGCTGGGCGGCGTTCTGCTCGATGCCGGCCGCGACGGCGGCACGGTGCTGCTGGATGCCGGCGGCACCATCGAGACGCGCGCGCCCAAGGGCGACGTCCGCCCCGGAGGCCGCGTCACCGTCTGCCTGCGGCCGGAGCATCTGCGCGTCGATCCGGCGGCAGCCGGCGCCGACACGCTGAACGGCGTGGTGGAGATGGGGCTGCCGCTGGGCGCCACCGTTGTCCACGAGGTGCGCGTCGCCGACGGATGCGCCGTGAAGGTGTCGGAACCGCGCATCGACCGCGCCGCCCTGTTCGCCCCCGGCACGCCGGTGCGCCTCGCCCCGGTCGCCCCACGCCTCGCCTCGGTCTTCGCCGCTGCCTGATCCGTCCTTCCCCTTCCTCCCCTTTTCCTCCCCCACCCGACAGGAGTGATCCATGCTGCTGACCCGCCGCTCCCTCATGCAGACGGCCCTGACGCTGGGTGCCATGCACGCCTTCCCCGGCCTGACCTGGGCGCAGGCGCGCCCGCTGGTCTTCGCGACCTTCACCGGCAGCTGGGAGGAGGCGCACAAGGCCGTGCTCGTCCCCGCCTTCCGCAAGGCGACCGGCAACGCCGACATGGTGCTCGACCCCATGCTGTCGGTCGACCAGATCGCCAAGGTGAACGCGGCGAAGAACAACCCGCCGATCGACGTCATGCTGCACGATCCGGGGCCCGCGCTGCAGGCCATCGCCCAGGATCTGGTCGAGCCCTACCCGGTGGAGAAGAGCGCCCACTACAAGGACCTGATCCCGGCGGCGCAGGTGCCGATGGGGCCGGCGCCCTTCTTCCAGGTGGTGGGCATCACCTACAACCCGGAAACGGTGAAGACGCCGCCGACTTCCTGGGCCGATCTGTGGAAGCCGGAATTCAAGGGCCGCGTCGGCATCACCAACCTGAACTCCACGCTCGGCACCGGCTTCATGGTGGAACTGGCCAAGATGCATGGCGGGTCGGAGTCCAACATCGACCCCGCCTTCAAGGCGCTGGAGGCGCTACGCCCCAGCCTCGCCGCCGTCGCCGCCAACCCCGGCCAGCTCGCCACCCTGTTCCAGCAGGGCCAGATCGACATCTCCCCCGGCAACTTCAACGCCATCCAGATCCTGAAGGCGCGCGGCGTCCCGGTGGAGTTCGTCATCCCGAAGGAAGGCGCCATCGCCTTCAAGACGACCATCCACATCGTCAAGAACTCTCCCAACAAGGAACTGGCCTTCAAGCTGATCGAAGCCGCCCTGTCGCCGGAGGTGCAGGCCCAGCTGATGGAGGAGCCGTTCCTGATCGTGCCGACCAACACCAAGGTCGCGATCAAGGGCGAACTCGCCAAGAGTCTCGCCAAGGACCATGCCGAGATCGCGAAGAAGTTCGTGTTCCAGGACTGGGCCAAGATCAACGAACAGCGCAGCGCCTGGATCGAACGCTTCAACCGCGAAATCCGGGTGTGAGGCATTGGCTGCCCTCTCCCGGAGCGGGAGAGGGCATCTCAAGAGGAGACACTCCCATGGCCGCGACGCTGCGCAACGTCACCACATACGACCTGAAACTGGCGGCGCCGCTGGCGGCGGGGTTCGTCGTCTTCTTCGTCACGCCGCTGGTCATCCTGCTGGCGCTCAGCTTCCAGACCGATCCGCAGGGCGGGCGGTTCGGACTGACCCAGTACGTCAACTTTCTCGGCGACAGCTTCAGCCTCGGCGTGCTGGGATCGACGCTGTGGCTGGGGGTGAAGGTCACGGCGCTGACGCTGCTGCTGGGCTATCCGGTGGCGTGGCTGCACCAGCGCTCCCCCGGATGGGCCAAGGGCCTCATCATGTTGCTGGTGCTGCTGCCGCTGCTGACCAGCGTGGTGGTGCGCACCTTCGCCTGGGTGGTCATCCTGGGGCGGCAGGGGATCGTCAACGCCTCGCTGCTCGGGCTGGGGCTGATCGACACGCCGCTGAAGCTGCTCTACACCGAGGGCGGCGTGGTGATGGCCCTGGCGCAGGTGCAGATGCCGCTGATGGTGCTGCCGCTGATCACCGCGCTGAGCCGGATCGACCCGAACCTCGCCGACGCCTCGTCGGTGCTGGGGGCCGGGCATTGGCGGACCTTCCGCAAGGTGATCCTGCCGCTGTCGCTGCCGGGCATCATCGCCGGCTGCCTGCTGACCTATGCCGCCGCCATCACCGCCTTCATCACGCAGAGCCTGATCGGCGGCGGGCAGATGCTGTTCATGCCGATGTATATCTACCAGCAGGCCTCGACCCTGCAGAACTGGCCCTTCGCCGCCGCGATCTCCGTCATCTTCCTGGTCGCGGTGCTGGTGGTGGTGTCGATCTTCAACGTGCTGGGCCGCCTGTCGCGCGGCTACACCAACGCCTGACTTCGGGGAGGCCGCCATGGGCAACCGCCGTATCGATTTCGACGCGCTCAGCTTCCGCATCGTCATGACCGGGGTGGCGCTGCTGGCCCTGCTGCTGCTGGCGGCGCCGACGGTCGTGGTGATCTGGGTGTCCTTCACCAGCGGCTATTCGCTGAAATTCCCGCCGCCCGGCTATTCGCTGCGCTGGTATGTCGAGCTGTGGAACGCCTGGCAGCTCCAGTTCGCGCTGATGAACAGCCTGAAGGTGGCGGCCTGGGCGACCGCACTGTCCATCCTGCTGGGCGTGGCCGCCTCGCTCGGCATCGCGCGGTCGGCCAGCCTGACGGCGCGGGTGCTGGACAGCCTGTTCCTGTCGCCGCTGGTGCTGCCGGCGCTGGCCTTCGGGCTGTCGTCGCTGATGTTCTTCTCGCTGGTCGGCGTGCCGGTGTCTCCGCTGACCCTCATCATCGGCCACACCGTGGTGTCGGTCCCCTTCGTCGTGCGCAACACCGTGGCCTCGCTGGCGCAGATGAACCCGACCCTGCTGGAGGCATCGGCCAGCCTGGGCGCCACCCGCTGGTTCACCTTCCGCCGCATCACGCTGCCGCTGATCCGGCCGGGCATCATGGCCGGCGGGTTCATCGCCTTCATGGCCTCCTTCGACAATGTGCCGGTGTCGCTGTTCCTGCGCGACGCCGCGACGGACATGCTGCCGATCCGCATGTGGCAGGATCTGGAGGGCAAGCTGGACGTGACGGTCGCGGCGCTGTCGGGCGTGCTGATCGTCGCCACCATCGCGCTGATGATGGTGATGGAACGCGTCGCCGGCCTGTCGAAGCGATTGACCTGAGCCGGCCTACACACCCAGAAAGAGAGAAACCCCGAAGGGGGTGAATTTGAAGGGCAGATGCAGATGGCGGTCCAGATCGGTCACCACAAAGCGGAACGGCATGATGTCGAGGAAGCGGGTCTGCTCCTCCGGATATCCCGCCGCGCGCAGCCAGTCGCCGACATGGAAAAGCACCTCGTGCGGGCCGGACGCGATGCCCTCGCCGCGGACGGTGGGGTGGTCGAGCTGCCCGTTGGCGCCGAGCCGGCCGTCGGCCAGAAGGCGGCGGTCGGGCGTCAGGGCGTAAAGCTCCACCCGCAGCCCTTCCGCTGCGACGCCGCGCGCCACGTCCACGCCGTGAATCGAAATACCGCCGGCCATACCGCCTCCAGGTCAGGGTTTTTGCAATGGTAGCCGAGACGGCGGCGGTAACGCCAGCGCCGGCCGAGCCTCCGGCGATGCCGCCGCTTCTGCCGGCGCTGATCGGGATGACCGGCCTGCAGGCCCTGGTGGCGCTCGCCCTGTTCGCGCCGGGCGTGCTGGCGCCGCGCATGGGAATCGCCCCGGCGGGGCTCGGCCTGTTCACCACCACCGGCTTCGCCGTGGGAATGGCCGCGTCGCTCTGCGGCGGGGTGCTGGCGGGACGGCTGGGCTCCTTCAGGATGGCAAGCTTCTGCGCGGTGGCGGTGGCCGCCGCCATGCTGTGCGCGATGATGGGGAGCGGTGCCTTGGCACTGCTGGCGGCCGGGGTCGCCATCGGGCTGGCCTGCGGGCCGGAGACGCCGGCCAGCGCCGCCATCCTCGGGCGGCTGGTGCGGGAGGCCGACCGGCCGATGGTCTTCTCGGTCCGGCAGACCGGCAACCAGATCGGCGCGATGGCGGGGTCGTTGGCCCTGCCGCTGCTGGCCGCCGTCACCGATCCGCGCGCCGGATATGCAGCCATCGCCGCGCTGGCGCTGGTTTGCGTCCTGCCCTTCGAACGGCTGCGGACGGCCTACGATCCGCTGACCCGTTCCGCCACCACCGCTTTCGGGCTGGGCGCGGCGATCCGGCTGCTGCACGGCGACCCGGCGCTGCGCCGTCTGGCTCTGGCCTCCTTCCCCTATTCGGCGAGCCAGTTGACGCTGAACGGCTTCTTCGTCGTGTTCGCTGTGGCGGAGTTGGGGCTGGGACATGTCGCCGCCGGGGTGGCGCTGGCGGCCGGACAGGCCGGCGGGCTGGCCGGACGGCTCGGCTGGGGGGTGGTCGCCTCGCGCTGGGTGGCGCCGCGCCGGCTGGTCGGGCTGCTGGGGCTGGGCATGGCGGCGGCATCGGCGCTGGTGGCGCTGGCCGGCGCCTCCCTGCCCTTCCCGGCGCTGGTTGCGGCGACCTTCCTGTTCGGGCTGACCGCCAGCGGCTGGAACGGCGTCTTCCTGGCGGAGGTGGCGCGGCTGGCGCCGGCGGGCCGCATCGGCGAGGCAACGGGGGCGGTGATGGTCGGCGGCTTCGCCGGGCTGATCGCCGGCCCGGTCCTGCTGGTCGCCGCCGCCGCGGTCAGCGACCTCGCCACCGGCTATCTCGTGGTGGGCCTGCTGGCGGCGCTGGCGGGACTGAGCCTTCTCGGAGACAAGCGATGAGCATTCCCCTTCGGGCCACAGCCATTGCCGACGCCGTCCGCAACGGCCACAGCAGCGCCCGCACCGTCACCGAAGCGGCGCTCACCCGCATTGCCGCCGGCAATCCCGCCCTGAACGCCCTGGTCGCCGTCCATGCCGAACAGGCGCTGGAGGAAGCCGAGGCAGTGGACCGCCGCGTTGCCGCCAGAGAGAATTTTCAGCTGGAGGATCTGCCTCTGGCCGGCGTGCCGGTGGCGGTCAAGGATACCATCTGGGTCGCTGGCCGGCGCGTCACCCAGGGGTCGCGGCTGTTCGCCGACTTCCTCGCCCCCGCCGACGCCATCGCGGTGGAGCGCCTGCGCCGCGCCGGTGCGGTCGTCGTCGGCATGGCCAACAGCTCGGAATTCGCCTGCAAGGGCGTCACCACCAATCCGCTGTTCGGCCCGACCCGCCATCCGATGGACCCCAGCCTGACCCCCGGCGGCTCCAGCGGCGGGCCGGCGGCGGCCGTTGCCGGCGGGCTGGTGCCGTTGGCGCTGGGCACCGATGCCGGCGGGTCGAGCCGCCGCCCGCCGGCGCATGTCGGAGCGGTCGGCTTCAAACCCAGCTTCGGCGCCATTCCCTACGGCCCCGG
The DNA here is from genome assembly GCA_046570145.1 of Alphaproteobacteria bacterium. Lineage (GTDB taxonomy): Bacteria > Pseudomonadota > Alphaproteobacteria > Azospirillales > Azospirillaceae > Azospirillum. The sequence goes on from JBKHVJ010000260.1 coordinate 11,834, forward strand.
CTTCGCAGAGCCGTTCGTCGGCATCGCGGTGCTGGCGCCCATCGCCGCCGACGCCGCCGACGCCGCCCTGATGTTCGAGGCGCTCGCCGGCCCCGACCCGCGCGACCCCGACTCCGCCGCCATCGCACCGGCGGAGGAACGCCCGGTCAGCACGCTGACCGTGGCCTACAGCCCGACATTCGGCCTGGACGCCCCGGTGGACGACGACGTGCGCGAAGCGGTGGAGCGGGCGGTGGAGGCGCTGACCCGCGCCGGTGCCCGAATCGTTCGTCCCGAAGGCCGGTTCCCGGACTGGCCGGCCGGCGTAACCGAAACGGCGCTGATGCCGCTGCAGCATGCCGGGCTCGCAGCGCTTTACGGTGACGCGTTCCGCCGCGATCCCAGCCTGTTCGATCCCGACATCGCCGTGCAGATCGAACGCGGCCTGTCGCTGAGCGGGGCGGAGGTGGCTGCGGCCCAACTGCTCGGCGTCGATGTCGGCCGCGCCCTGGCTGCACGATTTTCCGAGCTGGACCTGATCGTCGGACCGACCACGCCCTGCGTGGCCTGGCCGCTCGACCGGCTGGGGCCGGAGACCATCGGCGGCCAGCCGGTGCCGCCGCGCGCCCATGCCGTCTTCACCCCGCTGTTCAACCACGCCAAGGTCCCTGCCCTCAGCCTGCCCTGCGGGACGGGGCGCGGCGGGCTGCCGGTGGGCCTGCAGATCGTGGCTCCGCGCGGGATGGACCGCCGGGTGCTGCACTTCGCCGCCTTCGCGGAGGAAACGCTCGCCGCAGGCGGGCAGCATTCCCAGCCATGAGCCGGACCATGACCTTCGACAACGACACACCGGACGCCGCCCCGGGCGCCTCCCCTGCCCGCCGACGCCGCGCGGTGCCGCCGCCGCCCCTGGCGGACATGGCGGTGGACCGGCTGCGCGACATGATCATCTATGGCGAGCTGGCGCCATCCGCCCGCCTGATCGAACCGGAGTTGAGCGAGAAGCTGGGCATCTCCCGCACGCCGCTGCGCGAGGCGCTGAAGCTGCTGGCGGCGGATGGGCTGGTGATGCTGCGCCCCAACCGCAATGCCATCGTCGCCCCGCTCGATGCCGCCGAACTGACCCACCTGTTCGAGGCGGAGGGCTGCATCGAGAGCTTCGCCGCCCGGCTCGCCGCCGAACGGATGACCGCCGCCGACCTGCGCCGCCTCCATGGCTTCCAGGAGAAGATCGAGGCGCTGCAGGGAGCCGGCGCGCTGGAGGAGTATTTCGCGATCAACCAGAAAATTCACCGGCTGATCGTGTCGAGCGCCAAGAACCCGGCGCTGGTGGAAGCGCATGACCGGCTGCTCGGACGGCTGGTGCGGGCACGCTATTTCGCGTTGGGCGCCCAGGGACGGTGGAAGGAATCGGTGCTGGAGCACCGCGAGATCCTGGCGGCGCTGGAGGCTCGTGACGGCAAGACCGCGGAGCATCTTTTCGTCCACCATGTCGGCCGCACCGGCGAGGTCGTCGCCGCCGCCTGCGCCTCCCCCCGCGCCCGGCAGGCGGGGTGACGGGGGGAAGCGCAGGCCCGCGGCCGCGGACAGCTTCTAAACGGCCGGCACCGGTTCCGGCGGACAGAGTGCGCTGTCGCGGCACACCCGGTCCCGGCCGTCCGACTTGGCGCGGTAGAGCGCAATGTCGGCCGCCTTGATCAGGGTGTCGGGGCGGTCAGCATTGGGCGCGAGGGAGGAGACGCCGATGCTGACGGTCACATGCAGCAGCACACCGTCATGCTCGACGCCGCAGTCGCGCACGGCACAGCGCAGGCGTTCGGCGAGCAGGAAGGCGCCCTCGACCGGCGTGCAGGGCAGCAGGATGGCGAATTCCTCGCCGCCGAACCGGGCGACGAGGTCGCTCTGCCGCACGCCGCGCTGCAACACGCGGCTCAAGGCCACCAGCACGGCATCTCCGGCGTCGTGCCCATGGGCGTCGTTGACCTCCTTGAAATGATCGATGTCCAGCAGTAGGAGCGACACCGGCGTCTCTTGGCGCAGCGCTCCGGCGACCTCGCGGTCGATGGCGCCGAAGAAGGCCCGGCGGTTGGCGAGGCCGGTCAACGGATCGCTGAGTGCGGCGTCGCGGAGCACCCGCTCGGTATCCACGCGGCGGCGCTCGCGGGCCAGCATCGTTCCCAGCATCAGAATGCCGGCCACCGTGAAAAGGGCGATGGAAAGCCCGCCATGGATGAAGGTCGGCAGCGCCACGCCCCAAGGCAGCACGAAGATGCTGAGCGTGTGGAGCGACGCAACGGGTGCCAGCAGAAACAGCGGCCTCGCCCCCCGCCATTCCGCAGCGGGCGTCAGCCGGGTCATCAGGAGTCCGATCCCGCCGGCCAGCAGGATCCCGGTCACGCCGGGAAGCATGCCCGCACCGCCGACCGCGATTCGGCCTATCGCAACGATGCCGGCGGCCAGGACGGCGGCCAGCGTACCGCCGAAGGGAGCGGCCAACGCGACCGGAACCGCCTTCACGTCCAGATAGACGCCGGGCGCCACCGGTATCGACTGCAGCATCGCCGCGACCCCGCCGGCGCCGAACATCAGGCCCAGGCATATCTGCCGCAGCCGCGGTCGGTCACCCAGCCGGTAGAGCACGGTCCCGTAGGCGAGGGTCATCAGAGCCAACAGCCCCACGCCGCCGGCCAATGCCGTCATGATCGCCGCCGTGGCGTCCGGTCCCCCCACCCTGCCGCCTCCTGCACCTTGTCCGGTCTCAGTCGAAGATACTCATTCGGATATCCCAACCTTTCACATTAGGGCTACCCCCCGGCGGCCTTGGAAACCGATCGATTTGATATGTGCCGGCCCAAACTTTCGACCAGCGGCGGACTTGACGAAATGCCGCAGATGGTTCGATTGACCACCAGCCGGGCGCGCAACTACCATACCAGCAACTGGAATGGTAGTATGCAACGCCACGAACGGTACCGAAGCGGCACCGCTCCCGACGATGGCCGGACTGCTCCAGGAGACAGTGCTGAAACGCGAATAGTCGCTGCCCGACGCAGCGTGGGAGCCCGGAATGCCGGCTTCCGCGCATGCCCTTCGACGCGCCCATGGCCGATGCAGGATCGCCATGGGTACGGGGTCGAAGACCGGCGGCGGTGATCCGCGTCCTGGCTGGAGACGCCAAATCATGAGCGAACAGATCATTGCCGACGCCGCCCCCGCGCAGTCGGCGGAGCCGGCCGGCAGGGCCGGCGGCATCGGCAAGGCCGCGGTCACGGTGAGCAAGGCCATCGGCCGCTACCGCTGGACCATCTGCGCCCTGCTCTTCTTCTCGACCACCATCAACTACATGGACCGTCAGGTCCTGGGCCTGCTGAAGTCCACGCTGATGGGCGACATGGGCTGGACCGAGTCCGATTATGGCGACATCGTCGCCGCCTTCTCGCTGGCCTACGCCTTCGGCTACATCGGCTGCGGCCGGCTGATGGACAAGATCGGCATCCGCATCGGCCTGCCGGCCGCCGTCGCCGGCTGGAGCTTCTTCGCCTGCATCCACGCCTTCATGGGCAGCGTCTTCGGCTTCAAGGTGGCGCGCGCCGGCCTCGGCCTGACCGAAGGCGGCAATTTCCCGGCCTCGATCAAGGCGGTGTCGGAGTGGTTCCCGGCGAAGGAGCGGGCGCTCGCCACCGGCATCTTCAATGCGGGATCCAACGTCGGCGCGGTGGTGGCGCCGATCCTGGTGCCGATCCTGCTGGTCGCCTTCGGCTGGCAGGCGGCGTTCCTGGTCACCGGCGGCATCGGCTTCTTCTGGGTCATCGCCTGGCTGCTGATCTACCGCAAGCCGGAAGAGCATCCGAAGCTGACGGCCGAGGAACTGGCCTATATCCGCAGCGATCCCGTGATGCCGCAGGAAAACATCCCCTGGATCAAGCTGCTGAGCTACCGCGGCACCTGGGCGAACATCGTCGGCACCTGCTTCTCGGCGCCGGTCTGGTGGTTCTACCTGAACTGGGTCCCGGGCTTCCTGAACAAGCAGTATGGCGTCAACCTGTTCGGGGCGATGCTGCCGCTGATCATCATCTACACCATGGCCGATTTCGGCAGCGTCGGCGGCGGCTGGTTCTCCTCCCACCTCATCAAGCGCGGCATGAAGCCGCTGCGCGCCCGCAAGCTGACCTTCCTGGTCTGCGGCCTGTGCGTGCTGCCGGTCTTCTTCGCCTCCACGGTGTCCAACATGTGGGTGGCCGTGCTGCTGATCGGCATCGCCGCCTCCGCCCACCAGGGCTATTCGGCCAACGTCTACACCATCGTGTCCGACACCATGCCGCGCAACGCGGTGGGTTCGGTGGTCGGCATCGGCGGCTTCTGCGCCTACTTCGTCGGCATGTTCGTGTCGATGGGCGTCGGCCGCCTGCTGGACGCCACCAACGGCAACTATCAGGTGCTGTTCGGCATCGCCTCCGTCCTCTACCTCGTCGGTCTGGCGATCATGCATTTCGTGCTGCCGAAGACCGGGTCGGGCCGCACCCCGGCCGGCATCGAGGTCTGACGCGCCCACTCCACGCTCCGGGGCACCCCGCCCCGGAGTTCCTCCAAACCATCCAAGCCTGACCGAATGACGGTGCACCGGCCCCCCGCGACACTCCGCGACAGCGGAAAAAGGGTGACCGCAGCGACCGCCGCGAACCGGAGCCCATCATGCCCGACGCGAACACCGCCCTGCTGGCGGCCCGTCCTTCACAAACCCGCCTTTCCCCCGATACCCTCCGCCGCCTGCCCCAGGCGGTCGAACGTCCCGCCTACGACCGCGCCGCGGTGACGCCGGGGATCGTCCATATCGGCCTCGGCGCCTTCTGCCGCGCCCATCTCGCCACCTACACCGACGACGTGATGGCGACCGGCGAGAAGGATTGGGGCATCGTCGGCGTCGATCCGCTGTCGCCCGCCATCCGCGACGCGCTGAAGCCGCAGGATTGCCTCTACACGCTGCTGGTGCGCGAGGGAACCCGCGACCGCCTGCGCGTGGTCGGCTCCTTCATCGACGCCATGACGACTGCGGACCAGCTGGAGGAGGTGCTGGCCCTGACCTCGAAGCCGGAGATCCGCATCGTCACCCTGACGGTCACGGAGAAGGGCTATTGCCAGGATGCCGCCACCGGCTCGCTGGACGAGGCGCATCCGCTGATCCGCGCCGACCTTGCCCATCCCACGGCGCCGCGCAGCGTGCCCGGCCTGCTGTGCGAAGCCATCCGCCGCCGCCGCGCCGCCGGACAGCCGCCCTTCACCGTGCTGGTCTGCGACAACCTCGCCCAGAACGGCATCAAGGTTAAGGGCATCGTCGTCCGCTATGCCGAGTTGGCCGATCCGGAGCTGGCCGCCTACATCGCGGAGAATGTCAGCTTTCCCTGCACCATGGTCGACCGCATCACGCCGGCCACCCAGGACGCCGACCGCGCCACGGTGGACGCGGCGCTGGGCTGCGCCGACGCCTGGCCGGTGGTGACCGAGCCGTTCAAGCAGTGGGTGATCGAGGACCGCTTCCCGCTCGGCCGCCCGGCCTGGGAAAAGGCCGGCGCCATCCTGGTCGACGATGTCCACCCGTTCGAGCTGATGAAGCTGCGCTGCCTGAACGGCGCCCATTCGCTGCTGGCCTACCTGTCGGTGATCGCCGGCATCGAGACCATCGCCGACGCCATGGCCGACCCGCAGCTGCCCGCCGTCATGCGCCGGCTGTGGGCGTCCGACCTGATCCCCACCCTGCCGCCGGTGCCCGGAACCGACATTCCCGCCTACACCGCGGCGCTGGAGGCGCGCTTCCGCAACCCCGGCATCCGCCACCGCACCATCCAGATCTCGTCCGACGGTTCGCAGAAGCTGCCGCCGCGCCTGCTGGAGCCGGCCCGCGAGCTGTTCGCCGCCGGCAAGGTCCCGGCGGCGATCCCGCTGGCCGTCGCCGCCTGGATGCGCTTCCTGCTGGAAAAGGACGAGGCGGGCAACGCCTATGCGGTCGCCGACCCGATGGCGGCGGCGCTGACCCGCATCGCCCGCCTCCATGCCGACGACGCCGGCGCGCTGGCGTCGGCCCTGTTCGCCATCGAGGACATCTTCGCGCCGGAACTGGTCGCCGAGGCCGGCTTCCGCGACGCGGTGGTCCGCCATCTCGACAGCCTGATGACCGTCGGTGTCCGCGAAACGCTGACCGCTTTCCTCGCCACCCCATGAAATCGCCGCGGTCCTGACCGCCGCAAGCAAACCCATTCTTGAAAGGACCATATCATGCAGGAAACCTGGCGCTGGTTCGGCCCGGACGATCCCGTCACCCTGGAGAAGGCCCGTCAGGCCGGTGCCACCGGCATCGTCACGGCGCTGCACCACATGAACCAGGGCAGTGTCTGGACTCCCGAGGAAATCCAGAAGCGCCGCGCCATGGTCGAGGCCGCCGGCCTGACCTGGTCGGTGGTGGAGAGCATCGGGGTGGGCGAGGAGATCAAGACCCGCACCGGCGACTTCCGCACCAAGATCGACAATTACAAGCAGTCGATCCGCAATGTCGCCCGCGCCGGCATCCCGGTGATCTGCTACAACTTCATGGTCATCACCGACTGGAGCCGGACCAACCTGATGCACCGGCTGCCGAACGGCGGCTATGCCCTGCGCTACGACAGCGTCGATTTCGCCGCCTACGACCTGTTCGTGCTGAAGCGCCGCAACGCCGAGGCCAGCTACGACCCCGCCCACATCGCCGCCGCCAAGGCGCGGTTCGAGGCGATGACGGTGGAACAGGTGGCCGAGCTGGAACGCAACCTGATCGACTGGCTGCCGGCGCGCGACTTCGCCTATGACCGCAACAGCTTCCGCGGCATGCTGGAGCTGTACCAGGAGATCGGCGTCGAGGATCTGCGCGCCAACCTGGTCGAGTTCCTGCGCGAGATCACGCCGGTCGCCGAAGAGGAAGGGGTGCGGCTGTGCATCCACCCCGACGACCCGTCCTTCCCCATCTTCGGCCTGCCGCGCGTGATGTCCACCGCCGACGACGTGCGGGCGATGTTCGATGCGGTGCCGCAGGAGGCCTGCGGGCTGACGCTGTGCACGGGGTCCTTCGGCTCCAACCCGAAGAACGATCTGGTGGCGATGGCGAAGGAATTCGCGCCGCGCATCCACTTCGTCCATCTGCGCAACACCACGCACGAGCCGGACGGGTCCTTCTACGAAGCCGACCATCTCGGCGGCGACACCGACCTGATCGGGGTGGCCGCGGCGCTGATCGACGAGGAGGCCCGTCGCCGGCAGGCAGGCCGCGCCGACGCCCAGATCCCGATGCGCCCCGACCACGGCCATCTGCTGGGCGACGACATCGGCCAGACGATGAATCCCGGCTACTCCTTCGTCGGCCGGCTGAAGGGCCTCGCCGAACTGCGCGGCGTGATGCGGACCATCGAAGCCTTCCGCGAGAAGCGGGTGGCGGTGTAAGAGCCCGCCGCGGCGGGACGCGAACGATGTCCGGCGCCTCAACCGCCATCGCCGGCGAGTGAGAGCTGCAAACGGAATAAGGTCCGACGGCGGGTGTTTCTCCAATGCCGGGTGGCGCTGTCCCCTCCAGGGACGACCAAAGGCGCAATCCGGCGCCCCGAAGCATCCGCCGGAAAGGCCGATCCATGCTACGCGCCGTCCTTCTCATCACCGCCGTCCTCGGCCTGTTCCCGGCCGCGGCGTCCGCCCACGAATACAACTGCCACTACATCGCGAACGGCAAGGATGCCGGGCACCCGCCGAGCATGAAGGACGCCCTCCATCTGGAAGAGACGAACCCGCTGATCGACTGCGATCGGAAAGGTTCCGATATCATCAGCGACCGCGACCGGGCCCGCGCGGCGAAGGAGGAGGAGAACAAGCGCATCCTTGAAATCCACGAACAGAACGAACGCGACCGCTGGCAACGCCAGCAGGAGCAGGCCCGGCTGGACGAGGCCCGCCGCCAACTGGCCTTCGAGCGCGAGCGTTACCGGCCGCGCTTCGCCATGACCACCGAGACCGCCCTGCTCGAACAGGCAGACCAACAGATCGAGAAAGCGCTGTCCGCCTGCAAGAGCGCGGTCCCGAAGAAATCGCGTGTTCTCGATCAGCTTCGCGAGGATGACAGCGTCGCGGCCTTCCGCATGAGCAATCCCAAGGGCGGCGAATTCCTGTGCCGGGCGACCATCGCCGGACAGGTGGTGACACTGGTGGGAGCGCAGGGCTTCAAACGGATCTGACGGCAACGGACGGACGCGCCCACGCCGACCGGCGCGTCCGCCCACCCGTCAGAAGGGCAAGGCCGGGGCCAGCGCTCCCTTCGGCCGGGCCGGGGCCGGCAGGCCGCAGGGCAGGAAGGTGCCGCGCCCCGGAGACGCCAGCAACACGCCGTCGCGGCACACCACTTCGCCGCGGGACAGCGTGACCACCGGCCAGCCGGTGACCTCGATGCCCTCATAGGGGGTGTAGTCGACCTCGTGATGCAGGATGTCGTTGGTGATCGTCACCTTGCGCCCCGGATCCCAGATCGCGATGTCGGCGTCCGACCCGACGGCGATGGTGCCCTTGCGCGGGTGCAGCCCGTACATGCGGGCAGGGTTGGTGGCGGTCAGCTCGACGAACTTCGTCAGTTCCATCCGGCCCGTCATCACCCCTGCGGAAAACAGCAGCGGCAGCCGCGTCTCCACCCCCGGAATGCCGTTCGGCACGCAGCGGAAGGGGGCTTTCTCGCCGTTCACCTTCTTGCCGCCCGGCCCGTCGAAGCGGAACGGCGCATGGTCGGAGGAGAAGATCTGGAAGGTGCCGCCGGTCAGCGCGTCCCAGATCACCTGCTGGTTGGCGGCGTCGCGCGGCGGCGGCGAGCAGATGCATTTCGCCCCCTCGAACCCCGCGTCGCCCCCTGCCCCGCCCAGATCGTCGGCGGTCAGGAACAGGTATTGCGGGCAGGTCTCGGCATAGATGCGCAGGCCCCGGCCCTGGGCCCAGCGGATCTGCTCCACCGCGTCGGCGCCGGAGACATGGACGATCAGGATCGGCACGTCCACCAGCTCGGCCAGCGAGATGGCACGGTGCGTCGCCTCGCGCTCCGCCACGCGGGGACGGGAGACGCCGTGGAAGAAGGGCGCGGTCTGGCCGGCGCGCTCCAGCCTCTCGGTCAGCCACGCGATGCAGTCGGCATTCTCCGCATGCATCATCACCATGGCGCCCTCGGACCGCGCGATGTCCAGCACCTCCAGGATCTGGCGGTCGTTCAGCTTCAGCGCGTCGTAGGTCATGTAGATCTTGAAGGAGGTGTAGCCGTCGCGGATCAGCGCCGGCAGCTCCTGCCCGAGGACCTGCTCCGTCGGGTCGGTGACGATCAGGTGGAAGGCATAGTCGATCAGCGGCTTGCCGGCGGCACGGCGGTGATAATCCTCCACCGCGGCGCGCAGCGACTGGCCCTTCTGCTGGCAGGCGAAGGGCAGCACCGTGGTGGTGCCGCCGAAGGCCGCCGAGCGGGTGCCCGACAGGAAATCGTCGGCCATCACCGAAGAGTCGCCGGTCGGCTGGTCGAAATGGACATGGCCGTCGACCCCGCCCGGCAGGACCAGCAGCCCGCCGGCGTCGATCTCCTCCCGCCCGGCGGCGAGCCCGCTGCCGAGCGCCGCCACCTTGCCGTCCTTCACGCCGACATCGGCCTTGAACACGTCCGACGCGGTGGCGACCGTGCCGTTGCGGATGACCAGATCGAAGTCCATGCTCCCCTCCCCTTCCTGTCGTGTCAGCCGTGCAGTTCCTGGAACAGGCTGCCCCAGCCCTGGACCCGGCGGGTGTCGACGCCGGTCATGCGCAGCGCCTTCCACAGCACGGTGGACACCGTATCGTAGACGGGGATGCCCAGCGCCTTTTCCACCCGCTCCGCCACCGGGGCTCCGCGCATGTTGGTGCAGATGATGGCGATGGCCTCCGGCTTGGCCTCCGCCACCTCCAGGCACATGCGCTCGATCCGCTCCTCGGTGATCTCGGAGAAGGAGAAGTTGCCGCGGTCGTTCAGGTGCCGTTCGGCCACCACCTCGAATCCGGCGGCGTTGTAGTTGGCGACCATCGTCTCCTGAATCTCGTCCAGATAGGGGCTGACGATGGCGAAGCGCTTGCGCCCCGTCGTCTCCAGGATTTCGTTCAGCGCCAGCATGGAGGTGCAGGCGGGAATCCCCGTCTCATCCTCGATCGCCTTGCACAGCTTCACGTCGGCATCGAAGCCGAGCCAGCCGGCCGAGGTGCCGTTCCAGCCGATCACGTTCAGCTGCGCATCGGCCAGCAGCCGGGCGGCATCGAGAAATGGCGCGTCGGTGAACTGGTCGAGCGCCGCGGCGCGCAGCGAGATCTCCTTGACGGTGAAGCGGCCGAAATGGGCGCTCACCTCCGGCAGGCCGCTCAGCATGGCGGCGGTCACCGGTTCGAGCACCGTGTTGGAGGACGGGGTCAGCATGCCCAAAAGAACGCGCTTGGTCATCTCGGGATCGGTCTTTCTTCAGGAGTGGGGTCAGGCACGCGCCCACAGGGCGCGGGCGGCCTTGTCGGCCTCGTTGCAAATCTGTTCCAGGTCGGCATGGACGGGGCGGCCGTCCTCCACCAGCGTCTCGCCATCCACCAGCACCATCTCGACGTCGCCGCCGCGGCCGGTGTGGACCAGCGTGCCCAGCGGGTTTGTCAGCGGGCGCAGATGCGGCCGGCGGGCATCGAACACCACGAGATCCGCCGCCTTGCCGACGGCCAGCGTGCCGATCTCGTCGGCCATGCCGACGGCGCGGGCGCCGCCCAGCGTCGCCATGCGGAAGACGTCGGCCGGCTGCCAGTCGGCGGTGACGCCGCCCTGACCGATCCGGCCGGTGGCGAGCGCCCAGCGCATCGCCTCCACCATGTCGCCATGCTGGGTGTCGGTGCAGAGCGCCAGATTGACGCCCGCCGCCTTCAGCGCCGGAGTCGGCGCCAGCCGGCCCGATGCCGCGTTGCATTTCGGCACATGGACGGCATGGGCGCCGGACCGCGCCAGCCGGGCGATGTCGGCCTCGTCCACATAGAGGCAATGGGTGGCAAGCAGCCGGTCGTTCAGCATCCCGGTCTCCTCCAACAGCGCCGCCGGGGTCAGGCCGGTGGCGGCCTTCACACGCTCCACCTCCACCCGGCTCTGCGCCAGATGGGTGTTGACGCGCATGCCGCGCTGCGCCGCCGCCTCGGCCAGAGTCCGCAGGAAAGCGGGGGAGCAGGTGTCGGGCGCATGCGCCGCCATCTGCACCCGGATGCGCCCGCCGCGCGCGCCGTCCCAACGGTCATGCAGGTCGAGCGTCCGCCGCAGCAGATCCTCGCCGAGCGCCGCATCGAAACTCCATTCGCCTTTCGGCACGCGGGCGAAATCGACGTCATGCACCCGCCAGCCGGCATGGATGCGCAGGCCCAGTTCGGCCATCGCGTCCAGCGTCGCATCGGCATGGACGAAATGGTCGCAGACCAGGGTGGAGCCGGCCAGCAGTGCCTCCACCGCGCCCAGCCGGGCCAGCGCGCGGGCCTCCTCCGGCGTGGCGTCGGTGCCCTTGGGCACGCCGGGCGTGTAGGACGGTGCGAAGCCGAGGTCGGCGGCCACGCCGCGCACCATCACCAGCACCGCATGCAGATGGGCGTTGACGAAACCGGGCGTCACCAGCCGCCCCGGCAGCGCCAGCGTCCGCAGGGCCGGCGGCGCGGGCTGCGCGGCCGATGCCAGATGGACGATCCGGCCACCACGGATGCCGAGTGCCGCATCCTCGATCACCCCGGCCCCATCGCCGGTGATGACGGTTGCACCGGTCAGCAGCAGGTCGAGCGGTTGCAAGGCGCCGGTCATGCCGCGGCGACCTGCCGCTGTTGCAGGCCCTCTTCCCGGATCAGGTTCAGGATGTGGCGCTTGTGGTCGTTGAAGCGCGGGCTGGTGATGTCGCGCGGGCGCGGCAGGTCCAGCTCGATGCGTTCGCGCAACCGTCCCGGCCGGCTGGTCAGCACCGCCACCTGGGTGCCCAGCACCAGCGCCTCGTCCACGCTGTGGGTGACGAAGACGATGGTGCAGCGCTGCTTCTGCCAGATGGCGACCAGCTCCTCCTGCATGTCCATCTTGGTCTGGGCGTCGAGCGCGGCGAAGGGCTCGTCCATCAGGATCACCTGCGGGTTCAGCAGCAGGGCGCGGGCGATGCCGACGCGCTGGCTCATGCCGCCCGACAGCTCTGCCGGATAATGGTTCTCGAAGCCCTTGAGCCCGACGAGGTCGATGTATTCCTGGGCAGCGGCCCGGCGGTCGGCCTTGCGCCAGCCCTTCAGGCGCAGGTGGAAGGCGATGTTCTCCCACACCGGCAGCCAGGGCATCAGGTTGGCCTGCTGGAACACCATGCCGCGGTCGGCGCCGGGACCATCCACCGGCTTGCCGCCGACGGTGACGGTGCCCTTGGTCGGCTTCTCGAAGCCGGCGATCATGTTCAGCAGGGTGGACTTGCCGCAGCCCGACGAACCCAGCAGGCAGAGGAACTCGTTGCGCTCCACCGTCAGGCTGACGTCGTCGATGGCCAGCAGGTCGCGCTTGCGCTTGGTGTCGCTGTAGATCTTGGTGATGTTCTGCAGTTCGATGGAGGCCATGGGATCAGCCCTCCCGGCTCTGGAGCGTGGAGGCGTGCTGCCAGTGCAGCGCCGCGGACATCAGCAGCTTGATCAGCGCGTCGGTGGCGTAGCCCAGCAACCCGATGCTGGCCATCGCGGCGAGGACGAGGTCGTAGCGCAGGAAGTAATAGCTGTCCCACAGCACGTACCCGAGCCCGCTCTTGACCGCGACCATCTCCGCCGTGACGGTCAGCATCCAGGCGGCGCCGATGCCGATGCGCAGGCCGGCGAAGATGCTGGGCAGTGCCGCCGGGAACACCACATGGCGCAGCAGCTGCTGTTCGGTGGCGCCCATCATCGAGGCGGCGCGGATCAGGTTGCGGTCGGCCGTCTTCACGCCGTGGATGGTGTTCATCAGGATGGGGAAGAAGGCGCCGAGGAAGACCAGGAAGATCGCCGGCTTGTTGGCGATGCCGAACCAGATGATCGCCACCGGGATCCAGGACACCGGCGGCACCGGGCGCAGCATCTGGATGGTCGGTTCGATGGCGCGTTCCACCCAGCTCCACCAACCGATGGCGATGCCAAGCAGCACGCCGCTCGCCACCGCGATCCCGTAGCCGGCGGCGACGCGCACCGCGCTGGACAGCGCGTCGGCCAGCCAGCGCCCGCTGTTGGCCTGCGACGTCTCGTCGAAGCCGAACACCCAGTCGGCCCAGCTGTGCAGCACGACGGAGGGCGCCGGCAGCAGGGCCGCCGGCAACAGGCCGGACCGCGACACGATCTCCCAGGTCACGAGGATCAGGACGGGAACGACCGCGCGCTCCCAGGATTTCGACAATGCGGTCATGGACCGGCCTTTCGATGGTCGTCGGGTGGAGTTGGGAGAGGGCGACGTGCTCGCCCCCACCCCGACCCTCTCCCGTTGGGCGGGAAAGGGTCAGGGAGGGGGCAATGCTTGCCTCCTCAGCCCCCCAGCTCGCTCTTCGGCTTCTTCGTCACCGCTTCCAGGAAGCGGTAGTCGATGTTCTTCACCGCGGCGTCGGACACGTCATGGCTGATGTATTTCAGCTCCCGCATCATCGTGGCGATGGCGACGGTGCTGTCCTTGTGGATGGCGTAGTCGGGGAAGGCGTTCTCCAGCGACGCGGCGGCGATATCCTTGTTGAGGCCGGTGTATTTGTTGATCGTATCGACCCACACGGTGCGGTCGGTCTTCAGCTTGTCCACCAGCGCCACGACGGAAGCGACGGTGGCCTCGACCGCCTTGGGATGCTCCTTGATCACGTCCGACCGCGTGACGATCAGGTTGGTCAGATTGCCGGCCGCCTGGTCGTAGGGCAGCGCGAAATGCGCGCCGACACCGGTGCTGCGGATCTGCGAGGCGAAGGGCTCCACCGTGCAGATCACGTCGACTTCGCCGCGCTGCAGGGCGGCGGCGTGGTCGGAGGGGTTGGGGATGTTGATGAACTGGACATCCTTGTTGGCGTCGATGCCGTGCTTCTGCAAGGCCCCGCGCATGTGGATGTCCTGCGCGTTCCCGCGCGATGCCGCGACGCGCAGCGGCTCGCCCTTCGCCTTGCGGGATGCCGCCAGCGCCTTCAGCCCGGCCCAGTCGCCGGCCTTCAGGTCGATGCCCTTGGCGGTGACGATCTCCGACCCGCCATTGACCTGACCGGAGATGGCGACGACGTCGAAGCCCTTGTCCAGCGCGGTGACGTAGTGGAGGTAGGTGACCTGCGCCACGTCGATGCTCTTGGACACCAGGGCCGTCAGCACGTCGTTGCCGGAATTGAAGTTGATCGCCTCGATCGACACGCCCTTCGCCAGATCGGGCGTCAGCGCCATCGGCAGGCAGTGGGCGCATTTGGCGAAGCCGAGTTTCACGGCTTCCGCATCGGCGGCCTGTGCCGTCGAAGCGGCCGCCAGGGCGGACAGGGCCAGCGTCGTGGCGGCGACGGCGTTCAGGGTGAGGGACCGGATCGACATGAGGCTGTGGCTCCAGATGCGGTTGCGTTTCCACCTCTGTCGCAAGCCTCGTGCCAGATTGTATACAAAATCTCTATTCTGTGATTTCCTATATTTTTCAATTGGCTAAACCATTTATGTTAGCGAGCATCATCAACGAGGTTCCTTGCCTTATTTTTGAGCGTATGGCATCGTTTGCGCATGAATGCCCAAGCATGCAGCAAAACAGCCCCCGCCGGATCGACCATGGACAGCCCCGCAAGACCCGCCACCGGCCCTCTGCGCCGCGAAACGCTGCATCACTCCGCGGTGGCGGAGCTGCGGGCAATGATCCTGGAGGGAGAGTTGCCGCCCGGCCGCCGCGTGCCGGAGATGGAACTGTGCGAACAGCTCGGCGTCTCCCGCACGCCTTTGCGCGAGGCGCTGCGCGTGCTGGCGGCCGAGGGGCTGGTGGAATTGCGCCCGCACCGCGGCGCCGTGGTGACGCCCATCGATCCCCAGGAGATCGGCGCGATCTTCCAGGTGATGGAGGCGTTGGAGAGCCTCGCCGGCCGGCTCGCCTGCGGCAACGGTTCGGCCGAGGCCTTCGCGGAGCTGGACCGGCTGCACGACGACCTCGTCGCCCAGTTCCGGGCCGGGGAACGCGCCGCCTACTCCACCACCAACCGCCGCATCCATGGCTGGATCGTCGCCATGGCCGGCAATCCGGTGCTGGAGGCGACCTACAAGGGCTTCGCCGCCCAGCTCAACCGGGCGCGCTCGCTGGCGAATTACGATGCCGACCGTTGGCAGCATTCACTGGCGGAGCATGAGGCGGTCATGGACGCCCTGCGCCGCCGCGATGCCGCCACCGCCGCCGCCCTGCTGGCCGACCACAGCCGCCGCACCGCCGATGCGGTCCTCAACACACTGCGGCAGGCCGCAGCGGACAACGGGATCGGCGAGAACCGGTGATCGGGATCGCGCGGAAATCAGCTGTCGCACACCGGATGGTCGGGCCGAAGGGGCTCCAGGCCGTCGGACGCCGCCCGGTTGACGCATACGGATGCGATGGTATGTCGCTGGTATGACCACTTCATCGGCGCGCGGGAACGTGGTCTTAAAGGTGGAGGCGGCCGTTCGATGTCCGCCCTTTTCCAACACCTTCTTTGCCGCGGGCGTGCCCAAGGTTGCCGTCCGCGAGACTGGAACCAGAATGTCAGTATCCGTTCTCGTCGCGAAACCGGCCTCGTCCGTCGAAGCCGGCCAGCCCGTTTCCCACGCGCCGCTCAAGCATGGCAACCCGGCCGTCGTCGGCCTTGCCGGTTTCGGGCTGTCGACCCTGCTTCTGCAGTTCCACAATGTCGGCTGGGTCGACATCGGCCCGGTGGTCTGGCTCGGCCTGATCTTCGGCGGGGCGGCGCAGATGATCGCCGGCCTGCAGGAGATGAAGGCGGGCAACAATTTCGGCTACAGCGCCTTCACCTCCTACGGCTGCTTCTGGATCTCGCTGTGCCTGATCCTGATCGGCAACAAGACGGGCCTGTTCACCGTGAGCGAGACGGACATCGGCTGGTTCCTGGTCGCCTGGACGCTCTACACCGCGATCATGACCATCGGTGCGATGCGGATCAGCCGGGTGCTGGGGCTGATCTTCATCACGCTGCTGGCCGGCTTCGTCCTGCTGGATCTGGCGCATTTCGCCGATCACGTCTTCACCGCGATCGCCGGCTACGAACTGATGGTCTGCGCCGGGCTGGCGCTGTACGGCATGGCGCACGCCGTCTTCCTCGACGTCTTCGGCCGCGACGTGCTGCCGATGGGAAAGCCGTTCCTGCGCTGAGAGGCCGGCCCGATCCTCGCCGATGCTTGCACGATCCTCTTGAGAGGCTGTGAGCATCGGCGTCCGGACGGTAGGATGGATGGCTGCGGACCGACCGGATTGGGAGCCTGCCATCCATGTTCAAGCAGACCGAATTCTCGCTGATCCTGGACCGCGTGACCTCCGACCTGGGGGACGGCGTCCATGAAACGCAGATCCCAAGGCTGGCGGTGATCCGAGCCAGCAGCCCGACGGAACAGCTCCACACCGTCTATGAGCCGTCCGTGTGCATCCTCGCGCATGGGGCGAAGCGCACCATCGCCGGCGACCGGATCCTGGATTACCGGGCCGGACACTACATCGCCGTGTCGCTGGATCTGCCGGTGATCGGACAAGTGGTCCAGGCGACGGCGGACAGCCCCTACCTGTGCCTGCGCCTGACGCTTGACCCGGCGCTGCTGAGCGGCCTGATCCTGGAGGCCGGGTTGCGGGCGCCGCCGCCGCAAGCCGAACAGGGTCTCGGCCTGACCACCAGCCTCTCCACGCCGGAGATGATCGACGCGGCGGCCCGCATGGCGCGGCTGCTGGAGACTCCGGACGCCATCCCGGTGCTGGCGCCGCTGGTGGAGCGCGAACTGCTCTACCGCCTGCTGACCGCCGACCAGGGCGCCATGCTGCACCGCATCGCGCTGGGCGAGAGCCGCACCGCCCAGATCGGCCGCGCCGTGAAGTGGATCAAGGACAATTTCCGCGAGCCGCTGCGCATCGAGACGGTGGCCGCCAAGGCCAACATGAGCCCGTCGGCCTTCCACCAGCATTTCAAGGAGGTCACGGCGCTCAGCCCCCTCCAGTACCAGAAACAGCTGCGCCTGCAGGAGGCGCGGCGGCTGATCCTGGCCAATCTGACCGATGCGGCCAGTGCCGGTTTCGCCGTGGGTTATGGCAGCCCGTCGCAGTTCAGCCGCGAATATGCCCGCCTGTTCGGACTGCCGCCGATCCGCGACGCCGCCCGTCTGCGCTCCTCCATGACCGGCGAGGATGCCGGCGCCCGGCAGGCTGCGCGGGCCTGAGGGGTTTCTCCTGCTTCTGGAGGATCAGGCAATTCTGCCGGACCTCTGGTCTACCGGTCGCGGACCGCCCACCCCTATCCTTTCCTCATCGGGACCGCAGCGGACAGCCGGTCCATCAGCGAAGAGGAAAGACGGACATGAGCAAGGTCTGGTTCATCACCGGCAGCGCGCGCGGCATCGGGGCGGAGGTTGCGAAGGCGGCGCTGGCCGCCGGCGACCGGGTGGTCGCCACCGGCCGCAAGCTCGACCAGCTGCAGGCGGCCTATGCCGGCCATGGCGACCGCGTGCTGACGGTGGCGCTCGACGTCGCCGACGAGGCGCAGTCGGCGGCGGCGGTGCAGGCGGCGGTCGAGCGCTTCGGGCGCATCGACGTGCTGGTCAACAATGCCGGCTTCGGCCATCTCGGCCGCTTCGAGGAGATCGAGGCGGCGGATATCGAACGGCAGTTCGCCACCAACGTGTTCGGCCTGTTCCACGTCACCCGCGCCGTCCTGCCGGTGATGCGCCGGCAGCGGTCGGGCCGCATCCTGAACCTGTCCTCCATCGGTGGCGTCCTCGGCTTTGCCGGCGCCTCGGTCTACTGCTCGACGAAGTTCGCGGTGGAGGGCTTCTCGGACTCGCTGGCGCTGGAGGTGGAGCCCTTCGGCATCCACGTCACGGTGGTCGAGCCCGGCTTCTTCCGCACCGATTTCCTCGACGGCAGCTCGGTGCGCTACGGCACCAAGGAAATCGCGGATTACGCCGGCCACTCGGCCGAGCAGCGGTCGACCTACGACAGCTACAGCCACAAGCAGCCGGGCGATCCGGCAAAGCTGGCCGCCGCCATGGTCGAGCTTGCCGACACGCCCGAACCGCCCCGCCATTTCCTGGCCGGTTCCGACGCCGTGGAGATGGCCGGCGGCGTGATCGAGCAGCGCCGTGCCGAGATCGCCGCCTGGCGGGACCGGTCGGTGGCGACCGATTTCGCAGCCTGACGCAGCGGGGACCGGGGGCGGCGATGTCCGCCCTCGCCCCTCTCCTCTGGAGGATCAGGCAAACATCACAGTCACGACAGGAGATGCCGCCATGCTCTGCATCGGGATCGTCGCCGCGTCGCTCGGCCTGCTTCTGCTGGTCGGCAGCGACCGCAGCTTTCAGATTCACTCACGCCACGAGCCAAACCGTCCCGCCGCCGCCCCCCGCCGCCCGCAGGGGGAGGAGTTGCTGGGGTGAGGATCAGAAAAACACCGCCTCAACACCCAAGCAAAGCCGCCACCAGTTCGGACTCCGGATCGGCCAGATCGTCGATGACGTCGAAGTGATGGCGCCCGTCGGCCAGCCGCAGTTCGGTCGCCGCCCCCAGCCCATGCCAGATGTTGGCGAGCAGTTCGGCCTGCCGGACGAATTCCGGCCGTTCGGCGTCACCCGCCCAGCAGGTGATGCGGGTGCCCGGCCGCGGACGCAGAAGGGCGGGGCTTTCCGCCACGGCCTCCGCCTCGTCCAAATGCAGCGTGGCGTTCATGCGGGTGTTCAGCAGCGGGCGCAGGTCGTGCAGGCCGCTGATGGAGACGACATGCTCCACCCGGCCCTGGACCTCCGGCGGCAACGGCGCGTCGGCGCAGGCGAGGCGGCTGGCGAGATGGCCGCCGGCGGAATGGCCGGTGAGACGCAGCGGCCCCGGCTGGACCCGCGCGATGGCTTCCACCGCACACGCGACCTGCCGGGTGATGCCGGATATGCGGTTCTCAGGGCAGAGCGTATAGCTGGGCATCGCGACCGCCCAGCCGCGGGCGAGCGCACCGGCCGCCAGATGGGACCAGCGCCCCTTGTCGAAGGCCATCCAGTAGCCGCCATGGATGAACACGACTGTTCCCTTGTACGCACCGTCGGGGCGGAACAGGTCGTAGCGATCCCGTTCGCCCTCACCGTATGGCAAGCCCAACTCCGCCCGGCCGGAAGCCGAAAGCTCTGCCCGGAATGCCGCGGCCCGTTCCGCCCAGCGCGCCGGATAGGCGTCGCCGCCGGGAATATAGGCGCCGTTGCTGTAGGCGTCGTCCCAATCGGCGATTGCCTGCAAACCGCTCACAGCACCGTCCTCACGCGCCAGAGTTCCGGGAACAGCTCCACCGCCAGCATGTTGCGCAGGTAGGACACGCCGCCGGTGCCGCCGGTGCCGCGCTTGAAGCCGATCACCCGCTCCACCGTCGTCACATGGTTGAAGCGCCAACGGCGGAAGTAATCCTCGAAATCCACCAGCTTCTCGGCAAGCTCATAGAGTGGCCAGTGCGCATCGGGGGACTGGTAGATGACCCGCCACGCCTCGGTCACACCGTCATGGGGCTGGTGGGTCTGCGACACGTCGCGCTCCAGCACCTCCGCCGGAACCGGGATGCCGTTGCGGGCCAGCAGGCGCAGCGCCTCGTCATACAGGCTGGGGCGGGTCAGTTCCTGTTCCAGCATGGCGTGGATTTCCGGCCGGTGGGCATGGGGACGCAGCATCGCCGGGTTGCGGTTGCCCAGCAGGAACTCGATCTCCCGGTACTGGTAGGACTGGAAGCCAGAGGACTGGCCCAGATCGTCGCGGAAGCGGGTGTACTCGCTGGGCGTCATCGTGCGCAGCACGTCCCAGGCGGAGTTCAGCTGTTCGAAAATGCGGGCGACGCGGGCCAGCATCTTGAAGGCGGGCGACAGCCGGTCCTCGCGGATCGCCTCGCGGGCGGCGCGGATTTCGTAGACGGCCAGCCGCATCCACAGCTCCGACGTCTGGTGCTGAATGATGAACAGCATCTCGTCATGGGCGGCGGAACGCGGGGTCTGCGCCCCCAGGATGCGGTCGAGCTGCAGATAGTCGCCATAGGACATCCGCCCGTCGAAGGCCATCTGGGCGCCCTCGGCCGCCGGATCGTAAGGCTTGCTGCTGTCGCGCCCACTCATGTCACCGCCGCCTTCCTGTGATAGTCGGGCCGGTCCCAAAGCCCGCCGTCCATCACCTGTTTCAACACGGCGACGGCGCCACGAACCTCCGCCTCGCCGATGTAGAGCGGGGTGAAGCCGAAGCGCAGGATATCCGGCGCCCGGAAATCGCCGATCACGCCGCGGTCGATCAGCGCCTGCATGACGGCATAGCCCTGGGGATGACGGAAGGACACCTGGCTGCCGCGCCGCATGCCGTCGCGCGGCGATGCGAGCTCCAGCGCCGGGCATTGCGCCTCCACCAGTTCGATGAACAGGTCGCAAAGCGCGATGGACACCCGGCGGACATCGGCCATGTCGACCCCGTCCCACACGTCCAGCGCGGCGTCGAGCGCGGCCAGCGCGATCACCGGCGGGGTGCCGACGCGCATCCGCTCCACCCCCTCGCCGGGGCGATAGGACGGGTCGAAGGCGAAGGGCGCCTCGTGCCCCATCCAGCCGGACAGGGCCGGCCGCGCCGTCTGGGCATGGCGCGGGGCGACATAGATGAAGGCCGGCGCCCCCGGCCCGCCATTCAAATACTTGTAGGTGCAGCCGACCGCGAAGTCCGCGCCCGAACCGGCCAGATCGACCGGCAGGGCACCGGCGGAATGGGCGAGGTCCCACACCGTCACCACACCCGCCGCATGGGCACTGGCGGTCAGCGCCGCCATGTCGTGCAGGCGGCCGGTCCGGTAATCGACCTCGGTCAGCATCAGCACGGCGACATCCTCGCCGATCGCGGCCTCCACCTCCTCCGGCGCCACCGCCTTCAGGACATGGCCGCGGCCGAGCGTCTCGATCAGCCCCTCCGCCATATAGAGGTCGGTCGGGAAGTTGCCGCTGTCGGACAGGATGACCCGGCGGTCCGGACGCATCGCCAGGGCCGCCGCCAGCGCCTGATAGACCTTGATCGACAGGGTGTCGCCCACCACCACGCTGCCGGCCGGCGCGCCGATCAACCGGGCGATGCGGTCGCCGACGACCCGCGGCTGCACCATCCAGCCGGCGCTGTTCCACCCGCGGATCAGCTGGCCGCCCCATTCCGCGGTCAGGGTGCGGACCACCCGCTCCTCCGCGCCGGCCGGCAGCGGTCCAAGCGAGTTGCCGTCGAGGTAGATCACGCCGTCGGGAATGCGGAAACAGGCGCGGGTGGCTTGGAAATCCGTCATCGCTCTGCCCGCCGCTGTCTGGCCGGCAAGCGCTGCCGGACGGAATATGTTAGTTGGCGCAACAACCTATGATTCTGGATATCCCCGCCACCCCGAGGCTGTCCAGCGGAAAATGGGCATCGCCGGAAGCCTCGCCACCCTCTTGACCCCGACGCGCCCATCTGAAAGAAAGTCGTACACTAAACAATTTTGCGGGTTTCCTTCGTGGCCGCGCAGACCGTTCCCTACCGGCGCTTCTCCACCGGCTTTCTTCCGGAACGCGAGCGTTTCGGCGCATGGCGGGATGCCATGACGTCGGTCTACGAGATCGCCCCGCTGGAGGAGGATGCCAGCCGGCGGTTCAGCGGCACGGCCACCAGCGCCCATCTGGGGCCGCTGATCGTCGGCACGATGGATGTCGATGCCCTGGCCTACCACCGGTCGCCGGCGAAGATCCGGTCGGATCACATGGACCATTTCATCATCCGGCTCGACCGGTCCGGCGCCACCGGAAACGCATCGGATGAAATCCTGGTCAAGGACATGGGCCAGCCCCTGGCATTGCCGCCGATGCGGCTGGACGGCGCCTGCATCATCGTTCCCCGCGATGTCATGACCGGCATGCTGCCGCGGGCGGACGCGCTGCACGGGACGCGCCTCGGCGGCATCATGGGGCGGCTTCTGGCCGATCACATGCGGTCGCTGGCCCAGGCGGTGCCGGCGGCGACGGTGGAGGAGGCGCCGCATATCGTTCGCGTCATCCGCGACATGGTCACCGCCTGCCTGGCACCCAGCCACGAGGCGCTGGTGCAGGCAAGGCCGCAGGTCGCCGCCACCCTGCTCATGCAGGCGCGGCGCTACATCGACGCCAATCTGACGAACCCGGACCTGTCACCGGATCGGCTGTGCCTTGCGCTCGGCCTGTCTCGTTCGGCGCTCTACACGCTGTTCGAGCCTCACCACGGCGTCAACCGCTACATACAGGAGCGCCGCCTGCTGCGCGTGCGCGAGCATCTGTGCGATCCCGGCGAGCGGCGGCGCATCGGGGAAATCGCCTTTGCCCACGGCTTCACCAGCGAGGCGCATTTCAGCCGGGCCTTCCGCCGCGCCTTCGGCTGCTCGCCGTCGGAAATGCGCGCCGGGGCAACGGCCGGGCCGGTGAGCGATGCCGTTCGGCCGGGTGCGGCGGGCGGCATCGGCGGCGAGTTCCCGGACTGGCTGCGGCGGCTGCGGGCCTGACTCGGGGTCTTCTTGGGGACGCATGGTCAAGGAAATTTGGACGCCCGGTCATGGCCCGCCCGTCATTGCCACGCTAGCGTATTGCTTCAAACCGACCAGCCGATGCGGATCGCCACACCGGCCGGCATCCCTCCATCGCTACGCGATCAACACCCGTCAAAATCTAGAGAGAGAAATCATGGATCCGGCGATTGCAGCCCTGCCGATGGCCCGGTACAGAATGGCATCGAAGAGTTTGAATGATCGCCCCGTCTTCCTGATGTGGGCCGTGCAGGCAGCTGTTTCCGCGGAAGCCGTCTTCATAACCTGTCTCGAGCAGTTCCAGGATGCGCCGTCCAAGGCGAAGTCGCAGGTGATGTACGAGTGGCTGCTCGACCAGGATACCCAGAAAGCGCAAAGATACAGTTGGGGAGCTGTCGGGCTGCAGGCGGACGGCGTTCAAGACAATGCGGATAATATCGCCAGCCTCGATCGAATGCGCAATGAAGCGCAATATTTTATGGCGCGAAAGACATGGATCGGAAAGCTGAGAAATCAGATCGACGGTTCCCTCGGCAACACGCCCCGAAGGGACATGTATGACTTCGTGATGGAATTTGCCATCCGCAATGCCCAGTCATCTTCCACGGGCTCGAATTCGTTCAGCTCTTTCAAGCTGGCAACGCTTAATTTGAAGTCGATCGATGGAATGATCGAGCGACTGAAAGGAATGGAACTGCTGGAAAGGGATTTCCGGAAAGCCGGTTTCAACACCGCGAAAATGGGCTTCCGGCTACCCTTCAGGTTCCGGTGACGGAGCGCATGCGCGGCCCGTCACCGTGACGGTCAGGCGTAGGGACGATCAGGCGTAGGTCAGTTCGAACGGGCGTTCGGCATCCGCGGGAGCGGCGTGCCGGTCCCAATAGGCTTGCGCGACAGTGTCGGGAGCGAAGCGTCCCTCCTCGGCCAGATAGCCGCAGATCGTGACGATGGCGACGTCGATTTTCTTCGGCGCCAAGTCCTGGGCGAGCGTCGCCGTGAGGTTGCGCAGGGCCGCCTTGCCGGCGCTGAGCGCGGCCATTTCCGGGTTGGGATGGAGGGCGAAGCCGCCGCCGGTGAACAGCACGCTGCCGCCGCCGTTGGCCTCCAGGGCCGGTGCGGCCGCCTGTGCCGCGGCCAGCGGAGCGGCGACGTCGACGACCAGCTCGGCAGCCAGGGTCTTCGGGTCCAGGGCCATGGGGCGCGCGGGCTGGATGGCGGCTGCGTTGTAGATCAGCGCCTTCAGCGGAGACATGACCGCCACCGCCCGTTCGATGATGCCGCGCAGTCCGTCGAGGTCCGCGGCGTCGGCCGTCAGGGCGTGGGCGGTGATGCCCAGTTCCTGCAATTCACGGACGAGGGGGCCGAGCCGGTCGGCCGAACGGGCGATCAGCGCGACTTCCCCGAGTTCACGTCCGAACTGCCGGGCGAGCGCGAAGCCAAGGCCCGGACCGGCGCCGACGACGATGGCGGAATGCTTGGTGCTGTGAGCCGTGCTCATGGTTGGGTCCTCCTGCAAGGTCGGCGTCGTGCCGAACACGGTGGACAGTGCGGCCGGGCGCGGCTATCTGTCCAAGCGGTAATTGGTATGTCGAGTATCCATGCCGTGAATATTAGGTCCATCGACCTGAACCTCGTGATCGCGCTGGCGGCGCTGCTGGAGGAGCGCAGCGTATCGCGCGCGGCGCTCCGCATCGGACGCAGCCAGCCGGCGACGAGCAGCGCGCTGGCCCGGCTCCGCGAGACCTTCGGCGATCCGCTGCTGGTGCGGGAGGGTCGGGGATACCGCCTCAGTCCGCGGGCGGAGGAAATCCGGGTGCATGCCGCCCAGGCGCTGGCGGCGTTGACCGCGACCTTTCAGGATTCCATCGCCTTCGACCCGGCGGGTGCGGAAATGGAAATCCGCGTGGCTGCCAGCGATTATCTGGCGGCGGTCCTGTTGCCGCCGCTGATGGCGGCGCTGTTCCGCTCGGCACCGGGCATCGATCTGCGGGTGGTCGCCGCCGACCGGAGATCCGCCATCTCGCTGCTCAAGGACGGCGCCGTGGACCTGTCGCTGGCCGTCGCGGGAGAGGGTGCGCCGGATGTGCTGAACCGCCCGCTCTTCGACGAGGGGTTCGTCATGGTGACCCGCCCCGGCCACCCGTATCATGATGGACCGCCGACAGCGGACCGGTTCGCCGGCTTTCCCGCACTGCTGGTCTCGCAGGCGGGCGACGGCGCGGGCGTCGTCGACGACTGCCTGTCACGGATGGGGCTGAAGCGGCGGGTCGCACTCACCGTCGCCCATTTCCTGCTGGCGCCGCAGCTCGTCGCCGACAGCGATCTCGTGCTGGTCATCGGCCGCCGGGTTGCGGAGGCCGCGAAAGCCCAGCTCAGCCTGACGGTCTCCGACCTGCCCTTTCCGATGCCGGGCTTCACGGCGCGGATGTACTGGCATGGCTCGACCGCCAGCTACCCGCCGCTGATCTGGTTCCGGCAGGTCGTCGCAGGACTGGATGTCGGAGCGCCGCAGCCGCCGGCTTCGTCCTGATCGTCAGCCCGGCGTCGCCGACAGGGGATGCTCCAGGAAGAAGCGCATCATCTCCGCCGTGGCGTCCGGTCCCTGCGGGTCGGTGTAGGAGCCGGCGGGGCTTCCGCCCGCCCAGGCATGACCGGCGCCATGGATGGTCCACTGCTCGCACAATGTCCGACCGGACGGATCGGTGTGGAGGGTCCGGCTGTAGGCGCGCCGGCCGGGGGGTTCGCCCTGCTGCGTTTCGGTGCGCAGGCCGGTGACGGCGGCCGCCGCCTGGGCCGCGACCTGATCGCCGTTCTGCGGATTCACCACCGTGTCCCGGTCGCCGTGGAAGATGATGGTGGGCACCTTGCGGCCGGTCCGCGCGGCATTCGGCGCCGCCCGGCTGCCCTGGCGCATGGCGGCGAGGGCGGAAGGGAGATCGCCGGCGGCACCGGCCGGCAGGCCGGAATGCACGCCGACGGCGGCATAGAGATCGGGATAGGCCGCCGCCATGTTCGCCGCCGCCGCACCACCGGCGGACAGTCCGGCGATATAGACGCGGTTCGGGTCGATGGAATGCTCGCGCATGATCCGGCGGGTCATGCCGGCCAGCAGGTCGGGCTCGCCAAGGTCGCGGCGCTGGTCCTCCGGCTTGAACCAGTTCCAGCAGCGCTGCGGGTTGGCCGAGGCCGGTTGCTCCGGATAGGCGACGAGCACGCCATGCTGTTCGGCGAAGACATTCATCCGGGTTCCGGCGGCGAAGTCGTCGGGCGATTGGGTGCAGCCATGCAGCATCACCACCAGCGGACGCGGCCCCTCGCCGCGGTTGGCCGGGACATAGAGCTTGTAGGCGCGGGTCCCCGATGCCCCGCTGTGGGACGCCGTCACGAAGGACGCGCCATCGGGCAGAGGGTCGGCGGGCGGGCGGGGGGCACCCATCCCCGCACCATGCAGCCCGGCCGGCCGCAGGCGGGCGGCAAGGCCGCGCAGGGTTTCGCCCAGGCCGGTCCTCGCCGCATGGCCGGGCCTGTTTCCCTGCGCCTTTTCGGTCTTGGCGGCGGGATCAAGCCGCGCGAACTCGCCCTCTATCACGGAGGGGTCGGGCGCAGCCGTGGGGCCGGGTTCGCCCGTCCCCCGCAGCAGGCGCTGGACGAGGCCGGTCGCCTCGGCAATCCGGCCGGCGCGGGTCAGTCGGGCGACCTCGTCCATGCCGGGCAGGAAGCCGGTGGGGCGTGAGTTGGGCATAAGGGGTTCTTTCAAGGTTCGGGATTAATGCCGGGCGCGTCAGCGGATGCGGTCGGCGAGCGCCGCCTTGACGGCGGCCGGCGCATGCAGCGCCCCCAGCACGGTCAGGGAAGCGATGGTGGCACGGGCGAGGTCGGCGGAAACGTCCTGGGCGATGCTGGCAAGCCCGAGGACGCGGATGTCCAGCATCCGCCCTTCGGCCTGCGCGGTCTCCAGGTCGGCACGGCTGAAATGGCGCAGGCCGAGATCAACGCTCTTGCGCGTCACCGTCTGGCGGACGACCTCGGCGTGCCGGTCGACCTGATTGCGGATGGCCGTGCGGATGAAGTCGGTGCGGTTCGAATAGAACCCTTCCTCGACCAGCAGGTCGATGTGGCCCAGGTCGACATAACCGAGATTGATCGTGATCTTCTCGCTGTCGCCTGCCTTGGGCCGCAGGTCGCGTGCCGTGTCACTCATGATCGACCATCCATTCGCCATCCAGCTGGATGGTAATTGGATGTCGCGGCCCCGCCGTTCAAGGCCGGCGCCGGTGTTTTCCCGAACCTGTACGATCGATCGGGTTTCTTTCTGGCTGGGATCGGAACAATGAATTTTCGGTTCCGCGGCGGGATGCGCTTTAATCCCGGCCGGAACACAGACATGGCCGGCGACCGCACCGGTCCCGACCAACTCCGCCCAGAAGGAATTTTCAGAATGACCGTTCCGCCCAGCGAACAGGTGCAGCTCGTCGCCTATCTCGTCGCCAAGCCCGGACAGGAGCAGGCGCTGGCCGATGCCATCACCGCCATCGTCCCGACCGTCCTGAAGGAGCCGGGCTGCCTCGCCTACTCCGCCCATGTCAGCCGCGAGCGGCCCGGCACCATCGTGATGTACGAGGTGTGGCAGGATCAGGCGGCACTCGACGCCCATGCGGCGGGCGCCGCCTTCACCGGCCTCGCAGCACGGTTCGACACGCTGCTGGGCGAGCCGCTGCGGATCGACTTGCTGCGCCGCATCGGCTGACCGGGGCATGTACCGGTAGGCGGGTGCCCCTCACCAGTCGGATGGGCAAGCCTTGCAGCCGGTCATCAGCGCATCCTGGAAGATCGCGAAGCGGATCTTCGCCCCGTCCAGATTGGCGCCCGATAGGTTGGACAGGGACAGCTTCGCCTCCTGCAGATTGGCGCCTTCGAGGCTCGCGCCGGCGAGATTGATCTTGTCGGCGCGGATCGCCTCCAGGTTCGCCGCCGTCAGGTCGCTGCCGGTGAAATCGGCGCCGGTCGCCCGGGCGAATTCCAGATTGGCGCCGCGCAGACGCGCGCCGGACAGCCGCGCCCCCTGCAGGAAGGCGGTGCGCAGATCGGCACCGTCGAGGATGGCGCCCGTCAGGTTGGCCCCGCGCAGGTCGGCGTTGCGCAGATCGGCCCGCATCAGGTTGGCTCCGTGCAGATCGGCCCCCGCCAGCGCCAGCCCCCGCAGATTGCGGTGCCGCAGGTCGAGATTGGGACAGGTCACGCGCGGGGCGAGCGTGCAGCCGTTCACGCTGGTGGTCCGCTCCTCCTCGCCGCCGCCGACCGGGCGGGCGGACCGATCTTCGGCCGCGTTCTCCAGCGCGGCACTTTCCACCTCCGCGGAGATGGCCGAGGCGGCCGGCGCCAGCATGCACAGGACAAGGCCGCACCCTGCCAGCCTGGGAAGCAGGGCCTTCTTGCGCAACGTCATAATGTTGCCTCCGTTGGAAAACGGCCGGGGCGGCAACCGCCCCGGCTCTCCTGGGATCAGCCGGCCTGGGATCAACCGGCTGGACCGGCTCACTTGCTGCTGGAGACCTTCACGTCGGCGAGCTTGAACACCCAGAAGGACCCGCCCTGGGTCACG
This sequence comes from Alphaproteobacteria bacterium, assembly GCA_046570145.1. Lineage (GTDB taxonomy): Bacteria > Pseudomonadota > Alphaproteobacteria > Azospirillales > Azospirillaceae > Azospirillum. The sequence goes on from JBKHVJ010000260.1 coordinate 40,202, forward strand.
CGGGTGGTCAGGTCGGCCAGATCGCCGCCCCACAGCGGCACCGCGCCGCCATAGCCGGTGGTGATGCCGACATACTGCACCCCGTCCTGCTCCCAGGTGACGGGGGACGAGATGATGCCCGAGCCGGTCTGGAAGCGCCAAAGCTCCTCGCCCGTCTTGGCGTTGAACGCCTTGACGTATCCGTCGCCGGTGCCGGTGAAGACCAGATTGCCGGCGGTCGCCAGCGTTCCGGACCACAGCGGAAGCTCTTCCTTGTGTTCCCAAACGATCTTGCCGGTGGTCGGATCGAGCGCCCGCAGGATGCCGACATGGTCGTCGAACATCTTGTGGATGCGGAACCCCATGCCGAGATAGGCCGAGCCGGGGTTGTAGCCGACATGCTCGGTCCAGTAATCCTCCTTCCAATGGTTGGCGGCGATGTAGAACAGCTTGGTGTCCTCGCTGTAGGACATCGGGTTCCAGTTCTTGCCGCCGAGGAAGGGCGGCGACACCTCGACCGGCTTGCCGCGCTTCTCGCCTTCGGCCGGCAGGGCCGGACGCTGGCCCTCGACCTCGATGGGACGGCCGGTCTTCAGGTCGATGCCTTTGGCCCAGGTGATGCCGTCGACGAAGGGATAGGCGGCCAGCACGCTGTTCGGCTTGTTGGGCTCGCCGCCGGCCGTCGCCAGCTTCACGCGGTCGGTGACGTAGAAGAAACCGTTGCGGTCGGCATGGGCTGTGGCCTTCATCGTCTTGCCCGACGCGTCGGTGTAGTCGAACAGCACCAGCTCGTTGTTGCCGGAGAAGTCCCAGGTGTCGTTGGGCGTGTGCTGGTAGAAGCCCTTCAGTTCGCCGGTGGCCGGGTCGACATAGGCCTGGCCCGAGGTGTAGAGGCTGTCGCCGGGCCAGCGCGCCCAGCCGTTCCACGGCGCCGGGTTGCCGGTGCCGATGACGATGGTGTTGGTCTCCACGTCGAAGGTGGCGCTCTGCCAGGGGGCGCCGCCGCCATGGTTCCACGCCTCGACCAGCTTGCCGTCCTTGTCGCGCGGCCAGGACGGGGCCTTGTCGCTGCCGGTGGGGGTGCTGTCCTTGCCGTTCAGCCGGCCCATGTGCCCTTCGACCAGCGGGCGCATCCACACCTCGTCGCCGGTTTCGGGATCGCGGGCGAACAGCCGGCCGACCACCCCGAACTCGTCGCCCGACGACCCGTGGATCAGCAGCACCTTGCCGCTTTTCTGGTCCTTCACGATGGTGGGCGCGCCGGTCATCGTGTAGCCGACCTTGTGATCGGCGAACTTCTTCTTCCAGACGACCTTGCCGGTGTCCTTGTTCAGCGCGACGACGGACGCATCGAGCGTGCCGAAGAAGACCTTGTCGCCATAGATCGCCGCACCGCGGTTGACGACGTCGCAGCAGGGCCGGATGTCGTCGGGCAGGCGGTGGGCGTAGCTCCACAGCCGCTTGCCGGACTTCGCATCCAGCGCGAACATGCGGGAGTAGGAGGCGGTGACGTAGATCACCCCCTCATGCACCAGGGCCTGGGTCTCCTGCCCGCGCTGCTTCTCGTCGCCGAAGGAGAAGGACCAGGCCGGGACGAGGCGCGACACGCTTTCGGTGTCGATCTGCTTCAGCGGGCTGAAACGCTTGCCCTCCACCCCCATGCCGTACATCAGCACGTCGCCGGGATTCTTCGCGTCGCTGGCGATGGCGTCCCAGCTGACCTCGCCGGCCAGTGCGGGAACGGCCGCGGTCAGCAGCAGCCCGGCGACCGCCGCCGCAAGGCCGGGGCGACGGCGCAGCCGGGGCCGGTGGGCCTCGGGCGCGGTGGCGGTGTAGGACGAAAGTGTCATGCGTTTCCCCCGTTGATTGGCCGTGAGACGGCGATGGTCGGCGATGGAGTGCTGGAGCGTGCCGGCCGTGGCAGGCGCCACGGTACCGGAGAAACCGTCACGCCGGCCGCTTCCCCCGGCGACGGCGGGAGGCTGTGCCGCCCGGGTGCGGAGGCGGCCGTGCGTGACGGTGTCATGCCCGAAGGCGGCGCTTTGCCGGCAAGACGCTGTCGAAGGCCGTTCTGTGCATCCCGCCCGGCGCACAGAGCCATGTCCTGCCTGCCCCATAGTCTTCCCGGCAGCGTGGTCTTTCCATTCGACATTCCGGGGAAGATTTTCTTGACGTCCGCGCATGACGACTTCCCAACCCATCCGGGATTTTTTCCCGTATGGCCGGCGGCCGGGCGGAACATCCTGGCGCTGTTCGCCGCCCATTGCCCAAAGGGCGGATGGCAGGCGAACCGGTGGATGAACTAACATTCCGTCAATGGTCTTATTGCGGAGCGGGCGGCAGTGTCCCTGAAGATGCGCATCCTGACCCTGATCGGGCTTTTCCTGCTGCTGATGACGGCGGCCGGCGGAGCCGTGATGGTCGCGAACGCCCGCGACGCGGTGCGGGCGGAAATGGCGTCGGCGCTCGAACTCGGCCGCGCGCTCGGCCTTGCGGTGACGGAGCGCGGAACGCTGGCCGGCGGCCCCGGCATGCTGAACGGGCTGGGGCTGCGCCATCTGCGCTTCGTCGAGGGCGACAATGGCCCCGAACCGGCGGCGGAAGGCGGACGGGCGCCGGACTGGTTCACCGCGCTGATCGCCGTGGAACCGCAGGAACTGCGGCTGGCCGGCACCCTGCGCGTCGTGGCCGAGCCCGGGGATGAAATCGCCGAGGTCTGGGAGGACATGAGCGATCTCGCCGCCGCGGTTCTGACGGTCGGCGCGCTGCTGCTGGCGGCGGCATTCCTGGCGCTGGGGCGGGCTCTGGCGCCGCTGTCGCGGCTGGAGGCCGGGGTGAGGCGGCTGCGCGACGGCGACTATCGCTTCGCCTTCGACAGCGGGGGCGTCCCCGAACTCCGCCGGCTGGGAACCGGCATCGCCGCGCTGGCCGATGGTCTGGCCGCGGCCGAGCGCGAGAACCGGCGGGTCGGCCAGCGGATCGTCGCGGCACAGGATGCCGAAAGGCGCGAGATCGCCCGCGACATCCATGACGAACTCGGCGCCGCGCTGTTCGCGATCAAGGTCGATGCCGGGCGGATCCTGCGGTTGGCCGGTGGACAGGCGGATGGGGAAGAGGCCGCGGAGCGCGCACGCAAGATCCTCGACACCGCGGCGGAGGTCCACCAGCTCAGCCGCCGCATCCTGGTCCGCCTGCGCCCGGCCCTGCTCGACCAGTTGCCGTTGAGCGAGGCGCTGGCCGAGCTGGTCGGCGACTGGATGCGGCGGAAACCGGATGTCGCCTGGACGCTCTCCTTCGAACCGCCGGATGCCGCGGCGGAGCTCGACGGCTGCGAGGAGGTGCTGCGCCTGACCCTCTACCGGCTGGTGCAGGAATCGCTGGTCAACGCCCTGCGGCATGCCGTGCCGTCGGCCGTCGCGGTTTCCTTGCGGATCGACGCGGACAGGGTGGAGGTCGCGGTCGCCGACGACGGCCCCGGCCTTGCTCCCGGCCTGTCGGGCGGCGACGATCCGCACCGGGCCGGCTTCGGCATTTCCGGCATGACGGAGAGGGTGCAGGCGCTGGGCGGATGTCTGGCCATCGGGCCGGCCGAAGGCGGCGGCACCAGGGTGTCGGCCCGGCTGCCCCGGTCCGCGCACAATTCGGCAACGGTTCGCCTGGAGCGCACGGCATGACCCGCACCATTCTTCTCGTCGACGACCATCCCATCGTCCGCGCCGGCTGCCAGAGGCTGTTGGCCGAAGCTGCGCTGGGGCGGGTGGTGGAGGCGGAGGACGTCGGCAGCGCGCTGGCGCTGTGGCGGACGGAGCGGCCGGATGTCGTCGTCCTCGACCTGAACATTCCGGGGGATGGCGGCGGCATGGCGGTGCTGCGCAGCATGCAGGTGGAGAACCCGGCGGTGCCGGTGCTGATCTTCAGCATGCATGAGGACCCGGCCATCGCCGCCCGCGCGCTGAAGGCGGGCGCCAAGGGCTATGTCACCAAGAACGACGCGCCGGACAGCCTTGCCTCGGCCATCGGCACCGTGCTGGCCGGGCGCATCCATCTCGACAACGCGCTGGCCCGTGAGTTGGCGCTGATGACCCTGACGGCGCCGGCCGACCCGATGGCACCGCTGACCCAGCGCGAGCGGGAGATCCTGTCGCTGGTCGGCCGCGGAATGACCACCGCGGCCATCGGCGAATCGCTGGGCATCAGTCAGAAGACGGTGGCCAACGCCTGTACCCAGATCAAGGACAAGCTTGGCGCCGACAGCACCCGCGCCTTGATCCGCATCGCCATCGCCCACGGGCTGGCGGGCTGAGTCCGCCGGACGGAAGCTTTGGCCCTCCGTTTCAGCGCGCCTTGGCGGGGGCGCCGATCCCGAACCGTCCGGCCATCCGCCGCAGGGATTGCATTTCAGCGGAGTCCCTGCATCGAACAGTGCCGTGCACTGGTGAATGATCCGACAGGCCCGAACCCGGCCCGGCATGCCCAGCCGATTGTCGCGACCCCGGATATTTCGCCTATCCCCTCGAAGGATGACAGGTTCACGACAGGTTCGTCTGGTAAATAATCACCAGCACGAATGATCGCTCTGGGAGAAACGTCATGGCGGACCAGCCCGCGCGGCCACCGGCGGAAGACCGCAAACCCGTTTTCCATGGCGCTGCGCACGGCGCAGGCGCAGGCGGATCGATCCTGCTCCCGGACATGCCGCTTCCGGAGCGGCGGCCTGGACAGCCCGGTGGCGGGGCGGCGCAGCCGTCTCCCCCGGCAGGTCAACCGGGTCATCAACGATAAGTCCGATCGGGACAGAATCACTCGGGAGGGTTCATCATGAAATTCGGCATTTCCGCCAAGCTGGCGTTCGCCGCGGCATTGGCGATCGGCACCGCGTCCTTCACCGTCCCGGCTTCCGCCGAACTGAAATCGGTGGAGATCATCGCCCCGGCCAATCCCGGCGGCGGTTACGACCAGCATGCCCGCGCGATGCAGCAGGTCATGCAGAACCACAAGCTGGCGTCCGGCGTCCAGGTGGTCAACATCCCCGGCGCCGGCGGCACCATCGGGCTCAGCCAGTTCGTCACGTCGAAGAAGCGCAATCCCGGCATGATGATCAGCGGCCTCGGCATGATCGGCGCCATCCTGATCAACAAGTCGCCGGTGACGCTGGATCAGGTGACGCCGCTGGGCCGCCTGACCGGCGAATACCAGCCGATCGTCGTGGCGGCGGATTCGCCGATCAGGACGCTCGACGACCTGATCCGGAAGTTCAAGGCCGATCCCGGTTCGGTATCCTGGGGCGGCTTCGCCGTCGGCAGCCCCGACCACATCCTCTACGCCCTGATCGTCAAGGCGGCGGGCGGCGACGTCGGCAAGATGAACTACATCGCCGCCGGGGCCGGCGGCGAGATGATGGCGTCGATCCTGGGCGGCCACATCACCGTTGCCACCGGCGGCTACAACGAGATGGCCTCGCAGCTCCAGGCCGGAAAGCTGCGCGCGCTCGCCATCTCCGCACCGCAGCGCGTGCCCGGCATCGACATCCCGACCTTCAAGGAACAGGGCGTCGACGTGGAGCTGGTGAACTGGCGCGCCGTGATGGCGCCGGGGAACCTGAAGGCGGACGAGCTGAAGGCGATGGACGAGGCGGTCGGCGCGATGGTCCGCACCGACGAATGGAAGCAGATCGCCAAGGAGCGCGGCTGGATCGACCTCTACCTGCCGGCCGACCGTTTCGCCGCCTTCCTCAAGGAGGAGCGCAGCCGGATCGGAGCCGTGCTGACCGACCTCGGCCTTGTCAAATAACAGATCGAGCAACGCGATCGAGCAACGCGTCTCATCGACAAGAAACACCAGGAGGATCCCCATGGGCACCCGTCACGCCACCCTGTTCAAGGGATTGTTCACCGCCGCCGCCCTGATCGCCGGCACCGCCACCCCGTCGCTGGCCGAACTGAAGGGGCTGGAGATCATCGCCCCCGCCAGCCCCGGCGGCGGCTGGGACCAGCATGCGCGCACGCTCCAGCAGGTGCTGCAGAACCAGAAGCTGGCCTCCGGCGTCCAGGTCTCCAACATCCCGGGCGCCGGCGGTACCATCGGGCTGGCGCAGTTCGTCACCGCCAAGAAGCGCAATCCAGCCATCCTGGTCGGCGGCCAGATCATGCTGGGCGCCATCGTCACCAACAAGTCGGCGGTCACGCTGGAACAGGTGGCGCCGCTGGCCCGGCTGACCGGCGAATACACCGCCATCGTCGTGCCGGCCGACTCGCCCATCAAGTCCTTCGGCGACCTGCTGCAGAAGTTCAAGGCCGATCCCGGTTCGGTGTCGTGGGGCGGCGGATCGGCCGGCGGCAGCGACCAGATCCTCGCCGGCCTGATCGCCAAGGCGGTCGGCGTCGATCCGGCCAAGGTCAACTATGTCGCCACCGCCGGCGGCGGCGAGCTGCTGGCCTCGGCGCTGGGCGGCCACGTCACGCTGGGCATGGGCGGCTACAACGAGTTCGCGCCGCAGTTCCAGGCTGGAAAGCTGCGCGCCATCGCCGTCTCCGCGCCGCAGCGCCTCCCCAACACCGACACCCCGACCCTGAAGGAACAGGGCGTCGACCTGGAATTCGTCAACTGGCGCGGCATCTTCGCCCAGGCCAACGCCAAGCCGGCCGAGATGAAGGAGCTTCAGGAAGCGGTGGCCAAGGCGGTGGCCAGCCCCGAATGGCAGGACATCCTGAAGCAGCGCGGCTGGATCGACCAGTACCAGCCGGCCGACCGGTTCGCCGCCTTCCTGAAGGAAGACCGCGCCCGCATCGAAGGGACGCTGAAGGACATCGGCGTCACCAAGTAACGGCGGGACCGGCGCGGGCGCCCGCAAATTGGGGCGCCCGCCGGCCACCGCACAGAAACCGGGAGGAAGCGATGACCACTGGCCGCAGTTTGCGGATCGGCGAAGCCTTGCTCGGCGGCGGCCTGTTCGCCCTGGGGGCGCTGATCGCCATCGAGACCATGCTGACGCCGTCCGCCGGCCGCGGCGTCGTCGGCCCTGCCCTGTTCCCCTACCTGATCTCGGCCGGCCTGATGCTGGTCGCCCTGTCTCTGCTGCGCGAGGCCTTCGCCGGGCACATCGCCCATGACGGCGGGCTGGAGTTGGACCTGCGGGCGGTGGTGCTGGTCGCCGCCGGACTGGCCGCCCAGTTCCTGCTGATCGAGTATCTCGGCTGGATTCCGGCCGCCGCCCTGCTGTTCGTCGCGGTGGCCCGCGCCTTCGGCAACCGCCGCTATCTGCTGAACGCCGCGTTCGGGCTCGTGCTCGCCGGCGGGACCTTCGCGGTCTTCAACTACGGCCTCGACCTGAACCTGCCGATCGGCACCGTCGGCGAGTGGTTCCTGCCGGCCGAATAAGCGTCCTTTCGGGAAGGAAACGCATCCATGGACACCCTCGCCGCGCTCGGCCACGGCTTCCTCGTGGCACTGACGCCTTATAACCTGCTGTGGTCGGCCATCGGGGTCACCGTGGGCACGGCGGTCGGCGTCCTGCCCGGCATCGGCCCGGCGCTCACCGTGGCGCTGCTGCTGCCGGTCACGTACCATCTGGAGCCGACCTCCGCCTTCATCATGTTCGCCGGCATCTATTACGGCGCCATGTATGGCGGCTCCACCACCTCGATCCTGCTGAACGCGCCGGGCGAGTCGGGCAGCATCGTCACCGCCATCGACGGCCATGCGATGGCCCGCCAGGGCCGCGGCGCCCAGGCGCTGGCCACCGCCGCCATCGGCTCCTTCATCGCCGGCACCATCGCCACCGCGGCGCTGACCTTCGTGGCGCCGCTGATGGTGAAGATGGCGCTGCTGTTCGGCCCGGCGGAGTATTTCGCCCTGATGGTGCTGGCGCTGACCACCGTCACCGCGGTGCTGGGCAATTCGCTGGCGCGCGGGCTGGGCAGCCTGTTCCTCGGGCTGGCGCTGGGTCTCGTCGGCATCGACATGCAGACCGGCCAGGCGCGGCTGGCCTTCGGCGTGCCGGAACTGCTGGACGGCATCGACACCGTCGTCGTCGCGGTCGGGCTGTTCGCGGTCGGCGAGACGCTCTACGTCGCGTCGCGCTTCCGCTTCGAGCGGGAGGAGGTCTATGCACTGAAGGGCTCCAAGTGGATGAGCCGGGAGGACTGGTCGCGCTCCTGGAAGCCGTGGCTGCGCGGCACCCTGCTGGGCTTCCCCATCGGCGCCCTTCCGGCCGGCGGCAGCGAGATCCCGACCTTCCTGTCCTACCTTGTCGAAAAGCGGCTGGCGAAGAAGCCGGAGGAGTTCGGCCACGGCGCCATCGAGGCGGTGGCAGGCCCGGAAGCCGCCAACAACGCGTCCGCCGCCGGCGTGCTGGCGCCGCTGCTGTCGCTCGGCCTGCCGACATCGGCCACCGCCGCGATCATGCTGGCCGCCTTCCAGCAATACGGCCTGCAGCCCGGCCCGACGCTGTTCGACAGCAACCCGGAACTGGTCTGGGGCATGATCGCCAGCCTCTATGTCGGCAACGTCCTGCTGCTTCTGCTGAACCTGCCGCTGGTGGGGATGTGGGTGAAGCTGCTGGTCATCCCGCGGCCCTGGCTCTATGCCGGCATCCTGGTGTTCTCGACGCTGGGCGCCTACACGCTGAACAACAATGTGGTCGATCTGGTCATCCTGTGGGTGATCGGTCTGGTCGGCTTCGGCATGCGGGTGCTGAACGTGCCGGTGGCGCCCTGCGTCGTCGGGCTGATCCTGGGGCCGTTGGCCGAACAGCAGTTCCGCCGCGCGCTCGCCATCAGCCAGGGTGACGCCACCGTCTTCATCACCCATCCGATCTCCGCCGCGCTGCTCGCCATCGCCGTGCTGCTGGTGGTCGGTCCGCTGGTGATGCGCCGCCGCAACCGCGCCGCCGCGTCCGACCATGCCGGCAAGACCTCCGCGGTCTGATCGCCCACTCTTTCCGGCTCGCCCCTCCCAGCCTGGAATCCGGAAACCGCCTGGATTCCGCAAGCCGGTCCCTGTACGGAGAACACGCCATGAAGAAGGTTCTCGTTCCCCTCACCGGCCGTCCGCTGGACCGCCGCGCCGTCGCCTCCGCCTTCCTGGTCGCCGAACGCTTCGGCGCCCATGTGGAGGGGCTCAGCGTCATGCCGCAGGTGGAAATCCGCACCTCCATCGAAAGCGCCGCCATCCCCAAGGCGCTGGTGGAGCAGTTGATCCGCATCGGGCAGGCCGAACAGGCGGAGGTGGTGGACGCCGCCCACCAGCTGTTCGACGAGTTCCGCGGCCGTCATGGCGGCGTCACCGCCTCCTGGCAGCAGGCGACCGGACCGCTGGCGGAAACCGTGTCGGAGGAGGCGCGTCTGGCCGACGTGACCGTGATCGCCCAGGCATCCGACGGCACCAACGCGATGGGTCCGGTGATCGAGGCGGCGCTGTTCGGCTCCGGCCGGCCGATTGTGCTGGCTCCGAAGGCGGAGCCGTCGTCGCTCGGCGGCACGGTCGCGGTCGCCTGGGACGGCGGTGCGGCGGCGGCGCGCGCGGTCGCCACCGCCATCCCCTTCCTGCACCGGGCCGGCAAGGTCGTCGTGCTGTCCACCGACACGCCGCAGGACAGCCGCTCCGCCGATCCCGACCGCCTGACCGGCTATCTCTCCCTGCATGGCATCGTCTCCACCGTCCAGCGGATCTCGGTGACCTCCGGCGTCAGCCGGGCGCTGCTGGAGAATGCCCATGGCCTCGGCTGCGACCTGCTGGTGATGGGCGGCTACGGGCACAGCCGCGTCCGCGAGCGGGTATGGGGTGGCGTGACGCTCGACATCCTGCGCGAGCCGCCTACCCTGCCGATCCTGATGGCTCATTGAGGCATCGGACGGATCCAGACCGGAGGGGCAGCCCATGCGCATTCTCGTCGTCGAAGACACCGAGGATCTGGCCGACGCCATCGTCCATCGCCTGCGCAAGCTCGGCTATGCGGTGGATTGGGTGGCCGACGGCCAGGAGGCCGAAGAGCTGCTGCGCCGGGAGCCCTACCAACTCGTCCTTCTCGACATCATGCTGCCGGGCATCGACGGGCAGGCGCTGCTGGGCCAGCTGCGCCGGCGCCGCAACGCCACGCCGGTGCTGATGATGACCGCCCGGTCCCAGGTTGACGTGAAGATCGACCTCCTCGACCTCGGGGCCGACGATTTCATCGTCAAGCCCTTCGACCTGCGCGAGTTGGAGGCACGCTGCCGGGCGCTGCTGCGCCGGTCCCACGGCATGGCGTCGTCGCGCACCGAGTTCGGCAACATCCTGTTCGACGCCGCCGCCAAGCTGGTGCAGGTCGACGGCCGGGCGGTGGAGCTGGGCGGGCGCGAGTTCCGGCTGCTGGAGCTGTTCCTCGGCCACCTCGGCGCGGTGATGTCGAAGGAGGACCTGATGGACCGCCTGTTCAGCCTGGACCAGCCCACCGCGCTGAACGCCATCGAGTTGTACGTCTCGCGGCTGCGGCGCAAGATGCAGGGATCGTCGATGGAGATCCGCACGGTTCGGGGGCTGGGGTATGTGGCGGAAATCCGCAACGGGGAGTGAGGGGACCTATTCGCTGCGCCGGCGCCTGTTCATCCGGCTGCTCGGCGTGCTGGCGGTGCTGACCGGCGGTCTGTTCCTGTTCGTCGATGCCTATGCCCGGCGCGCCGCCGACGCCGCCTTCGACCGCCTGCTGGCGGCCTCCGCCCTGTCCATCGCCGACACCGTGCGCGTGCAGGACGGGCGGTTCCTGGTCGATCTTCCCTATTCCTCGCTCAGCATCCTGGCACAGGGTGGGGCGCAAGGTGGCGATCAGGGCGGCGGACGCGACCGGCTTTTCTACCGCATCGTCGCGCCCGACGGATCGCCGGTCACGGGATACGACGACCTGCCGGTGACCGCCAAGTCCGGCGCCAGCGTCCGCCCGCAATTCACCGACGCCACCTACCGCGATGCGCGGGTGCGCGTCGCCACGCTCGACCGCTTCGTGGCGCAGCCGGGGCTTGCAGGCTGGGTCACCATCGCCGTCGCCCAGACGCGGGAGGAACGGCAGGCGCTGGCGCGCGACATCCTCGCCAACGCCTTCCTGCCCATCGTCTTCGCCATGCTCGCCGTGGCAGGGCTGGTGTGGTTCGGCATCCGGCAGGCGCTGGCCCCGCTCGGCTCGCTGGAGCGCGTGCTGCGCGACCGGCATGCCCGCGACCTCTCCCCCATCGCCATGCCGCCGCCGCAGGAGGTGTCGCAGCTGGTCCACGCGATCAACCAGCTGATGGAGCGGCTGAAGGCGAACCTGGACACCATGCAGACCTTTCTCGCCGACGCCGCCCACCAGATCCGCACGCCGCTCGCCAGCCTGCGCCTGCAGGCCGAGCTTGCGGCGGACGAGGACGACCCCGCCGCCCTGCGCCGCATCGCCCAGCGCGTCCACCGCAATGCGGTGGAGGCCAGCCAGCTCACCAGCCAGCTTCTCAACCACGCCATGGTGATGCACCGCAGCGAGGCGCTGAATCCGGAGGACGTGGATGTCGGCGCCCTTTTGGAACAGGTGATCCAGCGGGCGCGGCCGGTCGCCGGAGAGACGCCGATCCGGCTGGAGGTCGACCCCGCGGCCGAACCGGGTCTGGTCCCCGGCGACGCCATCAGCCTGCGCGAGGCGCTGACCAACCTCGTGGACAATGCGGTCAAGTATGCTGGCGCCGTCGGCGCGATCGACGTGTCCCTGGCCCGCCGGTCCGGCGACCACGGCCTGCGCATCGAGGTGGCCGACCGCGGGCCCGGCATCCCGGACGCGGAAAAGGCGAAGGTGCTGACCCGCTTCGGACGCGGCAGTTCGGCGGCCGGGGTCGCCGGTAGCGGGCTGGGGCTGGCCATCGTCCATTCCGTCGCCGAGGCGCATGACGCCACACTGTCGCTGCTCGACCGTCCTGGCGGCGGACTGGTGGCGCGGATCGACTTCCCCGGAACGGCCACCGGCACCGCCGCCCTCGAGTCCGACCCGGGCGCCGTCCCGTCCGTCGGCCGGGCGGCATTGCTGGCCGTGGCCTTCGCAGCCTTGACCGCGCTGTGGTCGCCCGCGCCGACGGCTGCGCAGACGGCGACGCAGACCATCACCTACCCGGCCCCCGGCACGGCGCGTGAACGGCTGCGCATCCACGCGGCGACCGACCGTCAGGCGATGGAGCCGCTGGTCCTCGACTTCCAGCGCGCGCATCCGGACATCACGGTGGAGTATGTCGACGTCGGCACCTCCGAACTGTACGCCCGCGCGGTCAGGGATGCCGAAACGGACAAGCCGGACCTGCTGATCAGTTCCGCCGCCGACCTTCAGGTCAAGCTGGTGAATGACGGCCACACCCAGCCCCACATCCCGGCCGACAGCCAGTTCCTGCCGGGCTGGGCCAACTGGCGGAACGAAGCCTTCGGCTTCACCTTCGAGCCGGCGGTGATCGCCTATGACCGCAACCGCCTGCCCGACGACCGGGTGCCGCGCACCCGCGACGCGCTGATCCGGCTGCTGCGCGAGGATCGTGCCCATTACGGCCGGCTGGTCGCCACCTACGACGTTACAGTCAGCGGCATCGGCTATCTTCTGGCCTCGCACGACGCGCTGCTGTTCAGCCAGTACTGGCAACTCGTGGCGCTGATGGGCAATGCCCAGGTGCGGACGGCCTGCTGCAGCGCCGACCTTCTCGACATGGTGGAGCGGGGCGAGGCGCTGATCGCGTACAATGTCCTGGGGTCCTACGCGCGGGCACGGGTGGCGGCGGGCGCGCCCATCGGCATCGTGATGCCGGAGGACTACACGCTGGTCATCTCGCGCGTGGCGGTGATCCCGAAATCGGCCCCGCGCGCCCGTCTGGCCGGCCTGTTCATCGATTACCTGCTGTCCACCCGCGGGCAGGAGGTGGTCGCCGACCGCTCCGCCCTTTACGCGCTGTCCTCCTCGGTGACCCGCGAGGCCTCGGCCGCCGGCCTGCGCTCCAGCACCGTGGCGCCCCTGCAGCCGATAGCGCTGAGCGCGGCGCTCCTGGTCTTCCTCGACCCGCTCAAGCGCAGGACTTTCCTGCAGCAATGGCAGTCGGCGGTGCAGCTGCCCTGAAAAATTCCAAACTCCGAGCCCTCGCCGTCACAGGATCCCGAGCCGCTCCTTGATCTGCGGGAAGAAACGCCGGCTCACGGGGATGACATGCCCGCGCTTCGTGCTGATTTCCGCCAGGCCGTTTTCCAGGAAGTTGATCTTCTCGATGCAATCGGAGTTGACCAGATATTGCCGGTGGCAGCGAAGCAGCGGCGTCCGGTCCTGAAGGATGTGGAGGGGAAGTTCCGTCGGCCGTTCGGTGCCGTCGGTGGAGACCACATAGACCCCGCTGACGCCCGACGCCACATGCTCGACATCCTCCATGCGCACGAGCTGCACATGATGCTGCCCGAAACACGGGATCTGGCGAAGCTGGTTGGCGCCCGGAAGCAGGTCGATCTTCTGCGGTTCGCGGTCGCGGCGAAGACGCTGAAGCGTCTTGTCGAGCCGGGTCTGATTGACCGGCTTCAGCAGGTAATCGAAGGCATGCTGTTCGAACGCCTGCACCGCGAACTCGTCGTACGCCGTCAGGAAGACGATGTGCGGCATCTTTTCGTGGTCGAGCATGCTCAGCATCTCGATGCCGCTCACCCGCGGCATCTGGATGTCCAGGAACACGACGTCGGGCTTTTCCCGGTTGATCGCGCCGATGGCGTCGATGGCGTTGCTGCATTCCGCGACGATGGCGATGTCGGCGGCCTTCGAGAGAACGCGGCGAAGCTCCTTGCGTGCCAGCGGTTCGTCATCGACGATGAGGGCGTTGATCATTTGGAAGCGGCCTCCAGAGGAACCCGGATCGTGATGCGGGTGAAGACATCCCGCTCGGACGCGACGGTAACACCGTAGGACGGGCCGAAACAGTTCTTGATGCGGCGGTCGACCAGACTCATGCCGAGCCCCTGCCCGCCCGGTTTCGGCTCATAGAGCCCGGCATTGTCCTCCACCTCGATGACCAGACTTTCGCCTTCCTGCCGGGCATTTATGGACACATGGCCGGGACGGAGAAGCTGCGACGTGCCGTGCTTGATCGCATTCTCCACCACCGGCTGGAGCGTGAAGGCCGGCAGCCGCACCCGGCCGAGGCTGTCGGGGATGTCGACGTCCACCGACAGGCTGTCGGAAAAGCGCGCCAGCTCGATCTGCAGATAGGCGTTCACATGCTCGATCTCCTCGGCCAGCGGGACGATCTGGCTGGGCCGCTTGAGATTCATGCGGAAGAAGGTGGACAGGTCGCCGATCAGGTCGCGGGCCTTTTCCGGATCGTCGCAGG
>JBKHVJ010000261.1:0-35546 GCA_046570145.1 Alphaproteobacteria bacterium
GGCAGCAAAAGCCCCGGCGCGATCAGCACGGTCGTCGCCAGCAACCGTCCCAGGAACACGCGACCGAACCGACGGTCATGGACTCCACCCCGGTGCCCGACCGTCTTATCCGTCACTTCAATCTTCGCCCCAAACTTCGCCCCAAACTTCGCCAATGCCATCGCTCGCCTCTGTCATCCGGTGAGAGACCGCGTCGCTTTCTGCGACTGCGTCTCATTCTCTTCTTTCCCGGACATGACGATGGGGGAACGGAGATCCCTGGGAGGTTTATTCAGCCCACCTGCATTTTTTCAACGGAGCAGGGTCAGGTAGGGAGTGATGCGGGTCGCGCGCACGCCGAGCCCGCGCTCCAGCGCATCGAAAACCGCATCCGGCCGGTCGAGTGCGAAGACGCCGGAGACCACGCGCTCCGCCGCCTCGTCGTTCAGCAGAACCACGCGGCCCGGCCATTGAAGGTTCAGCGCGGTGATGACCGAGGCGAGCGACTGCTGGCGGAAGACGATCTGCCCCTGGCGCCAAGCGAAGGCGACGGTGGGATCCACCGCCTGTGGACCTGTCAGGCCGTGGGGGCCGGCCTCCGCACTCTCGCCGGGGCGCAGGCGGACGCTGTCGGGCCAGGGGGCGTGGTCGTCTGCGCTCCGGTGGGTGGCGACCTCCACCAGCCCTTCGCCGACCGTGACCGTCGTGCGGTCATCCTCTCGCCGGACGCTGAACTGGGTGCCCAGCACGCGGGCGGCACCCGCGCCGCCATCGACGACGAAGGGACGGTCGGGATCGCGGGTGACGCGGAACCATGCCTCCCCGCGAAGGATCCGGACGCGCCTGGCTCCATCCTGAAAATCCAGCGCCAGTGCGGTGTCGCCGTTCATGTCGGCGGTGGAGCCGTCCGGCAGGGTCAATGTCCGCCGCTGTCCGGTCGAGGTCACCTGATCCGCAACGGCATTCTGGTAGAGCGTCGGTCCGCGCCAGACGCCGAACCCACCGACCGCAAGCAGGACCGCCATCGCCGCAGCGAAGCGCCGCACACCGGCTGCGGCCGGGCGTCGGGGGGCTGCGGTTCGGGACTTGGAATAGGCGGCGCGGGCGGGTTCCTTCAAGTCATGCAAAAGGGTCCGCAGTTCGCCCCAGGCGCGGGAATGGGCCGGGCTGCGGGCCAACCACTCGGCGAAGGCGGTGCGCTCCGCCGGGCTGAGGTCGTCGGACTGCAGGCGGAAGAACCACGCGTTGGCTTCCGAGAACAGCCGGTCCTCGTCCGGTCCGCCGTCCGCTGGCTCACCGTCTACCGGTTCCCTGCGCTGTCCATCCCGATGATCCATCGCGTCTTGCCGCAAGCTCCTGTTGCCTCGTGTTTGGTAAGACGACCTGCGGAGGCAGATCCCTCAAAGAAAATGACCTGCCGGGAGATGAGCGCTGCCGATCATCGTAGCGGGCGCCGCTTCATGTGGGCGCGGCACTGTTCGACCGCCGTGCGCAGATGGTACTCCACCGTGCGAGGAGAGATGCCGAGACGTTCGCCGATGGCGCGGTACGGCAGCCCTTCGACATGGTAGAGCAGGAAGACCTCGCGGGTCTTGGGCGGCAGGGCATCGATGGCGCCGCGCAGCCGGGCCATGGTCTGGTTCCGCTCCACCACCGCGTCGGCGCCGGGGCCGGCGGCAGGCATGTCCTCATCAGGCGGCCCGGTTTCGCGCAGGCGCTGGCGCTTGGCGGCGCGGCAATGGTCCAGCGCGATGCGGTCGGCCACCACATAGAGCAGACCGGCCGGGTTCTGCACCGCTTCGCCGTCGGGCAGGCGGGCCAGCCGCAGGAAGGCATCCTGCGCCAGATCGCCCGCCGTCTGCGGATCGCCCGTGCGCCGGGCGATGGCACGCTCCACCCGCAGCCGATGCGCATCGAACAACTCCGCGATCCTGCGCGCCCAGGTGCCGACAGGGCCGGTCATCGGGCGCGCCAGATACGGGAACTATCGGTCAGGGCAGGGCGGAGAGTATCGATCACGGGTGTGTGGAATGCCGGGTGCGAAGGGAAGACAACAGCCCTATGGCTCTCGACCATGTGGCAAATCGGTCGGTTGGATATAGCCGCGTTCCAGCAAAAATGCGAACGATTCTTAATAGCTGTCCAGGCAAATGCGTTGGCAATTGATCGGATATGGCTTCCGACCGGCGAACGAGGGGAAATGCTAATCCGGCGGCAACCTAAAGGCTCAGAAAGTCAGAACTGTATGCGCCATCAAGGTTTCATTCTTAAGATGAAATACGTATGCGAACCAAAGCATTTCATTGCCAAAAAATTTCCTCACACTCGCTTATGGCGGCAACGGTGCTTTTAATCCTGATTTGGAGTGTGGTAAAATGCTAAATCACAATTAAAAGGAGTATCGTAATGGCTGAGTACACAATCAAGAATTCAGAAACATTCGATATTCAGCAATACATTCATCCATCAACTAAATCGAGATTCGTTTTGGCTTTAATTGGAGTGGTGCCCATAATTATGTGGATTTCGTGGATGTCTTTTAACAATCCAATATTTCTTATTATTATGTTGTCATATATTTTATTGATAAGCGTTCTTCTGTGGATTGGTCTTGAACTCGTGCGGGCTAGGTTGATTGGTAATGCCGTGAAAATCGGACCTGATAATTTCCCAGAAATTTCAAAAATACTCAAAGATGTAACGCAAAAAATTGGTTATAGCAAAGATGTAGAAATATATGTCATAGAAGACGGAAGCGTAAATATGATGATATATAGGTTCTTTTCATCAAAATTTATTGTGATACATTCATCTTTTGTTGAGTCATGCGAGTCTTCAAAAGACTATCGGGACATCGAGTGGGCGATTGCTCGATTTGTGGGATATCTAAAGATAAAAAAGGATCATTATTTTCCGGTGGTATTTGAAGTTATGGAGTCAATCAAGAAATTTCCGTTTGTTAATTTATTCATACTTCCTTATGAGCGCTGCATAATTTACTCGGGAGATCGGATTGGGCTGGCGATTTGCGGGGAAATGGAGGCGGCCGTTACCGGGTTGGGAAAATTGATGATTGGGAAAACTCTTTATGGAAAAATCTCCAGCGAAACATTTATTTCGCAATCTAGAATAGTAAACAGCAGCATTTTTGCCGCAGTCTCAAGATTTTTCTCAGAGTATCCCCACATGACGGACAGATATCTTAATATAATGTCTTTTGTAAAAGACACTGCGCCAGAACATTATCATGAATTTGCGCATCGTCACCGCATTGATCTAAGAAGTCTTGAAAATGTGTTAAATAACCGCCACGGACGATAATGATAGAGTATTTACTGATCTAAAGGCATTGGCATGCGGAGAACAATCATGTCTCCGCATGCCGCCATGTCAGACGTGGAAGCTCTCGCCGCAGCCGCAGCGGCCCTTCTCGTTGGGGTTCTTGAAGACGAAGCCGGTCTGGAACTTGTCGTCGACGTAGTCCATCTCGCTGCCGATCAGGAACATGACGGCGGCGGGATCGATCAGGACGGTGACGCCCTTGTCCTCCACCACCTCGTCGAACTTCAGCTTTTCCTTGGCATACTGAACGTCGTAGCTGAGGCCGGAGCAGCCACGCGCCTTCACGCCGATGCGCAGGCCGACCATGTCGTCGGTGGCCTTGGACATCAGCGCCTTGACGCGCTCCGCGGCGGCGTCGGTGATCGTGATCGCCTTGGGCAGGGGGCGGGCCATGGTGACGGTCTCCTAATACTGCTCAGAACATATCCAATTGAAGGCGGGCTTCCTCGGACATCATGCCCTGGTGCCAGGGGGGCTCCCACACCAGTTCGATCTTGACCTCATTGACGTCCTCGACGCCCAGCACGGCTTGACGGACCTGCTCGGGCAGTTCGCCGGCAACCGGACACATGGGGCTGGTCAGCGTCATATCAATCTCGACATTCCGCTGGCCATCCATGTCCACACGGTAGATCAGGCCCAGTTCCCAGATATCGACCGGGATCTCGGGGTCGTAGCAGGTCTTGATGGCCGCCACGACGCGATCCATGATTTCCTCCCGCGGGTCGTAGCCCTCGGGTGGCTGGGGCATCGGGGCGAACTCCTTTGGTTCGGAGCCCTCGGTTGCCGCGTCGGCCTTCATCCGCGCCTCGGCTTCGGCCGGGTTCGGCGCGATCGGGCGCTGCGTCAGGGTTTCATCGGGCATGTCGATCCCCCTTCCCTCAAAACTGGTCGCTGGAGGCCGCAGCCTCGCCGTGGAGTGCCGCGTTCATCGCGTGCCAGGCCAGCGTCGCGCACTTCACCCGCACCGGGAACTGGCGGACGCCGGACATCACCATCAGCTTTTCCATCGTCTCGTCGTCGACACCCTCGGGGATGTCGGGCTCGTCCTGGGTGCACAGCTCGTGAAAGGCGTGGAACAGCGTTTCCGCTTCCGCCGCCGTCTTGCCGCGCACCAGTTCCGTCATCATCGAGGCGCTGGCGGTGGAGATGGCGCAGCCGCGGCCCTGGAAGGCCACATCGTCGACCACCCCGTCCTTCAGGGTCAGATAGACCATGAAGCGGTCGCCGCACATCGGGTTCTCGCCCTTCGCCTCGCGGTTGGCGTCGTCGGGATGGCGGAAGTTGCGGGGGTTCTTGCCGTGGTCCAGGATCACTTCCTGATACAGCTCGCGCAGATCGTCCATCATGCTCCGAAGAACTCCTTGACCGCCTGGAGGGACTGGACGAGGGCGTCGGCCTCCTCCCGGGTGTTGTACAGGCCGAACGAGGCGCGGACGGTCGGCCCGACATCGAACCGCTCGGCCAGCGGCTCGGCGCAGTGTCGGCCGACGCGTACGGCGACGCCATACTGGTCGACGATGGTGCCGACATCGTGCGGGTGCACGCCGTCCAGCGCGAAGGAGATGATCGGCCCCTTGCCGGGCGCTGTGCCGACGATGCGCAGGCCGTCGATCTGCGAAAGCTGCTGCGTGGCGTATTGCAGCAGGTCGTGCTCGTGCGCGGCGATGGCGTCGCGGCCGAGAGCCTCGACATAGTCGATGGCGGCGCCCAGCCCGATGACTTCGGTGATCGGCGGAGTACCGGCTTCGAAGCGTGACGGCGGCGCCTTGAAGGTGGTGCCTTCGAAGCTGACGCTCTCGATCATGTCGCCGCCGCCCTGGTAGGGGGGCATCTTCTTCAGGAGGTCGTACTTGCCGTACAGCACGCCGAGACCGGTCGGGCCGTAGAGCTTGTGCGCGGTGAAGACGTAGAAGTCCGCGTCGATGTCCTGCACGTCGACCGTGCCGTGCACCACCGCCTGGCTGCCGTCGAACAGCACCGGGACGCCGCGCTCATGCGCCAGCTTCGCGATGGTCTTGGCCGGGGTGACGGTGCCCAGCACGTTGGAGCAGTGGGTGATCGCCACCAGCTTCGTGCGGTCGGACAGCAGGCCGCGGTAGGCATCCATGTCGAGGACGCCGTCCTCGTCACAGGGCACGACCTTGATGACGATCTTCTTCTCGGCCTGGAGCAGCTGCCACGGAACGATGTTCGCGTGATGCTCCATGATCGACAGGATGACCTCGTCGCCTTCGTTCAGGAAGGTGCGGCCATAGCTGGATGCTACGAGGTTGATCGCCTCGGTCGAGCTGCGGGTGAAGACGATGCAGCGGTCGCTTGGCGCGTTCAGGAAGCGCGCGACCTTGGTGCGCACCGCCTCGAACTGGTCGGTCGCGGTCTGCGACAGGAAATGAACGCCGCGATGGATGTTGGAATAGTCCTCCTCCAGGAAGCGGGTCATGGCCTGGATGACCTGACGCGGCTTCTGGGCGGACGCCCCGCTGTCCAGATAGACCAGCGGCTTGCCGGGCTTTCCCTTCCTGGCGTGGACGCTGCGGGCGAGGATCGGGAAATCCTCCCGCACCCGCTGCACGTCGTAGGCTTGGTTCAGGATGGCATCGGACATGGTTACTTCTGCTCCTCCAGCCAGCCGGCCACGATCCCCTGGAAGGCGTCGCGGATCGATTCCTCGGCGATTTCCTCCAGCGATTCGGACAGGAAGGCGCCGATCAGCAGGCCCTGGGCGGTGTCGCGGTCGATGCCGCGGGCGCGCAGGTAGAACAGCGCGTCGTCGTCCAGCTCGCCCGCCGTGCAGCCGTGGCTGCACTTCACGTCGTCGGCATGGATTTCCAGTTCCGGCTTGCTGTCGATCTCGGCGCCGTCGGACAGCAGAAGCGCCCGGTTCAGCTGATAGCCGTCGGTCTTCTGCGCATCCGGGCAGACGGTGATCTTGCCCTGGAACACCGCGCGCGCCGTATCGTCGATGACGCCCTTGTAGACCTCGCGGCTGGTGCCGTTCGGCTGGGCGTGGACGATCACCGTGGTGGTGTCGGCGTGCTGGGTGCCGCGGACCATATAGCCGCCGCTGACATGCGTCCGCGCCTCGGTCCCGTCCAGGCGGCTGACCACCTCGTTGCGCGACAGCTTTGCACCCGTGGTCAGGATGAAGTTGTCATAGCAGCCGCCGGTCGCCACCGTCGCCGCGATGTGCGACAGGTGGATGGCGCCGCCGCCTTCGCGCTGCGACTTGTAATGGTGCAGCGTGGCGCCTTCGCCGACGAACACCTCGGTCACATGGTTGGACAGCGTGGTGCCGGCGCCGCGGCCGACATGGTGCTCGACCACCACCGCCTTGGACCCGGCCTCCGCGATCAGCAGCGTGCGCGGATGGCAGGAGGTCGCCTGCGAATCGGTTCCGACGGAGACGAAGACCAGCTCGACCGGCCGTTCGACCTGAACGCCGGCCGGCACATGCAGGACCGCACCATCGGCGAGGTAGGCGCTGTTGAGCGCGACCAGGGGACGGTCGTCCGCTGCGGCGAGCCGGCCGATGTGGTCGGCCAGCAGGTCGCCGTGGCTGTTGAGCGCTGCGGCGATGCTCAGCAGCTCCACACCCGGCGGCAGGTCCTCGACCGACGACAGGTCGGCGCGGAAACAGCCGTCGACGAAGACCAGACGCGGCCCGTCCTGCCCCTCCGGCCTCACGGTCGGCAGCAGGTCGATGACCGCCGCCGCCGGGGCGGCCGGCTGGAAGCTGACCTTGGCGAGGTCGCGCAGGTTGGTGTAGCGCCAGCTCTCGTTCCTGATCGTCGGCAGGCCGACGGCGGCGAAGCG
Organism: Alphaproteobacteria bacterium; assembly: GCA_046570145.1. Lineage (GTDB taxonomy): Bacteria > Pseudomonadota > Alphaproteobacteria > Azospirillales > Azospirillaceae > Azospirillum. The sequence goes on from JBKHVJ010000261.1 coordinate 7,138, forward strand.
CTCGCGGCCCGCCGCGCGCAGATCGTTCAGCCAGGACAGGCCGCTGCCGGGAAGCCCGGCGCCCATCTCGTCGAGCGGTGCCAGGAAGGCCGTCGCCGTCGCCGGGTCGGCGCCCCGCGTCGAATAGGTCATGGGATGCAAGCGGGAGTTGACTTGGGAGTTGGGGACCGTCATCACGCCGCCTCGCTCGCGCCGAAGTCGCGGTAGCCGTTCTTTTCCAGCTCCAGCGCCAATTCCTTGCCGCCCGACTTCACGATGCGGCCGGCGGCCAGAACGTGGACATAGTCGGGAACGATGTAGTCGAGCAGGCGCTGGTAGTGGGTGATGACCAGCATCGAACGCTCCGGCGACCGCAGGGCGTTGACGCCCTCCGCCACGATCTTCAGCGCGTCGATGTCGAGGCCGCTGTCCGTCTCGTCCAGGATGGCGAATTTCGGTTCCAGCACCGCCATCTGCAGCGTCTCGTTGCGCTTCTTCTCACCGCCGGAGAAGCCGACATTGACGGCGCGCTTCAGCATCTCGTCGCTCATGCCCAGCGCCTTGGTCTTCTCGCGGATCAGCTTCAGGAACTGCATGGCGTCCAGTTCCTTCTCGCCGCGATGCTTGCGGATGGCGTTGATCGCGGTCTTCAGGAAGGTGGTGTTGCCGACGCCGGGGATTTCCACCGGATACTGGAAGGCCAGGAAGACGCCCTCGGCCGCCCGCTCTTCCGGCTCCATCGCCAGCAGGTCCTTGCCGTAGTAGGTGACCGAACCCTCCGTGACCTCATAGCCGTCGCGGCCGGCCAGCACGTAGGACATCGTGCTCTTGCCGGCGCCGTTCGGCCCCATGATGGCGTGGATCTCGCCCGGGCGGATCGTCAGGTCGACGCCCTTGAGGATTTCCTTGCCGTCCACGGTGGCGTGCAGGTTCTTGATTTCGATCATCGTCTTGACCTCGTTGTCTTCTTCAGGCTTCCGGCACGCCGTCCGGTGGCTTCAACTCCGTCCTCCGCCACACTCCCCAGGGGGAGGGGGGAGGGCACTCCTTACCCCACGCTGCCTTCCAGGCTGATGCCCACCAGCTTCTGCGCCTCCACGGCGAACTCCATGGGGAGTTCCTTCAGGACCTCCTTGCAGAAGCCGTTGACGATCAGCGACACCGCGTCCTCTTCCGAGATGCCGCGCTGGCGGCAGTAGAACAGCTGGTCCTCGCTGATCTTTGCCGTCGTCGCTTCATGCTCGATGCGGGCGGAGCGGTTGCGGCTCTCGATGTAGGGGACGGTGTGGGCGCCGCACTGGTCGCCGATCAGCAGGCTGTCGCACTGGGTGTGGTTGCGCGCGCCCTCAGCCCTGGGCAGGATCTTCACCAGCCCGCGGTAGGTCTGCTGCGCCTTTCCGGCCGAGATGCCCTTCGACACGATGGTCGACCGGGTGTTCTTGCCGATGTGGATCATCTTGGTGCCGGTGTCGGCCTGCTGGAAGTTGTTGGTGATGGCCACCGAATAGAACTCGCCGACCGAATTGTCGCCCTGCAGGATGCAGCTCGGATACTTCCAGGTGATCGCGGAGCCGGTTTCCACCTGCGTCCAGGAGATCTTGGAGTTCCGGCCGCGGCATGCGCCACGCTTGGTCACGAAGTTGTAGATGCCACCGACGCCTTCGGCGTTGCCGGGATACCAGTTCTGGACGGTGGAATACTTGATGGTCGCATCGTCCATCGCCACCAGTTCCACCACCGCGGCATGCAGCTGGTTCTCGTCGCGCTGGGGCGCGGTGCAGCCTTTCAGATAGCTGACGTAAGCGCCCTCGTCGGCGATGATCAGCGTCCGCTCGAACTGGCCGGTGTTGGCCTGGTTGATGCGGAAGTAGGTCGACAGCTCCATCGGGCAGCGCACGCCCTTGGGGATGTAGACGAAGCTGCCGTCGGTGAAGACCGCGCAGTTCAGCGTCGCATAGTAGTTGTCGGTGTAGGGCACCACCGAGCCGAGATACTTCTTCACGAGTTCCGGATGCTTCTGCACCGCTTCGGAGATCGCGCAGAAGATGATGCCCATCTCCTCCAACTTCGCCTTGAAGGTGGTGGCGACCGAAACGCTGTCGAACACGGCGTCCACGGCGATGGCCGGGCTCTTGCCCTCCGACCCTTCGACGCCGGCCAGGATCTCCTGCTCACGCAGCGGGATGCCAAGCTTCTCGTAGGTCTTCAGCAGTTCGGGATCGACCTCGTCCAGCGACTTCGGCCCGGCCTTCTTCTTCGGCGCGGCATAGTAATGCGCGTCCTGATAGTCGATGGGCGGGAAACTGACGGCGGCCCATTGCGGCTCCTCCATCGTCTGCCAGACGCGGAATGCCTTCAGGCGCCATTCCAGCAACCACTCCGGCTCCTCCTTCTTGGCGGAGATGAAGCGGACGATGTCCTCGTTCAGGCCCTTCGGCGCGACGTCGGCCTCGATGTCGGTCGTGAAGCCGTACTTGTACTTCTGTTCCGTGACGGCGCGGACCTGCTCGACGGTTTCCGGTTGGGCGGCCATGGCTTTGCCTCGTCCTTCTCAAGAATGCTGTTCGGTGCGCGCCGTTCAGTGCGCAGGGCGGGCCGGCTGGGCGGCTGTGGAAGTCGTTGCGGCTGCCGGGGCCGGGAAGGTGATCGGGACCATCATGTCGGCCAGCGACACCTCCTCCAGCGCCCCGCGGATGGCGCGGTTCACCTTTTCCCAACCGCCGCGCATGGGGCAGAGTTGCTCCACCCCGCATTGGCTGTCGGCACCGTCGACGCATGCGGTCAGCGCGATGGGACCGTCGAGCGCCGTGATGATTTCCGCGATGGAGATTGCGTCGGCCGGCCGGCTCAGCGCATAACCGCCGGCGGCCCCCCGCTGCGAGGTGGTGAGCCCCGCCGGAGTCATCGCCTTCATCAGCTTGGCGACGGTGGGAGCGGGAACGCCGGTGCGGTCGGCAAGATGGGCGACGGTATGGACCGTGCCGACCTGGCGCGCCATCTCGCTCAACACGACGATGGCATAGTCGGTCAGCTTGCTCAGCCGGATCATGCCCGCACCCCGTTTCACCCCGGTTTCGAATACAGGACCAATTTAGTCCTGATTGCTCCGGGGGGCAAGGGGCGTTTGTCGATTAAAGTGCAGGGTTTCCGCGGCTTTGGCGCCTGTGCATGGCTGATCCGCCGGGAATACCCATCGCGCTTGCTTGGTTATAGCGCCGCTCCATCCCTCACGCTACAGCCAAGGCGGCGCCCGATGGCGATGGTGCGGCGGTTTGCCGCATCGGGAATGCAGAAAACGGAAACCCCGCGCCGGGAGGGCGCGGGGTCGGTCCGGTTCAGCCTTGAAGCGGGGATCAGCCTGGCTTCTTGACCTCCTCGCGGGCGGCGTTGGTGGCTTCGGAAACGACCTCGCGGACATCCTCCTTGGCCGACTCGACCACGGTCTGGGCCGCGGCCTGGGCGGCGCGGGTGCCACGGTCGAGCGCGTCCATGGCGATCGCCTTGGCGCGCTCGGTCGCCTCGTCGGCATATTCGCCGACCCACTGCTTCTCATAGCGGGTGCCCGGCAGGGCGGCGCCGATGGCCGCACCCAGTGCGACACCCATGACACCGGCGACGATCGGGTGGTCCTCCACGAGGTCCCAGAAGCCGGTCGTCATGTCGTGGGCGCGGTGGCGCAGGTGGTCGGTCGACGGCGCCATGGAGGACAGACGCGACATGCCGCGGCTGGCGTAGCCCTGGGATTGCCGCTGGCCATGGATGTCGCCCCGGCCGGACGCGTGATCGTCGTCCGAACCACCCATCATCCCGCTGACGGTGCCGGAGGCGCTGTCGTAAGCCGAACCGACCGCGCCCGACGCGCTGTCGTAGGCGGAACTGGCGGCGCTGCTCAGCGACTCGCGGGCATAGTCGACGGCGTCGCCCATGCGATGGCGGGCGGAACGGACGGTGCTGGATCGGGCGATGCGGCGGTCGTAGCCGGTGCTGGACAGGGCGAGCCAGCCCAGCCCGATGCCGACCAGGGCAAGCGGGATCGGGTTGCTGGTGACGCTGCTCAGCATCGAGCCGTCAGAAGCGGAGCGCGAACGCGGCCCCTTGTAATGGACGGTCTGGCCGCTCTCGTAGCGGTCGGACTGGTGCTGGTGGGAACGCTGGGACGGGGTTTCCGGCGTCGCCGGCGTATAGGTGTGCTTCATGGTGTTCTCCATCAGGGATTGGGGCGACCACCGGGCCAGACTGTCACGCAGACGTGAGGTGCGGTCGCGCAGCGCCTCGACGGTGCCGCCGATGCGCGCGCGGCTGGCGCGGATGTCGCCCTCCAGGGCGTCGAGGTTCTGCGGTTTGCGGTCATCGTCCGTCATCTGCCGGCCCCTCAGCGGGCAAGCTGGGACTTGGCCCAGCGCTTGTCCTCTTCCAGCGTGTTCATGGTGCGGCGGGGGCGGAGGTTGGCGGGGCTCAGACGGTTCTTGCCGACATAGGCCAGGATGCCTCCCACCGCCAGAACCGCCACGCCGACGATCAGCGCGGACAGCCAGGGGGCCAGGACGTTGGACAAGCCGAGAACCGCAGCGGCAAGCAGGACCAGGACGCCGGCGAAGGCGACCAGTCCGCCGACGGCGATGAAGGCCACGCCGCCGGCGGCCTCGGTGGCCTTGTCGGTCAGCTCGGCCTTCGCCAACGCGATCTCGGATCGGGCGAGGTTGGCGGATTCGCGGGCGAGATCGGCGAACAGGCCGGCGAGCGGCCGGTCCTGCCGCGGATCCCGCGGCTCGTCATAGCGGTTCTCGGCGGCGCTCATGGACGCTGTCCCTGCGGCTTGGTGGTGGAGGTGGTGCCGGCGGCCCCGCCCTGGGTCCCGCTGGTGCCGGTGGTGTTGCCGGTGCCGGTGGTGCCGGAGTTCATGGTGCTGCCTGCGCTGCCGGTCGTGCCGCCGGTCGTGCCGACCGTGCTGGTGCCGAGCGCCGTGTCGGGCGAAGACCCGGTGCCGCGGCCGGTGACGGAGGCCGGGGCGGTGGACAGCGGCATGCCGATGCGGCCGGAGGCCGGCTTCGGTTCACCCAGGCGCTCCGAAGCGCGCTCCGACTCCATGCGGCCGGCCAGGTGGCCGGTGTTGACGCTCGCGGACCCGGTGGTCGGGGTGTCGGCGGTGTGGGACGGCATGCTGCGGCTGACGGACTCGCCGATGCCGCCGGCCATGCTGCGGCTGGGGGCGGAGCTGCGGCCGGTGCCGCGGTTCATATCGCGGCCGGTGTCATAGGCGGTGCCGCGGGTGCTCCGCACGGACTGCGACGGGTGGGCGTTGCTGCGCAGCGACGTCGAGGCACGGTGCATCCGCCGCTCGCCGGAGCTTTTGATGAAGCGCGCGGCAAGGAAGCCGACGGCGAAGGCGGCACCGATGAACACCTCGGGCTGGCGACGGGCGAAGCCCTCGACCTCGCCGACGATGTCGTCGACGGTGGCGTCGCGCAGCATGTCGGCGACCCGCTCGACGCGGCTGGCCGCCTGCTCGGCGTAATCGGCGACCACACCGCCATTCTCCTCGTTCAACTGCTCGGCAGCCTTGTGCAGGGCGTTGGCGACCCCGCCCAACTGGTCGGCGGCGCGGCCGGTCTGCTGTTCCAGCAGAGAGCGGATGCGGCCCTGGGCATTGCCCAGCGTCTCCCGCCCGGTGGCCATCGCGTCGTCGGCGGCGCGATTGACGGTCTTCTTGATGTCCTCGACGCCGCTGCGCCCGCCCGACGTGCTGTTGCCGAGGGTCGAGCTGCCGGCGGTCGACTGTCCAGTGTTGGAGCCGGTCGGGGTTGTTCCGCCGGTGCCGGTCATATCGCGGTTCGGCATCGTGTATTTCCTCCTCGGGATTCCGGTATTCCGCGGCTCCGCGCCTGCGGTGTCGAACCGCCCGTTGCGGAATCGGGTGTCGGGAAGTGAAACACCAGCCAAGCCTTGGGGTTCCACGCGGAGCCCGCGCGAAATGGACAGTCGCGACGATTGTGCTAAACTTTGCCGCGAACATCTTTGTGCGGCCGGGACGGGGGGGCGGCATGAGCGTCTTCAGCGTGGTGGCGGACGGCCAGTCCGGCCTTTTCCGGCTGCAGCAGGCGAAGAAGCCCTGGGAGAAGGAGCTCGAGGCGAAGGACGCCCAGGGCCAGCTCGCCCAGAAGGCGGAGCGTGCTCGGGCCATGACCCAGCCCTCGGCCAAATGGCAGAGCGACAACGCCGCCGCCAGGGCCGCCTTGGAGGAGGCACGCCGGGTCGGCGGACCCAAGGAGGCCGCAGCTGCCCGGCTGGAGCAGATCGAACGCAAGATCGAGCAATTGAAGCTGGCGATGCGCTTCGCCCAGGGCGATCCGCAGAAGCTGGCGACCTTGGCGCGCGAAGCCGCGTTGCTTGCACGCGAGGCCGGACGCGCTGCCAAGGAGTACGGTGCCGGCATCAAGGCGGCGGCGGAAATGGGTCTGCCCGGCGACAGCGCCGCCGCGGCCGGCGGAACGATGCTGTCCAGCGAAACCACCATCACGCGCAGCACCACCAGCCTGACCCTGCAGCAGACCGAGCTGACGCTGACCATCGGAATTTCCGAGGAGGAGGGGGGTGCGATCCAAAGCGCTGCCCAAAGCGTCGCCGAGACAACTGCCGACGTGATGGCAGCCGGTGCCGCGGCCGACGCCGAGTCCGGGCTTGCGGTTCCGCAGGACGGCGCATTGCCCGACGACGTTGCCCGGCTGGTCGAGGAGGTGCTGTCCGGGCTGGGTGCCGCCGGATTGACCGGCGATGTCGGAGCGACCGGTGGAGCGTCCGGCGGCCGCGGCCCGATGATCCACCAGATGATGGCCGACAACGCCATGAAGATGTCGCGCTATCGCGAGGCCGATGCCTTCGGCCAGCGGGTGGAGGGTGTGCTCGCCACCTCCAAGCGCATCATCGGGGAGGCCAAGGCGGCCAACATGTTGGACGAGTCGGAAAAACGGCGGCGGGAGCGCCGCGAGGGCTTCAAGGCCGACGACAAGATGGTCGAGGCCGCCCAGAAGGAGGTGAACGCCCTTCGCGCCGCAGCCCTCGGCTCCAGCGATGCGCTCGGCGTCGCCGGACTGTTGGGCGGCGGCGACGCCGACGCGGCGGATATCCCGTCGTCGTCACCGGTCGCCTCCGTTGCCCAGCCGGCCGCGGCACTCGATCTGCTGGCCTGACCGAGCCCGGCGGACACCGGCCGTCTGCTACCATTTCTCCATACGCTGCGGTGCGACATTGTGTTGACCGGCTCGCGCGGAAGACGCGATAACCGATGATCAAGACTCCCGGAGAGGAGTCTGCGAACCGAGCGCAAGAGAATGGGACACGCAACGAGATGAGCAACTGGATCCGCCGCGGCGGCCTCGAAATCGCCCGACCGCTGTACGACTTCATCAATGACGAGGCGCTGCCGGGGACCGGTGTCGACGCCGACCGTCTCTGGACCGGCCTCGACCAGCTCCTGCACGAGCTGGCGCCGCGCAACAAGACGCTGCTGGACAAGCGCGACAGCCTGCAGGCGCAGATCGACGAGTGGCATGTCGCCCGACGCGGCAAGGTCTTCGATCAGGCCGAATACGAGTCCTTCCTGCGCGAGATCGGCTATCTGGTGCCGGAGGGCGGCGACTTCTCCGTCGGCACCGGCAACGTCGATCCGGAGATCGCCTATCTCGCCGGCCCGCAGCTGGTGGTGCCGATCACCAACGCCCGCTATGCCCTGAATGCCGCCAATGCGCGCTGGGGCAGCCTGTACGATGCGCTGTACGGCACCGACGCCATTCCGGGCACTCCGGCGGCCGGCGGCTATGACGCCGCCCGCGGCGCGCAGGTGATCGCCTGGGCGCGCAAGTTCCTCGACGACAGCGTTCCGCTGGCCGAGGGCAGCCATGCCGACGCTACCGGCTATGCAGTCGAAGGCGACGCGCTGGCGGTGACGCTGAAGAGCGGCGGCAAGACCGGGCTGAAGGACAAGGCCGCCTTCGTCGGCTGGCAGGGCGAGGCTTCGGCGCCGTCGGCCGTCCTGCTGGTCCAGAACGGCACCCACATCGAAATCCGCATCGACCGCAGCAGCGTGATCGGCAAGGACGACGCGGCCGGTGTCGCCGACGTCGTGCTGGAAGCGGCGCTGTCGACCATCCAGGACTGCGAGGACTCCGTCGCCGCCGTGGATGCCGAGGACAAGGTCGTCGCCTATCGCAACTGGCTGGGCCTGATGAAAGGCACGCTGGAGGCCAGCTTCCCCAAGGGCGACAAGACCGTCGTCCGCAAGCTGAACCCGGACCGCGTCTACACCACGCCGACCGGCAGCGTCACCCTGCATGGCCGCAGCCTGCTGCTGGTCCGCAACGTCGGCCACCTGATGACCATCGACATGGTCAAGCTGTCCGACGGCAGCGAGGCGCCGGAAGGCATCCTCGACGGCGTCTTCACCTCGCTGATCGCGCTGCACGATCTGAAGGCTGAAGGCGGCTTGCGCAACAGCCGCGCCGGCTCGGTCTACATCGTGAAGCCGAAGATGCACGGGCCGGAGGAGGTCGCCTTCGCCGACGAGCTGTTCGGCCGCGTCGAGGATCTGCTGGGCATGGCCCGCAACACCCTCAAGGTCGGCATCATGGACGAGGAGCGCCGCACCAGCGTCAACCTCAAGGAGTGCATCCGCGCCGCCAAGGACCGGGTGGTGTTCATCAACACCGGCTTCCTGGACCGCACCGGCGATGAGATCCACACCTCGATGGAGGCCGGTCCGGTCGTCCGCAAGGCGGCGATGAAGGCCACCAAGTGGATCTCCGCCTATGAGGACAACAATGTCGATGTCGGGCTGCGCGCCAGTCTGAAGGGCCGCGCCCAGATCGGCAAGGGCATGTGGGCGATGCCCGACCTGATGGCCGACATGCTGGTCGCCAAGATCGGCCATCCGAAGGCCGGCGCCAACACCGCCTGGGTCCCGTCGCCGACCGCCGCCACCCTGCACGCCACCCACTATCACGCCGTGAACGTGGCCGAGGTGCAGGACCAGTTGGCCAAGCGCCAGGCAGCATCCCTGTCCGACATCCTGACCATCCCGCTCGCCGACCGCCCCAACTGGTCGGAGGACGAGATCCGGCAGGAACTGGAGAACAACGCCCAGGGCATCCTCGGCTATGTGGTGCGCTGGATCGACCAGGGCGTCGGTTGCTCCAAGGTGCCGGACATCCACGATGTCGGGCTGATGGAAGACCGCGCCACCTTGCGCATCTCCAGCCAGCACATCGCCAACTGGCTGCACCATGGCATCTGCACCGAGGCCCAGGTGATGGAGGTCATGAAGCGCATGGCCGCCGTCGTCGACAAGCAGAATGCCGGCGACCCGCTATACAAGCCGATGGCCGGGAACTTCGACGGCAGCATCGCCTTCCAGGCGGCCTGCGATCTGGTGTTCAAGGGCCGGGTCCAGCCGAACGGCTACACCGAGCCGGTCCTGCATGCGCGCCGCCGTCAGGTGAAGGCGGCGGGGTGATCGTTGTCTTGACTGCGGGGGGCTTAGCTCCCCGCAGCATCTAATCTGTGGGCCCGACCCCCAACACCCGCACCGCCACCTGCTTGGTGTAGGGGCTGGCCGCGAAATACTCGTACCGCACGGCATTCTCCGTGGCGAATTCCTGGAATGCCCGGTACTCGTCGTCGCGCCAGCTGCGGTTGCCGATATATTCGTCGAACACGATGACGGTCCCCGGCCGGACGCGATCCGCCAGTGCGGTCAGCACCGTGCGGGCCGAGGCGTAGATGTCGCTGTCCACATTCACGAAGCGCACCGGCCCCGCATGAGCCGCCAGGAACGGCGGCAGGCTGTCCTCGAACCACCCCACATGCAGGCGCGCGTTGTCGCGCACCGGCGGCAACTGGCTGCCGGTGGTCAGCACGCCGCGGGGGGAATTGACCCAGCCCTCCGGCAGTCCCTCGAACGAATCGAAGCCGTGGACCTCCTGGCCGGCGGCATCGGCGATGTGGTCGAGCGAGGTGCCGCGCCGTACGCCGAACTCCAGCACCAGACCGGGCGTTCCGGCGCAGGCCAGCGCATGGCGCAGCAGCCGGCCGCTGTTGCCGAACAGGCGGAAGTCGGCTGACAGATTCGGCAGCAGCGCCCTGGCACCGTCCGGCAACGGCCGGCGCTTCGGGTTGTCGGCGATCTCCGCCGCCTCCACCGCATCGGCTTCGGCGTCGCGGCCGAGCAGCCGCAGGGTGGCGGCCAGATAGCCCCAGTATTTCCCGTTGGCCCCGCCGCAGCGGGTGGCCCGCCGCAGGCGGCGCATCGCCTCCTCCGGGCCGTGACCGTGCAGAGCCTGGGCATGGCTGCCGAACCATGCCGCGGCATGTTCGGGATCGTCGGCGAGCAGCGCATCGAAGTGGGGCAACGATTCGGCGTCGCGGCCGAGATAGGCGGCGGCCATCGCGGCCTCGTACCGGATGTCGGGAGAGGTGTCGCCGGTCGCCAGAGCCTTGCGCGCCAGGATCAGCGCGTCGTCATAACGGGCATCGCGGCGCAGCGCGCCGGCCAGCGCCGCTGTCAGAACCGGCCGATCGGGAGCGACACGGGCAGCTCGCTCGAACCAGCGGACGGCGGGGAAGGGGGCGTTGTCGGTCTGATGGGCTTGCGCCAACGCGGCGAGGCGGTCGGCATCGTCCGGACGGTCGGCCAGCACCCGGCGCAGGCAGGCGATGGCCATGGGGGCGTCGCGGTGGCCGAGATGGGCCAGCCCCAGCAGATGCAGCCGCTCCAGACCATTGGGAATGGCATCGCTGCGCAGCAGGCGCAGGGCGGGGCGGTAACGGCGCGCGTCGATCAGGGCGCGCGCCTCGTCTAATGGGTTGGATACCAAGACAGGTTCAGCGGTCAAAATGAGTCGTCAGGGCAGCCGGTGGAAGGTCCACACCGACGCCGGCGGCAGGTTCCGGGCGATCCAGGCATGGCGCCGCGGCTTCAGCCGCAGCCGCCGGATCAACTCCGGATTCACCGGGGCGAAGGGACCGTAGGTGAATTGCACGAAAACACCGTCGGGCGCCAGCACGGAAAAGGCGCCGCGCACGATCCGCGCCTGGACCGACAGCGGCATGGCGATCAGCGGCAGGCCCGACACCACCGCGTCGCATGTCTCCCAACCATGGGCCTGGACGATCCGATGCACCCGTGTCGCGTCGCCGCGCACCACCGTCGCGTCCGGATGCAGCACCGACAGATGGTCGGCGAAGGCAGGGTCCAACTCGACCATCAGCAGGTTGCCGGGAGTGACGCCATGGCCGAGCAGGGCGGAGGTGACCGGACCGGTGCCCGGCCCCAGTTCAACCACGCGGCGGTCGGGACCGCATTGGGCCGCCTTCGCCATGGCGCGGCACAGCTCGGGACCGCTTGGAGTTACCGATGCGACCTTAAGGGGTGAGCGAATCCAGCGCTCGACAAAAAGCTTGCGTTCAGCAAGTGACATCGACCGACCTCCCAACAGACGCCGGATCAATTCCTCGGCTCTGCTTCAACCCTTTCTACTGAGTTACGTTTCATTGCGCTAGCCGAATGGATTTTGAATGATCGTTTAACAAAACGGTGACGGCATCGTGAAGCTTTGTGGTCGCCGAGTATTTCGACGAACTTCGCCGCCGGGGGTAACTCGAACCGGTGCGGCCCTGACGAAGGCCGGCCCATCCGCGAATCGCCGTAGCCATGTTCTCCTTTTCTTCCACTCCACCGTTGACATGGCCGGGATCGCCGGGGCACCGTTGCGGCACCGGAAGGACTGGGAACCAGGGGACCAGAACACGACATGCCAACGCTCGCGCCCGATCATTCGGATCTGTTCGACGATGCGGGCAAACCGCCCCGGCTGCTGGAACTCGATGTTTCACGGATCCTTCGCAACCCGCATCTCCCGCGCCGCCATTTCGACCCGGAAGAGATGCAGGGGTTGGCCGACTCGATCGCGCATTACGGGCTGAAGCAGCCGATCCTGGTGCAGGAGACGGTGGGCGGGCACCGGCTGGTCGCCGGCGAACGCCGGCTGCGCGCGCATGAGATGCTGGGGCTGGCGACCGTCTATGCGCTGGTCACCTCCGGCAATCCCGACGAGCTGTCGCTGGTGGAGAATGTGCAGCGCGTCGACCTCGACGCGCTGGAACTGGCGGAGGCGCTGGCCCGGCTGATCGACCGCTTCGGCTACACGCAGGAGCAGCTGGGCCGCATCATCGGCAAGAGCCAGAGCAACATTAGCCACACCCTGCGGCTGAACAGCCTGCCGGAGACGATCAAGCAGGAATATGCCGCCGCCCACCACGACGTCTCCCGCTCCACCCTGATCGAGATCGCCTGGATCAAGGATCTGGAAGAGCAGATGGCATTGTGGGAGCAGGTGAAGGCCGGTGACGGCACCGTACAGGCCGCCCGCAGCCGCAAGGACGCCGCCAAGGAGCCGTCGCTGCGCACCATGTCGGCGGTCGGCCGTTTCCTCGACGCGCTGCGCCGCGCCACAGCCAAGCTGGGCGATCCGCGCGAGCACCGCGCCTATGTCGACGACATGCAGCGCCGCGAACTGATCAGCCTGCGCCGGCGGATCGATTTGCTGTTGGGCGATGATCCGATGGTGGATTGAGAGAGTGGTCGGGGCGTTTTTCTCTCCTTCCTAACCCTTCCCCACCTGCGGTGGGAGAAGGGACTGCCACCGCTTCGTTGCAAGAAAGTCCATCGCAAAGCTCCTGCCCCTTCTTCCGCGAAGCGGGGAAGGGGTGGGGAGGGGCAGACGCAGCCCGATCAGTCATTCAGGAACGGATTGTACAGCCGCTCCTTCCCGAAGCTGGACATCGGGCCATGGCCGGGAATGAAGGCGATGTCGTCGCCGTAGGGGAACAGCTTGTCGCGGATCGAGGCGATCAGGTCGGCGTAGTTGCCCTTGGGGAAGTCGGTGCGGCCGATGGAGCCCTGGAACAGCACGTCGCCGACGATGGCGAGCTGAGACGGCCGATGGACGAACACCACATGGCCGGGCGTGTGGCCGGGGCAGTGGCGGACCTCCAGCGTCTGGTTGCCGACGGTCACCGTGTCGCCCTCCTCCAGCCAGCGATTGGGCGTGAAGGAGCGGACGGGCGGAAAGCCGAACATCTGGCTCTGCATCGGCATGCCGTCGATCCAGAACTGATCCTCGCGGTGGGGTCCCTCGATCGGCAGGGACAGCTTGTCGGCCAGATCGGCGACGGCGCCCGCATGGTCGATGTGCCCATGGGTGACCAGGATCTTCTCCAGCGTCACGCCCTTGGCCTTCGCGGCGGCCAGAATGCGGTCCAGGTCGCCGCCGGGATCGATGGCGGCCCCCTTCATCGTCTCGGGGCACCAGAGCACCGTGCAGTTCTGCTGGAACGGGGTGACCGGAACGATGGCGTACTGCATGTCCTGTCCTTCTGCGCTTCTTGGAAAACGGTTCGACGGAGGCCGCGCGACCTTAACGCGGTCGCGGCGGCCGTCGCAAACCATTCGCGCAAAGCCGGTCGCATTGGGCGGCGATTCTGGCTAAGGTCCGCAAGTCCGGCAGGGTGTCACGCCTTTGGGTGGAATACCGGGCCGGCACCAAATGTTAACCACCGAAGCTTTAGATCGGGGCGGCCGTACCAGCCGCCGCCGCAAATTATACGGATTCCGCCGGAATGCTGTCGCAGAAAGCCAAATACGCGTTGCGTGCCCTGATCATGCTGGCGGAGAAGGACAATGGCGAACTTATCCTGATCGCCGACATCGCCGAGCGCGAGAATATCCCGCGCAAGTTTCTGGAAGCGATCCTGGTGGAGTTGCGCAAGGAAGGGCTGCTGTTCGCCAAGCGTGGCAAGAGCGGCGGCTACCGGCTGGCGCGGCCGGCGGCGCAGATCACCTTCGGAGAGGTGATTCGCCTGATCGACGGCCATCTGGCGCCGATCCCCTGCGCCAGCAAGGCCTCCTTCCGGCCGTGCGAGGACTGCATCGACACGCAGACCTGCTCGGTCCGCTGGCTGATGGTCCAGGTCCGCGACGCCACCGCCGCCGTGCTCGACAACCAGACGCTGGCCGACGCCCTGCGCCATCGCCAGTCCACCGGCAACATCGCCGCCAATTTCGACATTTGACGGACCGGGCCTCCGCCCTCCCATCCTGAAATCGCATTTGAGGCCATGCTTCCGCGTCCCTATGGTTGGCGGGACCAACATGGCTTCAGGAGGGTTCCGGATGTCTGGAGAGAAGGTGGCCGTCGTCACGGCCGGTGGCAGCGGCATGGGGGCGGCCTCCGCGCGCCGTCTGGCGGCCGACGGGTTCAAGGTCGCGATCCTGTCGTCCTCCGGCAAGGGCGAGGCGCTGGCCGACGAGTTGGGCGGCATCGGGATGACCGGGTCGAACCAGTCCAACGACGATTTGAAGCGGCTGGTCGACGCCACGATGGAGCGGTGGGGCCGCATCGACGTGCTGGTCAACAGCGCCGGACATGGCCCGCGAGGGGCCCTGCTGGAGATCGGCGACGAGGACTGGCATCGCGGGCTCGACGTCTATTTCCTCAACGTCGCGCGGGCGGTCCGGCTGGTGGCACCGATCATGGTGGCGCAGAAGTCCGGCTCCATCGTCAACATCTCCACCGCGTGGGCGTTCGAGCCGAGCGCCATGTTCCCGACCTCCGCCGTCGCGCGGGCCGGTCTTGCCGCCTACACCAAGATCTTCGCCGACCAGTACGCGGCGGACAATGTGCGGATGAACAACGTCCTGCCCGGCTGGATCGACAGCCTGCCGGCGACCGAGGAGCGCCGCGAGAGCGTACCCATGCAGCGTTACGGCAGCAGCGATGAGATCGCCGCCACCGTCGCCTTCCTTTGCTCGCCCGGTGCCGGCTACATCACCGGACAGAACATCCGGGTCGATGGCGGCCTCACCCGGTCGGTCTGACCGGACCGGGCCTTTGCAGAGACGAAAAAAGGGCCGGCGAAGCGCCGGCCCTTCCTTCTTGGGAAATTCCCGCCGCCTCAGTCGGCGAACGGGTCGGTCATCAGGATGGTGTCGTCGCGTTCCGGGCTGGTCGACAGCAGGGCGACCGGGGCCTGGATCAGCTCCTCGATGTGGCGGACATACTTCACCGCCTGGGCCGGCAGTTCCGCCCACGAGCGGGCGCCGCGGGTGGTGTCCTTCCAGCCTTCGAAGGTCTCGTAGATCGGCTCGACGCGGGCCTGGGCACCGGCGTTGGACGGGTAATAGTCCAGCTCCTTGCCGTCCAGGCGGTAGCCGACGCAGACCTTGATTTCGTCGAAACCGTCCAGCACGTCCAGCTTGGTCAGGGCGATGCCGTCGATGCCGCCGGTCTTGATCGCCTGGCGGACCATGACGGCGTCGAACCAGCCGCAGCGGCGCTTGCGCCCGGTGACCACGCCGAACTCCTTGCCCTTCTGGCCGATCAGCTCGCCGATCTCGTCCGTCAGTTCGGTCGGGAAGGGACCGGAGCCGACGCGGGTGGTGTAGGCCTTGCAGATGCCCAGCACATAGCCGACGGCGCGCGGACCCATGCCGCTGCCGGCGGCGGCGTTGCCGGCCACCGTGTTGGAGGAGGTGACGTACGGGTAGGTGCCGTGGTCGATGTCCAGCATCGTGCCCTGCGCGCCTTCGAACAGGATGCGCTTGCCGGCGCGGCGCAGCTCGTCCAACTGCTTCCAGACGACGGCGGCGTAGGGCAGCACCTGCGGCGCGATCTCGCGCAGGGGGTCCAGGATGTCGGCCGGGGTCATCTCCGGCGCGCCCAGCGCGCGGAACAGCGCGTTGTGGTGGGCCAGCAGGGCGTCGACCTTCTCCACCAGCACGGCGTCGTCGGTCAGGTCGCACAGGCGGATGGCGCGGCGCGCCACCTTGTCCTCATAGGCCGGGCCGATGCCGCGGCCGGTGGTGCCGATCTTGCCGGCGCCCTTGGCCTCTTCGCGAGCCTTGTCGAGCGCGCTGTGAACGGGCAGGATCAGCGGCACGTTCTCGGCGACGATCAGGTTTTCCGGCGTGACGGAGACGCCCTTTTCCTTGATCGCGTTGACTTCGCGGATAAAGGCCCAAGGGTCGAAGACGACGCCGTTGCCGATGACCGACAGCTTGCTCTGGCGCACCACGCCGGAGGGCAGCAGGCTCAGCTTGTATTCGACGCCGTTGATCACCAGCGTGTGGCCGGCGTTGTGACCGCCCTGGAAGCGCACCACCACATCGGCCCGGCTGGACAGCCAGTCGACGATCTTGCCCTTGCCCTCGTCGCCCCACTGGGCGCCGACCACCGCAACGTTGGCCATCTCTCGTCTCCGCAAAACTTCGATAAGGAACCGCTCGACCACCCGATCCGCCGCAGGGCACCATCCGCGCGGCGTGGGGGTCCGTTCACCCTAAAACCGGATCATCCGACCGGCTTGACGTCTCCGCCGACCAGCCAATGGCCGCACTGGAGCCGTCTGGCTTCGGCAACCGCATCGGCCACCGGGGCGAGCCCGGCCACCGTAACCCAACCCTCGGTCCGCAGCCGGCGCGCCGTTTCCCAGCCGGTGCCGTGCGGCACATACACGCGCCCCGGCGCCTTGGCCGCGGGAACCGCGCGCAGCAGCGTATCCATATACAGCGTGAAGCCGGTCGCCGGCTCTCCACGGCCATCGCCCTTGGCATCGCCCTGCGCCCCGGCGCGATAGCGCCCGCCCTGGCCAAGCTCGCCCGCCGCACGGGAGAACAGGGTGAAGCTGAGGCCGGTCTGGTATTCGAAGCCGCGATGCTCCACCAGATCGACGGTCACCGTCAGGTCGGGCATCGCCGCGCGCAGCAGCGCCAGCGTGTCGGTCAGCCGGCGGCGGTCCTTCTCGGCCCCCTCCGGCAGTGGCAGGTCGGCCAGCGCCTGCATGGCGCGGTCGGCCGGCCCGGAGGCGCTCATCAGCGATTCCAGCAGCGCTCCCGCCGGTCCGCCGACCGCGGCCACCGCGGCGGCATCCTTGCGGTCGAGCGCCGCGCGCAGCTGCCGGATCTCATCCTCGCCAAGGCCGAGCCCGGCGCAGATGCGCGACACCATGGTGGGAACGCAGAGGTCGACCGACAGGTGCGGCACACCGATGGCGGTCAGCGCCTGGACGGCCAGCAGCACCACCTCGGCATCCGCCTCCGCCTCCAGCGCGCCGATCAGCTCGACGCCGACCTGGGTGAACTGGCGTTCGGGACGCAGCTGCGAGCCCTTCACCCGCAGCACCTGCCCGGCGTAGCACAGGCGCAGCGGCCGGGCTTCGTTCTTCAGGCGGGTGGTGGCGATGCGGGCGATCTGCGGGGTGATGTCGGCGCGCACCGCCATCATCCGCTGCGAATGCGGGTCCATCAGCCGGAAAGTCTGCTTGGACATCGCCGCCCCGGGTCCGGAGAGCAGGTTCTCCTCGAACTCCACCAGCGGCGGATCGACGCGACGGTAACCCTGCGCGGCGAATTCCGCCAGCAGGCGTTCGACGGCCGCCGCCTCGTGCGCCGCTTCGGACGGCAGCACGTCGTGCAGTCCGGCGGGGAGCAGGGCGGAACTCAATGCGTCGGCGGGCATGACCAGCGTCGTCTCGTTTCAGGCAGGGGACAGGGTGCCGCGGCGAATGTCGGACACACGGGGCGGGCTAATACCCGACACCCGCGCCGCATGCAAACGGAAAAGCCCCGCACTTCGGCGGTATCTCCCCTGCGCGGACGGTGCGGATGGAGGAATCCGCGGGATTTATCCCGCCTTTACCGGACAAAGTGTCGCTGCGGATATCGTGGGGTGATGATGCAGCGGTCAGCCGGCGTCCGCCGGTCCGCCCTCGTCATCCAGCACACTTGGCGGAACCTTTGTCGGCAGGCCCGTTTCCGGCAGGTCGGCAGACAGGATGGCCGGCGAAACCACGGCGAAGCTGCTGGCGTCGTTTTTCGGCCGCAGGATGGTCAGCGGGGTGCCGACCACCAGGAAATGGATGATCTCGGCGATGTTGGTGGCGTGGTCGCCGATGCGCTCCAGATTCTTCGCCATGAACAGCAGATGCGTGCAGGGCGTGATGTTGCGCGGATCCTCCATCATGTAGGTCAGGACCTCGCGGAACAGGCTGGTATAGAGGTCGTCCAACTCCTCGTCACGCTCCCAGGCGGCGATGGCCTTGTCCACGTCGCGCTCGATGTAGGCGTCCAGAACCTCTTTCAGGATGGCTTCGACCAGCCGGCCCATGCGCGGGATGCCGGCTGCCGGGCGAACCACCGGCACCTGGGCCAGCGCCAGCGAGCGCTTGGCGACGTTGGCGGCATAGTCGCCGATGCGTTCCAGGTCGGCGGAGACCTTCAGGGCGGACACGATCTCGCGCAGGTCCTGGGCCATCGGCTGGCGCAGGGCCAGAAGCCGCACCGCCTCCGCGTCGATATCGCGTTCGTAGGCGTCGAGCCGGGCATCGGCCTGCATCACCTGGGAGGCCAGCCCCACGTCCCGGCGCGATACCGCCTTCACCGCGGCCTCCACCTGCGCCTCCGCCACGCCGCCCATCTGGGTCACGAGGTTCGACAGGCGCTGGAGTTCCTGCGCGAAGGAGCGGACGATGTGTTCGGTGCCCATGATCGGTCGCGACGCCCCATTCTTGCCCGTCCCAACCGCCGCGACCGGAGCGGTCGCCTGGGCGCGGGACGCGTACAATAACGTCGGGTGATGACGCCGGAATGGCGGGCTCATTGCGGATTTATGACAATCTCGCGGCGGTTGTGGGGACTGGCGTTACTGACAATGGGATGTCGGGGCGACGCATTGGATTTGAAGTAACCCGGTAACTTCGCTAAAGGGTACGCAGCCATATTGAATCCGTCCGCAATGGGTATGCCCCATTGCATTGACCGGGAGGCCGTTTCCATGTCCGTCGCGTTCCAGTTGTCCGCCCGCGCCTTTGCCGCCGGTGCCCTGCTTGTGCTGGCCGCATTTCCGGCCGCCCGCGCCGCCGATCCGGCTCCGGCCGCCGCCGGCGCCACCGGTCCCGCTCCCACCGCGCTGGTCGAGGATGTGTCGGACGGCGTCGACGGCGTGCAGCCGATGGATTATCTGACGGCCGGCCGCGCCGTGGCGCTGAAGTCCGGGCAGACGCTGACGCTGAGCTATCTGGAATCCTGCGTGAACGAGACGATCACCGGCGGTTCGGTGACGGTCGGCGCCCGCGAATCGGCGGTGCAGGGCGGAACCGTCGACCGCCACACGCTGCCCTGCGACGGCGGCAAGCTTCTGCTGGCGTCGAACGAGGCGGGCAAGGCGGGGGTGACCGTCTTCCGCAGTGCGCCCATCGCCCTGCCGGGCATGAAGGCGCCGCTTCCCAAGCCGGACTTCACCCTGTTCAAGACCCATCCGGTGCTGATCCTGTCGGCTCCCGGCCCGGTCACCATCGACCGCCTCGACGTGCAGGGCATCGCGCTGACCACGGTCGACGTTCCCGGCACCACGCTGGACACCGCCAAGCAGGGCTCCGGTCTGGAACCCGGCGGTCTCTACAAGGTCTCCGCCGGGCAGAAGTCCTTCGTCGTCAAGATCGACGACAAGGCGGTTGCCGGCGGCGGCCCGGCTCTCGGCCGTCTGATCCGTTTCTGACCGGCCGGGCGTGAGGCTGCCGACGATGAAGCTGCCCCGGCGCGTGAGGCTGGTTCTGCTCGGCGCCGTCGCACCGGTCCTGGCCGGATTTCTGGCGCTCGTCGCCTCGCCTTCCCTTCAGGGACCCACGATCGACAGCCTCTATGTGCTGCGCGAGCATCTGCACGGCCCGCGGCCGGCGCCCGACCCGTCGCCGGTGGTGGTGGTCGGCATCGACGAGGAGACCTACCGCCGCCCGCCCTTCGCCGGCACGCCGCAGGCGCTGTGGGGGCCGCGGCTGGGCACCGTGCTGGGGGCGATGCTGGACGGCGGGGCGGCGGCCATCGGCCTCGACCTTGTCCACCCGACCTCCGTCGAGACGCTGATCCCCGGTTTCGAGCGCGATTATCTGCTGACCCTGCGCCGCGGCGGCAAGGAGGGCCGGCTGGTTCTGGCCAAGGTGCAGCACCAGAGCGACCCGCTGATGCCCTACCGCGGCTACATGATCGCCGCCGGGGTCAACAATGTCCGTTCGGTCAATCTGGTGGAGGATCCCGACGGCGTGCTTCGCCGCGTGCCGCTGACGCTGGCCGTGACCGGGCCCGATGGACAACCGAAGGCAGAACCCGGCATGGCGGCTGAGGTCGCCTCCCGCGCGCTGAAGGCGCCGCTGGAGCGGGGGGCCGACGGTTCCGTCTCGCTGGGCGGCTACCGGCTGCCGGGCGGGGAGGGGAACCGGCTGCTGGTCAATCATGCCACGTCGGCCGGCGCCATCCCGACCTATTCGCTGGCCGACCTGTTCGCCTGCGCCGAGGCCGGCAAGGCCGACTATTTCGCCAAGCATTTCAAAGGCAAGGCGGTGATGGTCGGCACCGTGCTGGACGTGGAGGACCGCAAGCTCTCCTCCAACCGCTGGGTGACCAAGCCGGAGGGGCTGAACCTGCCCGAACGCTGCGCCCTGCCGGTGATGAGCGACCTGTATGTCGCCGGCCGCACCCGCGACAGCATCCCCGGCGTCTACATCCACGCCGCCGCCATCTCCAACCTGATGGCCCGCGATGCGCTGTCCGAGGTGGGAAAGCCGGCCGGCGCGGCGCTGATCCTGCTGCTCGCCGGGCTCGCCTCCCTGGTGACGCTGGCCGCCCGCCCGCCGGTGGCCGCAGCGGGCCTGATCCTGCTGCTGGCCGGATGGAGCGGCGTGGCGGTGGAGATCCTCCAGACCGGTCTGGTCCTGCCCTACCTGCAGGCGGCGCTGGCGGCGGTGCTGGTCTTTCCGCTGGCGCTCGGCTTCCGCTTCGCCGTGCTGGACCGCGACCAGCGGCGCATCCGCAACGCCTTCAAGCTCTACCTGCCGGGTTCCCTCATCGACGATATGATCGCATCGGGCCAGTCGCCCAGCCTGGGCGGCGAGGAGCGCGACCTGTCGATCCTGTTCTGCGACATCGCCGGTTTCACCAAGATGTCGGAGGGGATGGAGCCGGAAGCCCTGGTCACCGTGCTGAACCGCTATTTTACGGTGATGACCGACATCATCGAGGCGCATGGCGGCTTCGTCGACAAGTACATCGGGGATGCGGTTCTGGCGGTGTTCGGCGCCCCCTATGCCATCGACAACCATGCCCGCGCCGCGGTGGCGGCGGCACTGGCGATGCGGCAGGCGATGGCGGACGACCCGACCCTGCTGGCCACCTCCAGCGGACGGGGATCCAACCGCATCGGCATCGCCACCGGTCCGGCGCTGATCGGCAACATCGGTTCGCCCCGCCGCTTCAACTATACGGTGATGGGCGACACGGTGAACTTGGCCTCCCGCCTGGAAGGGGCCAACAAATACTACAACACCGCACTGATGGTCAGTGGCGAGACCGTACGCCATCATGGCGACCCGGAGGACTTCCGCACCCTCGACATCGTTCAGGTGGTCGGCCGCAGCGAACCCGTCGAGGTGTTCGAGCCGCTGTCCGAGGCCCGTCGCGCCGATCCTGAGGACCGAGCACAGCGCGCCGCCTATGCCGCGGCCCTCGACCATTGGCGTGCCGGCCGCTTCGAGGCGGCGGCGTCCGGCTTCCGTGCCTTGGTGGCCGGCGACGGTGCGGCGCTGGCGATGCTGCACAAGGCGGAAAAGCGCGTCGGCCATCCCGCCGAACCAGGCTGGGCCGGTGTGACCGCGCTCACCGACAAGTAGCCTTCCAGCAGCTCTCCCTTAGGACCGCGATCCCCGCCATGCCCCGCTCCGTTCAGTGTTCCGCCCTGCGCCTCGCCCGCCTGTCCACCCTGCTGTTGGCGAGTGTTGCCGTTCCGCTGCCGGTGCTGGCGCAGTCGGCCCCCCCGGTGCTGCCGCCATCGCTCGATCCCAACCGGCTGGAGCAGAGGTTCGAGCGTCCGGCCGTGCCGCAATCCGTCCCGGAGGTTGAGATGCCGGAGCCGGAGAAGGCTCCACCGCCCCGCGATGCCGAACGCATCACCTTGACGCTGAACGAGATCCGCATCGACGGCAACAGCGTCCATGACGCCGACAGCCTGTCCACCCTGTGGCGCGACAAGCTGGGCAAGCCGGTGACGCTGGCCGATCTCTATGCCATCCGCGACGCCATCACCGCGCGCTATCGCAACGACGGCTATGTGTTGTCGCAGGCGGTGGTGCCGGCCCAGCGCATCCGCGACGGCATCGTCCGCCTGCAGGTGGTGGAGGGTTATGTCAACGACGTGGTCGTTCAGGGCGAAGCGGCCGACCGGCTGGACCTGCTGCGGCGGATGGGGGAGAAGATCAAGGCGTCCCGCCCGTTGCGCATGGCGGACATGGAGCGCTACGTCCTGTTGGCCGACGATCTGCCGGGCGTGGCGGTGAAGACGGTGCTGGAGGCTTCTCCAGACACCCCCGGCGCCTCCCGCCTGACGCTGGCCCTGGAGCGCACGCCGTTCGACGGCCTGCTGTCGCTCGACAACCGCGGCACCCGTTCTGTCGGGCCGATGCAAATGACCGGGGTTGCCAGCGTCGAGGACCAGCTCGGCCTGTTCGAGCGCACCACCGCCCAGGGCATCGTCACCCCGCAGGTTCGCGAGTTGCGCTTCTTCGACGTCAGCCAGCTGGTGCCGGTGGATGCCGAAGGCACGACCGTGGAGTATGGCGCCCGCCGCTCCTGGTCGGAGCCGGGCGACAGCGTGCGTCCGCTGGAGCTTTACAGCCTGACGAATTCCGCCCGCATCGCGGTGGCGCATCCCTTCATCCGCAGTCGGGCGGAGACCCTGCGGGCCGGAGTCAGCTTCACCATCCGCGACAGCCGCACCGATGTGTTGGGCGACAAGCTCTCGCAGGACCGGCTGCGCATCGTTGCGGCCAATGTCTCCTATGACTTCGCCGACGAGTGGGGCGGCACGAATCTGCTGACGGCGGAGCTGTCCAAGGGCCTGGATATCCTGAACTCCACGTCCTCCGGCAGCGCCAACCTGACCCGCAGCGGCGGGCGCAGCGATTTCCGCAAGCTGCTGGTCTCGGCCCAGCGCAACCAGCCGCTGAACGACTCGCTGATCCTGGCTCTGTCCGGCGAAGGGCAATACAGCCCCGATCAGCTGCTGTCATCGGAGGAATACGGCGTGGGCGGGAAGCAGTACGGCCGTGCCTTCGATCCGTCGGAAATCACCGGCGACAGCGGTTTCGCCGGCCGGGCTGAACTGCAATATATCCTGCCGGTGCAGGATGAGGGGCTGGATTACGCCATCGCCTATGGTTTCGGCGACTATGGCGCGGTGTACAATTATGAGGGGGGGACGCGCCATGGCCGCCGCTCCCTCGCCTCAGCCGGTGTCGGACTGCGCTTCGGCGTGTTCCGGCGGATCGACGGCAGCGTGGAGGCGGCGAAGCCTTTCATCACCACGCCATTCAGCACGCAGGACCGCGCTCCACGCGTTTTCTTCACCCTGTCGACGCGGTTCTGAATCCGGGCGATTTCGATCCGGCACGGGGGCGGTTGCCGCGCGGCCAGCTTGCACGATCGCCCCGTGGCGGCGCCGGAGCGAATGCCCGCCCGTCAAGGTCATAACCGGTTCCGCCCATCCCCAACCTGCTCCTGCCAGCCCCTATAAGAGTTCCGCGGCCGTGAGGTGCTGAAGGCGTCACATGATGCCGATCTGGGGTCCACGGCTTCCACAGCGCGATCGCTGTCCCCTCAAGATGCAGCGGGCTGTCCGAGGGCGGTCGCGGCGCTCCGGCCCATCCGCAGAGTTCCTTTTCGCTTGTCGGTCGTGAAAAGACGCGAAGGAATCGAATCAGATAACGGCAGCCAATTGTATGTATTTGCAATTTAAGGCAGAGATTCCGAATATATATTGACGAATATGATTGAACGAGTGAACATTAATCCCGTTGCTCAATCATTTGATGGACGGATGCTATCGTGAAAATAGTATTTTCATGCCTCATGCTTGTGGCCGCGGTTACGCTTTCGTCTACCGTGAAAGCCCAAGGAATGCCGAGCGGAATGGTTTTCTTCTTCACTTCCGGCGCGACTTGCCCGGTGGGCAGCAGCTCGGTTGCCAAAGCCGCCGGTCGCTTGATTCTTGGGACCTCGCAACCTGGCAACGTCGGTATCACGAATACCGCAGATCCGATGAAAGACCAGAGACCTTCCTCTCACGCTCATGCCGTAACATTTGCATTCGACGTGGCATCGAACAGCCTAAAGTCCGCGGGCGGAAAGCGCGATACTGGAACCAGCGGACAAAAAACATCAACTTTCGGTGTCGATGAATCAAGCGGTGATCTTCCCTACACACAAATTCTTGTCTGTGAAGTGAATTGAGGAGGATAAAGTGAGATTTATTCGTATTCTCCCGGCAATCGGCGCTTTCCTTTTGCTTTCTTCCGCTTCCGTATCCAATGCAGCCGATGGTCTGCCAAGAGGAACCATTGCCTACTTCTCGAAATCTTGTCCCAGTGGCTGGTCGACTTACGACAATGCCAATGGACGTTTCCTGGTGCCGGTTCCGATCGGCGGCGGTGTCGCTGCCATGATCGGTGTGCCTCTCAGCAGCGTCGATGCTGCTGGGATGCATACCCACACCGCCGAAACCACCGTCAATCCTGGCAATGTCCAACGTCAGGAGAATAGTGGGTCGACAAAGCAGCGTGCGGCGCCGCAGCCGGTGAAATCCAACGAGGCGACAAGCACTCAGGCGACCGCCCTTCTGCCCGCCGTGTCCTATCTGGTTTGCAGGAAGACGGACGATGGCGACAGCTCATCCATCGGTGCCAACGTCGCCACCTTTTTCGACAGTACGAGTTGCCCATCGGATTGGCAGTCGTTCGAGCCGGCTCGCGGGCGTTACTTGGTCGGTTTGCCAGGCAATGCATTTGGGTCGGCGAATTTCGGCGGCATGGCTTTGAGCGTGGGCGAGATGCGTCAGCACAGACACAAGTTCGCCAGCACGCTCAACTTCAACAATGCCGGCCTCAAGGAAAGCGGCGGGCGCCACAACTTCGCCGCTCCACATGAAACCAGCTTCTCAGGTTTCACCGGCGATAGTGCGATCGGCGCCCCTTATATAGCCCTGACCTTCTGCAGCAAGCAGTAGACCGGATCAGGATCCTATGTCCGGCAGCTTTTGACACGCTGCCGGACATGGCGACCCAATTGCGTTCGCAACAACTGCCTGCCGGCCAGCCGAACTTTGCCGGATCCGGCTCGCCTGGGTGCGAAGCGTGGCGGCAATCTTATGCGAACTCCATAATCAGATCAGTTCGACGCGCTGCGCGACCGGCGCATCCTCCGACCCGACGGCCAGATAGCGCACATCCTCGCCGTCGGCGACGATGTCCAGGCCGGATTGACGCAGGGTGGCGCGGTCGAAATAGACGGTCGCCCCCTCTTCCCACGGCTCGATCAAGCCGGACTGGCTGTCCAGATTGTACCAACGCACGGTGCCGTAGGCCATGGTTGCCGGTCCGGCAGGCTCAGCCTGACGCTCTCGCCGTTCACGCGGCGGCTTGGGCGCGCGGACGAGGGGCTCGCCGCCATCCTCGGGCTGTACCGACGGCTGGACGGCCGAGGCGGTGGGGCGGGGCGGGCGCTGGTTGCGCGCGCGCGGGGCCGGCGGGGTTTCCGGCGGAGTCGCGGAGTGGATGGCGACGACCTGGGGACCCTTGGCACCCTGGGCCAGATCGCAGACGACCGTCGTGCCCTCGACCGGGTTGGGCAGGGAGGCGGCAGCCAGGACCGAAGCGTGCAAGAAGGCCTCGCCGGACCCATCGGCAAGGCGGACGAAACCAAAACCCTTTTCCGGCTTGAACCACTTTACCGTCGCGGTGACGTTCGTCGCGGTGACGTTCTTCAACTCTTCGCTCAAGACAGGTCCCTTTCACGTCCTGTAGGCCGGGGCGGGCGGTCCTGCCGCTGAACTGGACGCGGCTCCGCTGAATGACCAAGAACAAGACCCCGGCGGGCGCAAGCTTATCATAAAATTCCAGAAAATGGCCAGCGCGGTGATGCCCTGTAACGCATCCGCGATGGACACTGCGGGTCGGTTGTCCACATGCACACGTAAAACGCGAATCGCTTGTCAAGATGTCGTGGTGAGCGTCATGGTCGGACTTTGCAAACAATATTAAACATTAACCTCTGCAAAATCGAATAAGGTACCAGGATACAAGAAGCCGATCTTGAGGACCGTAACCTGTCCATTAGAGGTACTAACGACGTAAATAAAATTTTAACTAAAAAATTCGACTTATGCCTCCATCAGAACGGAGGAATGACTGATGACGACCACCGACCAGACCGCTTTTTTCGTGTCCACCAAGGGCAATGACAGCTGGTCCGGGCGGCTCGCCGCTCCCAATGCCGCCGGCACCGACGGCCCCTTTGCCAGCCTCGCGAAGGCACGCGACGCCATGCGGTCCAGCGATATCGACACTGCCTATGTCCGCGGCGGCACCTATCGCCTGGACGAGACGCTGATCCTCGATGCCCGCGACAGCGGCCACAGCTTCCTTGCCTACCAGAGCGAGACGCCGGTGCTGAGCGGCGGGGATCGGGTGACCGGCTTCGCCAGCGAGGGCGAAGGGCTGTACTCGGCCAAGCTCTCCTCGGCCAACGGGCTGGATGTCAGCATCGGCGGCGTCCGTCAGCGCGCAGCCCAGACCGGCAACTTCGACCCGGCCGACCCGGCGACCAGCGGATGGCATGTGTTGAAGGCCAATTCCACGGGCGCCAGCAAGACCAGTTTCAATTTCTCCGCCGGGGATATCCCGTCGGGCCTGAAGCCCCATGCGGGTCTGGTTGTCCAGACCTTCGACACGGAGCGGCTGAAGGACGACATTTCCGCGGTCAAGACCATAGACCAGTACCACCACACCCTGACGCTGGACGACGTCGCGTCCTATGGCCTGCGCACCGGCGGCACCTACCGGGTGATGAATGACGCCTCGCTGATCCGCGACACCGGGGAGTTCGGCTGGCGCGCCAGCGACGGCAAGCTGGTGATGAAGCCTGAGGACCCCGGCAGCTTCCAGTCCGACGGCGTCGTGGTCGCCCGGCTCGGTTCGCTGATCAAGACCAGCAATGCCAGCAATCTCAGCATTGAAGGGCTGACCTTCTCCGACGCGCGTTATGACGGGGCGGCGGTCGCGATGCAGGGCGGACAGGGCAATTCGGTCGGTGGGAACCACTTCGTCAATGTCGGCACCGCGGTGTCGCTGGACGGGACCGACAACAGCCGCGTCGCCGGCAATCACATGGAACAGCTCGGCGGGAATGGCGTGTCGATGATCCACGCCGCCGACGGCAACCGCATCT
This sequence comes from Alphaproteobacteria bacterium, assembly GCA_046570145.1. GTDB lineage: Bacteria > Pseudomonadota > Alphaproteobacteria > Azospirillales > Azospirillaceae > Azospirillum. Next base: position 34,487 of record JBKHVJ010000261.1, read on the forward strand.
ACGCCAACACCATCGAGCATATCGGCCAGATCACCAAGGGGGGGGCCGGCATCGGCGCTGTCGGCAGCAGCAATTCGCTGGTCAGCAACAACGACATCAGCGACGCCCCGCGGTACGGCGTCTCGTTCAAGGAATGGGACGATGGGCAGCTGAACCGCAACAACACCGTCGAGTTCAACCGCATCCATCATGTTGGGCAGGAGACCGCCGACGGCGGCGGCATTGAAATGCTCGGCCGCTCCGCTGCCAACATGGGCTCTGTCATCCGCGGGAACGAGATCATCGACACCGGCGGCCTCGCCACCGACGGCAAGGGGAACTGGCTGACCGATCACAAGGGTTGGGGCATCTCGCTCGACGACCTGACCAGCGGCGTGATCGTGCGCGACAACCTCGTGAAGGGCTTCGCCTGGGGCGGCATCTACGTGCACGGCGGCGACAACAATCTGTTGGAGAATAATTTCGGTGTCGCCAGCCGTCCGCAGGACGCCTTCATTCGTTTGGAATGGGTGCCGAAGGCGGGCGACGAGGCACGCCCGCATGACAACACGGTGATCAACAACCTGGCCGCGGGCGACATGCCCATCGAGCAGTATTGGAAGCTGCTCAGCCCCGGCAGGCTGATCATGGACGGCAATCTTGCCGCCAACGGCCGCGCCTACGGTCCGAATGACGCCGTGTTCAATCCCGGCTTCACCGACAGCGCCCACGGCGACTATTCCCTGAAGGAGGATGCGGCGGCTCTATCCCATGGCATTCACGACCTTAGTTGGTCGTCGATGGGCGTCGACGGATATCAGGCCGACGGCAGCATGACCCAGTTCTGGGACCACGCGGCCTGATGATTAGGAAGGGGCGCCGGCTGTTCGCCGGCGCCCTCCTGGTGAAAAATCGTCATGGGGCTGAAAAAGTTCTTGCGCGGTTCGGGGTAGCCCGCATATAAGACGCCTCCCGACGCGAACGACGCCGGCGCCGCCGAAACGGCAGCGACCGGTAGCGCGAAACGGGAAGCCCGACAAACCGGCGCTTGTCACCTGAACCCCAGGGGTTCGGTGAGGCT
>JBKHVJ010000262.1:0-6582 GCA_046570145.1 Alphaproteobacteria bacterium
ACCAACGGCAAGTTCGTCTTCTCCGCCAGCGAGGCCTACCTGATCGAGGACGGCAAGCTCGGTCCCGCCGTGAAGGGCGCGACCCTGATCGGCAACGGCCCGGACAGCCTGACCAAGGTATCGATGATCGGCAACGACAGCCGCCTCGACCCCGGTGTCGGCACCTGCGGCAAGGACGGACAGGGCGTGCCGGTCGGTGTCGGTCAGCCGACGCTGAAGCTGGAAGGCCTGACGGTCGGCGGCACCGCCGCCTGACGGCACACCACGTTACACCGCCTGCGACGAAGGGGCCGGGCCACGGTATGGCCCGGCCCCTTTCGCATTCAGGGCTTGGACGGGTCGATTGCATGGGTATCGTACTTCCGGTGTTTTTCAGTTTTCCGGATATGGTGAATACCCATGAAGTCCTTTTTTCGTCTTCCGAAAGGTTCGTTTCTCTTTCTTGTTCTCGTGCTGGGCCTGTCGATGGCCGCAGCGCAGCCGGGCGGCGCCCAGAGCGCTCCGACCGCAGATCAGGTGGCGGTCGCCAAGGCTGCCGGGGCCAGCGCCGACCAATTGAACGCGCGCGTGGTGGTCGCGAGCTATTTCTATGCCTCGACCGACCTCACCACGGCTCGCTATGCCGATGACGCCAAGGGAATCGATTTCTCCAAACCGCTTGAGGTGATCGACATCGCCGCCGGCACGACTTGGTTCCAATATGTCCGCACCGGGTACGACACCGTCCGGTTCGGGAACTTCTTCTCGCCGGTCGTCACCGCGACGCCCGACTGCCTCGGCATTTCCGGCACGGGACGGGCGGGGTACAAGGCGGTCCTGCCGACGGGCCAGGGGCTGAAGTCCGTCGCCGCCCCCATCGTCGACAGTTGGACCACGCCGGGCACCAGCGTGCAGACCAAGGGCGGTTGCGCCCAGGTGGTGGTACCGAACAGCGTCAAGGCCGGCGTCAACAGCGGCGGCCTCGCCCAGTAGCGCCGCGACCTTCCGCCATGATTTCCTGTTCTCTTGTTGGCGGCGGGCGGTCAGACCGGTCGTCGCCGCCGTCCACTGGAGAAGCCCGCCATGACCGATATCACCACCACCGAGGAGTTGCGCCGGCGTATCGCAAGCGCCTCCGCCGGTGTTGCCGCGCTGGCGGGACGGGAGCCGGAGAACGGTTGGCTGACCAGCATCCAGCGCCAACTCGACTATGTGGATGGCGCGGCACGGGATGGCGCCAAGCGGCTGGACCGTGCCGAGGACCTGAATTTCGGATTGCTCGCCTCCCATTATGTCGACGACATCGACCCGGCGCTGGCGGCGGAGCTACACGCCATCAGCGCCGCCACCCGCCGCCTGTTCGAGAGCTGAATGCCATTTTGTGCTGGCATTCCCGGCACCCGGCTTCGATGATCGCGCATCCGGACGGCACGGCCGAACCCGTGCCCGCGAAGAAAATTGAAACGGGAGACGTGCGATGGCGACGGAATCGACTGCCGGGCTGGCCCTGGTTTCCACCTTCTGCCCCGACAGGGTCGGGCTGGTCTCCGGCATCACCAGCCACCTGTTCGAACAGGGCATCAACCTGCGCGACGCCACCTTCGCCTCGCTGGGCACCGGAGCCGAGTTCTCCGCCGTCTGCGAGTTGCCCGCCGGTCTGACGGTGGCGGAGCTTCAGGCCAGCCTGTCGTCCCTGCCCGTCCTGGCCGGCGCCGAGGTGAAGGTCACTCCCTTCGCCTTCGATCCCCAACCGGGTCCGCAGGCAATGGTCACCCACCGCGTCGAGGTGTCGGGCGGCGATCAGCCCGGCCTCGTGGCGCGTCTGTCGGAGATATTCACCCAGTTCGACGCCAACATCGTCCGTCTGGACGCACAGACCCTGCCCGACCGCGCTGGCGAGCGCTATGTCCTGCGCTTTTCGGTGTCGATTCCGGCGGAGCGGGCGGAGGTCTGCCTGTCCGCGGTGGCGAACACCGCGGAAACCCTGGGGCTTACCTGCCGGACGGAAGAGGTGTAACGGGTAACTTTGACCCCCACCTATCCTCCCCCGTTGGGCGGGGGAGGATAGGTGGAGGCATTCAGCGACCGCTTACCCATGCAGAACCTTCAGCCCCACTATCCCCCCGACGATCGCCGCGATGCACAGCAGCCGCAGCGCCCCGGCGGGCTCGCCGAACAGCCACATGCCCAGCACCGCAGTGCCCACCGTGCCGATCCCCGTCCACACCGCATAAGCCGTACCCAGCGGCAGCGTCTTCAACGCGGCCCCCAGCAGCAGAATGCTCACCAGCATCGCCGCGGCGGTCAGCACGCTCGGCACCAGACGGGTAAAGCCTTCGGTGTATTTCAAGCCGACGGCCCAACCGATTTCGAACAGGCCGGCGAAGAACAGCGTGACCCACGCCATGACGGTACCTCCGTCTTGGAATGGCGGGGTCGTCCCCACCCGGTAACCCTCATTCATTGGCGAGGTCGTCCCCGCGGGCAAGTGGGCAGATAGGACATCCGCCTCCCATGGTCAAGATGGTGGCGGTCAGGATGGCGGCGGTCGAGCCAGGTGGCCGAGGTTGCATCGCGGCGCCCGCCCGTGCAGGATGGGGTTCCTGAATGGTTCCCCCTTCGCCGCTGGTGGCGCTGGGGGCTTTCGACGTTGGACAGCAATGACCGAAAACGGCACCCCCCCGGCTTCCGACACGCCGGCCCCCGAGAAGGCCGAATCGCTTGAGAACCGTCGCAAGCGGCTGCGCTTCCGCTCCTGGCACCGCGGCACGCGCGAGATGGACCTGCTGATGGGCAGCTTCGCCGACGCCCATGTGGGCGGGTTCGACCATGCCATGCTCGACCGGTTCGAGGCGCTGCTGGAGCTTGGAGACCCCGACCTCTACGACTGGATGTCGGGACGGGAGCCGGTTCCCGCCGAACATGACAGCGACGTGATGCGCCTGTTGACGGCGTTCCGTTACACACCACGTCAAGGCTCCTGACGGAGCCGGTCCGGGCTCTCCCAAAAGCACTTCCCTTCTCCGAGGCATCCTCCTTTGGTCAGTTTCGATCTCCAGCCCGGCCGCGCCGGCCGTCTTCTGATCGGCGGCGCGCCCGAGGGTCATGACGCCCGCATCCTGGCGGAGCTTGCGCAGAAGGCCGGGGCCTATGGCCTGCTGCATGTGGCGCTGGACGACACGCGCTGCGCCCTGCTGGCGGAGGCGCTGGCCTTCTTCGCCCCGAAGCTGGAGGTGCTGACCTTCCCGGCCTGGGACTGCCTGCCCTACGACCGCGTGTCGCCGAACGGCGGCATCGTCGCCCGTCGCATCGACACGCTGACCCGGCTGATCGCCCGGCGCGAAGCGGCGGCTAACCGCGACGGGCTGCCCCCGCTGATGGTGCTGACCACCGTCAACGCCGTGGTGCAGAAGGTTCCGCCGCGCAGCGCCTTCAAGAATGCGGTGTTCACCGCCAAGCTGCGCGACCGGATCGACCTGGAGAAGCTGCAGCGCTATCTCGCCGGCAACGGCTACACCCGCGCCCAGACCGTGCGGGAGCCCGGCGAGTTCGCGGTGCGCGGCGGCATCGTCGACCTGTTCCCGCCCGGCACGGAGGAGCCGCTGCGCCTCGACCTGTTCGGCGACGAGCTGGAGGGGGTGCGCGCCTTCGATCCCATGACACAGCGCACCACCGACAAGCGCGACCGCGTTGAGTTGAAGCCGATGTCGGAGGTCTTCCTGGACGAGGCCGGGATCGCCCGCTTCCGCTCCGGCTATCGCGAGCTGTTCGGCGCGGTGACCGACGACGATCCGCTCTACGAAGCGATCTCCGCCGGCCGCAGCTATGGCGGGATGGAGCATTGGCTGCCGCTGTTCCATGAGAGCATGGACACGGTGTTGGACTATCTGCCGCGCGGCATCGTCAGCCTGGACCATCAAGCGGCGGAGGCACGCGACGCCCGCATCGCGCAGGTGGTCGATTTCCACGCCTCGCGCGGTTCGATGATGACCATCGAGAAGCGTACGGGATCGCCGGTCTACAAGCCGGTGCCGGTCGCCTCGATGTTCCTCGACACCACCGGCTGGGACGCGCTGCTGGCGGAGCGCGCGGTGGCGCAGCTCCAGATCTTCTCGACGCCCCCCGGCATCAAGGGCACGGTCGATGCGGGCGGCAAGCGCGGCCACGACTTCGCGGAGGAGCGCAACCGCCCCGACGTCAACGTCTTCGACGCGGTGAAGGACCATATCCGGGCGCTGCGCGCCGACGGGCGGCGGGTGCTGATCGCGGGATATTCCGCCGGGTCGCGCGACCGCCTCTCCAACGTGCTGGCCGACCACGGCATCCCCGGCCTGGAACCGGCGGAGAGCATGGAGGATGTCCGCCGTTTCGACCGCGGCGTCATTGGCACCATCGTACTGGGGATGGAGCATGGCTTCACCTCCGCCGACCTCGCCGTCATCACCGAACAGGACATCCTCGGCGACCGTCTGGTCCGCCCGGCCAAGAAGAAGCGCAAGGCCGCCAACTTCATCGCCGAGCATTCGGCCCTGCATGAGGGCGACATCGTCGTCCACATGGACCACGGCATCGGCCGCTACGATGGGTTGGAGACGCTGGAGGTGACCGGCGCGCCGCACGACTGCCTGCGCCTGATCTACGAGGGCGGCGACAAGCTGTATGTCCCGGTCGAGAACATCGAGGTGCTGTCGCGCTACGGGTCGGAGGACGCCAACGTCCAGCTCGACAAGCTGGGTGGCGCCGGCTGGCAGGGCCGCAAGGCGCGGGTCAAGAAGCGCCTGAAGGACATGGCGGAAGCCCTGCTGAAGATCGCGGCGGAACGCATGCTGAAGAAGGCCGATCCGGTGCTCACCCCGGAAGGCGTCTATCAGGAGTTCGCCGCCCGCTTCCCCTACCCCGAGACCGACGACCAGCTGAAGGCCATCGAGGACATCTTCACCGACCTCGGCAGCGGCCGGCCGATGGACCGGCTGGTCTGCGGCGACGTCGGCTTCGGCAAGACCGAGGTGGCTCTGCGCGCCGCCTTCATGGTGGCGATGAGCGGCAAGCAGGTCGCCGTCGTCGTGCCGACCACCCTGCTCGCCCGCCAGCATTTCCGCACCTTCTCGACACGGTTCAACGGCCTGCCGGTGCGCGTGGTCCAGCTGTCGCGCATGGTCACCGCCCGCGAACAGACGCTGGTCAAGAAGGAGCTGGCGGAGGGCACGGCCGACATCGTCGTCGGCACCCATGCGCTGCTCGCCAAGGGTCTCGACTTCAAGCGGCTGGGCATGGTGATCGTCGACGAGGAGCAGCATTTCGGCGTGAAGCAGAAGGAACGCCTGAAGGAGCTGCGCGCCGACATCCATGTGCTGACGCTGACCGCCACGCCGATCCCGCGCACCCTGCAAATGGCGCTGTCCGGAGTGCGCGAGCTGTCGCTGATCGCCACCCCGCCGGTCGACCGTCTGGCGGTGCGCACCTTCGTCCTGCCCTACGATCCGGTGGTGATCCGCGAAGCGATCCTGCGCGAGCATTACCGCGGCGGACAGAGCTTCTACGTCTGCCCGCGGGTGGAGGATCTGGCGAAGGTCGCCGAGCGGGTGCGCGAACTCGTGCCGGAGGTCAAGATCGTCACCGCCCACGGCCAGATGGCGGCCAGCGAGCTGGAAGACGTGATGACCGCCTTCGACGAGGGCAAGTTCGAGGTGCTGCTCGCCACCAACATCATCGAGAGCGGCCTGGACATCCCCAACGCCAACACGCTGATCGTCCACCGCGCCGACCTGTTCGGGCTGGCCCAACTCTACCAGATCCGCGGCCGCGTCGGCCGGTCGAAGTAGCGCGGCTACGCCTATCTGACCTACGCGCCGAACAAGCCGCTGAGCGGCACCGCCCAACAGCGCCTGCACGTCATCGAGACGCTGGACAGCCTGGGTGCCGGCTTCCAGCTTGCCAGCCACGACATGGACATCCGCGGCGCCGGCAATCTGCTGGGCGAAGAGCAGTCGGGTCAGGTGCGCGAGGTCGGTGTCGAGCTCTACCAGCAGATGCTGGAGGAGGCCGTCGCCAACGCCCGCGCGGCCATGCAGGACGGCGCCGTCGCAGCCGCTGCGGCGCAGGAATGGGTGCCGCAGATCAACCTGGGCACGCCGGTTCTGATCCCGGAAAGCTATGTCCCCGACTTGACCGTGCGCCTGTCGCTTTACCGCCGCATCGCCGATCTGCTCGACCGGACGGAGGTGGACGGCTTCGCTGCCGAACTGATCGACCGCTTCGGCAAGCTGCCGGAGGAAGTGGAGAACCTGCTGGACGTCGTCACCATCAAGCGCTGGTGCCGCCAAGCCAACATCGACCGGGTCGACGCCGGCCCGAAGGGGCTGGTCCTGGCCTTCCACGACAATTTCTATGCCGAGCCGGCCAAGCTGTTGACCTACATCGCCCAGCATCTGACGCTGATGAAGCTGCGCCCCGACCACAAGCTGGTCTACAGCCGGGAATGGCCCGATCCGCAGGCCCGCGTGCGCAGCGTGCAGAAGCTGGTGAAGGATCTGGCGGAAATGGCGTCGGGCGGCGGCGTGCCACGCGGGGAAACCCCGCCGCCGCCACCACCCCCGCCACCGC
>JBKHVJ010000263.1:0-19096 GCA_046570145.1 Alphaproteobacteria bacterium
CCTCATCACCGGTCTTGAGGAACGCGGATTCATCCGCCGCCTGCCCCACCGCGCCCGCGCGCTGGAGGTTCTGCGCCTGCCCGAAGGCCTGGACGCCGCCCGCTCCCGCACCGCGCCCAAGCCGAAGTTCCAGCCCAACGTCATCAAGGGCGACTTCGCCTTCGCCGGCCGCGATACCACTCCACCCGCGCCCACCGCGGCCGCGGCGAACGAGACGGTTCAGCTCCCGCTCTACGGGCGCATCGCCGCCGGCACGCCGATCGAGGCCCTGCGCGACAACAGCGCCTACGTCGACATCCCGGCCTCCATGTTGGGTGGCGGCGACCACTATGCACTGGAAGTCTCCGGAGACTCGATGGTGGAGGCCGGCATCCTCGACCATGACACCATCATCATCCAGCGTTGCGATGCGGCTGAGAACGGCACCATCGTCGTGGCCCTGGTCGACGAAGGCGAAGTGACGCTGAAGCGCCTGCGCCGCAAGGGCAACACCATCGCCCTGGAACCCGCCAACGCCGCTTATGAGACCCGCATCTTCGGCGCCGACCGCGTCCGCGTGCAGGGCAAGCTGGTCGGTCTGGTCCGCAAGTACTGAGGTTTTGTCCGCCAAGCACTGATTCCCTCCCCCGCCCAGCGGGGGAGGGTTAGGGAGGGGGCAAGAACTCCCCTCCCTTCACCTCCCCCCGGTCCAGGGCCGATCCCCTCTGATCCCCCGCACCGTGTTCACCTCTATCCCCGCCGCCGTCGCCCTCAGCGCATGCGCGCCCTCATGCCGCAGCGCCCAACGGTCGACCACCACGCCGGCCCGGCATCCCCGCGCCACGGCCGCCGTAACCACCGCATCGGCCGCTCCGCAATCCTCGTCCAGCGCATCCGGCAACCGTGGAAGGGCGACCACCCTTCCCCGCACCCGGTACAGGCAACCCAGCGCGTCGCAATTCAGCGACCGCTCTCCCTCGTTCCATCCCCCCGCCGCCGGCCAAGGATCGGCAGCCGAGCGCTCGCCATCGCGCTCCCGCCATGTCTCGGTCACCCGGCCTCCCGTCTTTCCCGAAGCGCTGAGGCGACCGTCCGGCGTCCGCACCGCCATCACTGTCCCGTCTCCCGCCACCAGCACGTCCGGCCGCGTCACCAGCGCCGGTGAGGCCAGCCCGGCCAGCACCGGCAACAGCCCCAGCCAGCGCCACCGCCGGGTCCAGATGCACAGCCAGATGCCGCCCAGCACCAGCACCGCGAACCCTTCCACCGGCATTGCCGGCACGGTCAGCGAGGCTCCGGGCAGACGGCCGAAGAACTCCGCGGTCCAGATCACCGCCCGGTCGCCCCAGTTCATCGCGATCAACGCCGGCGCCTCCAGCCCGAAGGGCATCAGAGCATAGGCGATCAGGCTCCATGGCATGACCCAGAAGGAGGTGATGGGAATGGCAATCAGGTTGGACAACACGCCATAGAAGGCGATCTGCTGAAAGTGGAAGAGCGCGAAGGGCAGCGTCGCCAGCGTCGCCACCACGCTGGTCAGCAGGATGCCGCCGACATAGAGCAGGCCGCGCAGAAACCATCCCGCCTCGCTGCGCCATTCCGCCAGCCGCTGACTGCCGCGCTCGAAGGCGGCGATCAGCGCCACCACCGCCGCGAACGACATCTGGAAACTGGGGCCGAGCATCCCCTCCGGGTCCATGGCGATGGTGACCAGCCCGGCAAAGGCGACCAGCCGCATGCTCAGCGGGTGCCGGTCCAGCATGATCGCACCCATCACCATGCCGGTCATCAGCACCGACCGCACCGTCGGCAACGGCGCCCCGACCAGCAGCGTGTAGGCGAGCGCCGACAGGATGCCGAACAGCGCCGCGATCTTCTTGATCGGCCAGCGCAGGGCCGCATAGGGCACCAGCGCCAGAAGGGCCCGGACGACATAGAACAGGATGCCCGCGGCGATTCCCACATGCAGGCCGGAGATCGACAGCAGGTGCGCCAGCCCGCTGTTGCGGAAATCCTCCAGCGTCCCGTCCGGGATGCCGAACTGCTCCCCATTCAGCAGCGCCGTGGTGACGCTGGCCTCCACCGGGTCGCCGATGGTCGCGGCCACCCGCTTGGCGATCGCGCCGCGCGCCTGCTCGAAGGCGACCGTCACCACCCGCCACCCCGTAACCGGCGGCGCCTCGACCAATTCCACCGCACTGGTGGCGAAACCGGTCCCGCCCAGCCCCATGAACCAGGCCCGCCGCTGAAAGTCGAATGCCCCCGGTTCTGCCGGCGCCTGGGGCGGCAGCAGCGTTGCACGCAGCCGCACCACCGATCCAGGATCGGGCGCCGCATGGCGGTCCGGCAGGCGGATACGCAATGCGGCCGGCGTCTGCTCAGGCGGCAGTCGGCTGACCGCCGGTTCCCGCACTGTGATGCGGGTGGCTCCCGGCCGCCGTTCCACCGCCATCACGCGGCCGGTGACGGTCGCACCCGTGACGACGCGCGTCAGCACCGGCGCCGCCACCCATGCGCTGTGCGCTTGCGCCACCAGGAAGCCCGCCGCCACCATCGTCAATGCCATCAGCGCGCCGAACAGCGCGAACCAGCGCCGCAAGACCAGAAGCAGCGCCGCGCATGCCCCGCAGGCCGCCGGCCCGATCCACCAGTCCGGCTCCCGCATCAGGCTGAAATACAGCGACACTCCAGCCCCGAAGGCGACGGGAAGCCACAGGACCCACCGGCCCCCTTCAGCCTCCGCCAGGGCCGCGAGTCGCCTCCCGATGCGAAGCCACAGTCGCCGCCACCGCCCCGCGGATGGAGCGGGGCCGTCCGTCTCTTCCTCCGGCCAGCCGGCGACAGTCACCGGCGACGGCCTCCGGATGCAGCGATGCGGCGCGCATGCCCCTTTACGACCGTCCATGCGCGCATCGCATTGCCTCCCAACCCGGTGGCTGTGTTAAACCTCGGTGTCGAACCACCGGCGCATCATACCAGCGCCGAACCGGAAATTGAGAGACCGATGACCGTCGTCACCCGCTTCGCTCCGTCGCCGACCGGCTTTCTGCACATCGGCGGTGGCCGCACCGCCCTGTTCAACTGGCTGTACGCCCGCAACACCGGCGGCAAGTTCCTGCTGCGGATCGAAGACACCGACCGGCAACGGTCTACCGACGCGGCGGTGGACGCCATTCTGGACGGGCTGCAGTGGCTGGGCCTGGATTGGGACGGCGACGCGGTCAGCCAGTTCGAGCGCAAGGACCGCCATGCCGAGGTGGCGCATCAGATGCTGGCCGCCGGCAAGGCCTACCGCTGCTACTGCAGCCCGGAAGAGCTGGAGGAGATGCGCGCCGCCCAGAAGGCCGCCGGACAGCCGATGCGCCATGACGGCCGCTGGCGCGACCGTCCCGAGTCCGACGCGCCTCCCGGCGTTGCCCCGGTGATCCGCCTGAAGGCGCCGCAGGAAGGGCAGACGGTGCTGAACGACCTCGTCCAGGGCGAAGTCACGGTACAGAACGCCCAGTTGGACGACCTGATCCTGCTGCGCGCCGACGGCACGCCGACCTATCTGCTTGCAGTGGTGGTGGACGACCACGACATGAACGTCACCCATGTCATCCGCGGCGACGACCATCTGACCAACACCTTCCGCCAGATCCAGATCTTCAACGCCATGGGCTGGGACCTGCCGCGATTCGGCCATATCCCGCTGATCCATGGCCCGGACGGCGCGAAGCTGTCCAAGCGTCACGGCGCGTTGGGCGTCGATGCCTACCGCGACATGGGCTATCTGCCGGAAGCGGTGCGCAACTACCTGCTGCGGCTCGGCTGGTCGCATGGCGACGACGAGATCATCTCGACCGAACAGGCGATCGAGTGGTTCAACCTGGAGAGCATCGGCCGCTCGCCCTCGCGCTTCGACTTCGCCAAGCTGGAGAATCTGAACGCCCACTATATGCGTCTGGCGGACGATTCCCGGCTGGTCGGGCTGATCTCGCCACGGCTGGAGGCCGACCTGGGCCGCAGCCTGACCGACGCCGATCGCGACCTTCTGACGCGGGCGATGAACGGCCTGAAGCAGCGCGCCCGCACCGTCGTCGATCTGGCGCAGAGCGCCCGTTTCTACGTCGCCGCGCAACCGCTCAGCTATGACGAAAAAGCATCCGCGTTGCTGGACGAAAAAGGCCGCGGCCTGTTGAAGGAACTGGCCGAAGCCTTTGCCGGAGAACCGGACTTCACCGCCGCGGCGCTGGAGGCGCAGGTCCGCGCCTTCGCCGAGGCACGGGGCGAGAAGCTGGGCAAGGTGGCGCAGCCGTTGCGCGCCGCGCTGACCGGTTCGACGGTGTCGCCGCCGATCTTCGAGGTGGCCGAGTTGCTGGGCCGTGAAGCGACGCTCTCTCGCATCCGCGATGCAGCGGGTGCAGCATAATGGTCATTTCCGTGCGTTGCCATCAGGCTGCCATGGAACTATGCTGCGCCGACGAAAAAAGGGCGCCAAGCCCGACCCTCAACGATAAGGACGTGCCGAGATGACCCAGACTGAGGACGGCAAGGACACCGTTACCCTCATCGACAATAAGACGGGCAAGCAGGTCACGATGCCGATTCTGCACGGCAGCGTCGGGCCGAGCGTGATCGACATCCGCAAGCTCTACGCCGCGACCGGCTACTTCACCTACGATCCGGGCTTCACTTCCACGGGCAGCTGCGAGTCGGGCATCACCTACATCGACGGCGACGAGGGTGTCCTGCTGCACCGCGGCTACGCCATCGACGAACTGGCCGAGAACTCCACCTTCCCGGAAGTCTGCTTCCTCCTGCTCAACAACCACCTGCCGACCGCGGCAGAGCGCACGGATTTCGAGAACATCCTGCGCCGCCACTCGATGGTGCACGAGCAGCTGACCAAGTTCTACAGCGGCTTCCGCCGTGACGCTCACCCGATGGCGATCATGTGCGGCGTCGTCGGCGCCCTGTCGGCCTTCTACCACGACTCGCTGGACATCAACGATCCGCAGGAGCGCAAGATCGCGGCGCACCGCCTGATCGCCAAGATGCCGACGATCGCGGCGATGGCCTACAAGTACTCGACCGGCCAGCCCTTCATGTATCCGCGCAACGACCTGTCCTACGCGGAAAACTTCCTCTACATGACCTTCGGCACGCCCTGCGAGCCGTACAAGGTCAACCCGATCCTGTCCAAGGCGATGGACAAGATCTTCATCCTGCATGCCGACCACGAGCAGAACGCCTCGACCTCCACCGTCCGCCTGGCCGGTTCGTCGGGCGCCAACCCGTTCGCCTGCATCGCCGCCGGCATCGCCTCGCTGTGGGGTCCCGCCCACGGCGGCGCGAACGAAGCCGTGCTGAAGATGCTGGAGGAGATCGGCTCGGTCGACCGAATCCCCGAGTTCGTCCGCCGCGCCAAGGACAAGAACGACAACTTCCGCCTGATGGGCTTCGGCCACCGGGTCTACAAGAACTACGACCCGCGCGCTCAGGTCATGCGCCAGACCTGCCACGAGGTTCTCGGCGAGCTCGGCATCAAGGACGAGCCGCTGCTGGACATCGCGATGGAGCTGGAGAAGATCGCCCTGTCGGACGAGTACTTCATCGAGAAGAAGCTCTATCCGAACGTGGACTTCTACTCGGGCATCATCCTGAAGGCGATGGGCTTCCCGACCAGCATGTTCACCGTGCTGTTCGCACTGGCCCGCACCGTCGGCTGGATCAGCCAGTGGAAGGAGATGATCGAGGATCCTGTGCAGAAGATCGGCCGTCCGCGTCAGCTCTACACCGGCGACACCAAGCGGCCCTTCGTGCCGCTGGCCGAGCGTGGCTAACCGGCCCACAGCCCACATGGGAATGGGCGGCTCCAACGGAGCCGCCCAGGACCCGACTGCGTACATCGTTCCGGCCCGGCGCGTGCGCCTGCGCTCGCCGGCCAACGACAACCGGGCACCGCTTGGCTGGCGGGTGCGCCGGATGATCGTCTATCTGCTTATCCTGGCCCTGGTCGCCGGGATCGTCTTCATCTGAGGCAGTCGCTCAGTTCCCGCTTTCCAGCGCGAAGCCCTCGTCGACCCAGCCCGTCACGCCCCCGATCATCAGCTTGACCGGGCACCCGATCCGCGCCAGCCGCAAGGCCGCGCGATCCGCGCCGTTGCAGTGCGGGCCGGCACAATAGACAACGAACAGCGTTCCCTCCGGCCATTCCATCATCCGTCGTTCGGTGATCTTGCCGTGCGGCAGATTCAGCGCCCCCGGGACATGCCCCTGGGCGAAGGCCGCCGGCCCGCGCACGTCGAGCAGAACGAAGCCGGGATCGATGGATTTCAACGACTCATGCACATCCCAGCAGTCGGTCTCCAGCGACAGCTTGCGGGAAAAATGGGCGACGGCGTCCGCCGGGGATGCGGCAGGGAATTCGGTGACGAGTCTGGCCATGGGGCTCTCCTGATCCGGTTTCGTCCGCATCATTCCAAGCGGCGCTTCCGCTGGAAAGTGGCGGGGCTGACAGCTATCGTTCAGATCATGCCAAACGCCGCGCCACCGCTTGCCGTCGCACTGGCTTATGACGGACTGTGCACCTTCGAATTCGGCGTCGCCGTCGAGGTGTTCGGCCTGTCGCGACCGGAGCTCGGCCCCGACTGGTATCGCTTCGCCGTCGCCGCACTCGATGCCGGTCCTTTGCGGGCGGTGGGCGGAATCCGCATCGAAGCCGATGGCGGACTCGATCTTCTCGACGCGGCGGACATCATCGTCATTCCCGGCTGGCGCGGCACCTGCGAACCGGTGCCGGTCCAACTGACGGACGCACTGCGCCGCGCCGACGCCCGGGGAGCCCGCATCCTGTCCATCTGCTCAGGTGCCTTCGTGCTCGCCGCCGCCGGACTGCTGAAGGGCCGTCGCGCAACCACCCATTGGCGCTATGCCGCAACACTCGGGGATCTCTATCCGGACATCCGCGTGGTGCCCGACGTTCTCTATGTGGACGAGGGCAACATCCTGACTTCGGCCGGCAGTGCCGCGGGCATCGACCTCTGCCTGCATCTGGTACGCCGCGATTTCGGACATGAAGCCGCCAACAGCGTCGCCCGCCGCCTGGTGGTCCAGCCCCACCGCGAGGGCGGTCAGGCGCAGTTCATCGAGGCGCCGGTGCCCACCGTCCGTGAAGGCGCCCGTCTCGGCCCGCTGTTCGACCATCTGCGGGAAACGCTGGCGGAGGACCACAGCCTATCCGGCATGGCGTCGCACGTCGGCATGAGCCTCCGCACCTTCCTGCGCAGGTTCCAGGCCCTGACCGGCTCCACACCCGGCGAATGGCTGGCGACCGAGCGGCTGAACCGTGCCCGTGACCTGCTGGAACGCGGAACCATGTCTGTGGAGGATGTCGCGACCCTCGTCGGCTTCGGCTCCGCCGCCACCTTGCGGCATCATTTCCGGCGGCGTCTGGGGATCAGCCCGGCAAGCTACCGGGCGCGCTTCCGTCGCGATCCAACCCCGGTCCCCACCCCATACGACAAGGGCGCAGCCGTTGCCGACCACGCCCCCGCCGAAAGCCAGTGACCCGCGGAACGGTCACTTCCTCTCGATCAACTCGACCTTGTAGCCATCCGGATCCTCGATGAAGGCAATCACCGTGGTGCCGTGCTTCATCGGGCCCGGCGGGCGCGGGATCTTGACACCTTCCGCGGCCAGCTTCTCGCAAGTGCCGTAGATATCAGGAACACCGAGCGCGATGTGTCCATAGGCGGTGCCGATTTCGTACGGCTCTTTCTGATCCCAGTTGTGGGTCAGTTCCAGGACGGCGGTATCGGACTCCTCACCATAGCCGACGAACGCCAGGGTGAAGCGGCCGCCTTCATAGTCGTTGCGGCGCAGCAGCTTCATGCCGAGCAGCCGGGTATAGAAGTCCAGCGACTTCTCCAGGTCCAGAACACGCAGCATCGTATGCAGCAGACGGAATTCGCTCATGGTCTCACTTCTCCCGCTTGGCGGTTGACTAGGCGGTTGTTCAGGTTCTTCTGGAGCGGTGCTCGGCGACGACGTCCAGGATGGTGCGGGCAGCGCGTTCGCTGGGCGGAGTATCGCCCTGCCCCAGCCAGCGGGCCACCTCGGCCACGCCATCGATCTGCGTCTGGCGCGCCACCGGGTCGTCGAGCAGTCGCCCCAACTCGGCCGCCAGTCTATCGGGCCGGCAGTCCTGTTGCAGCAGTTCCGGAACCAGCATCCGATCAAGCATCAGGTTGACGAGATTCACATATTTCACCCGGATCAGCCGGCGATAGAGCGCGACAGTAATCGGATTCAGCCGGTAGGCGATGACCGTCGGCAGCCGGGCGAGCGCAAGCTCCAATGCGACGGTGCCCGATGCGGCAAGAGCCGCTTGCGCTGCCGCGAAGGCATCATACTTCTCCGCATCTCCCTCGACCAACAGGGTACGGACCGGCCAATCGGCGATGGCGGCGGCCACGCGGTCGCGCACCGTCGCCACGGTCGGCACCACCGCCACCAGATCGGGATGGGTCGGTCGCAACATCTCCAGCGTTGCACGAAAGTCGGGCAGCAGGCGCGACACCTCTCCCTTGCGGCTTCCCGGCAGCACGGCGACGATCCGCTCGCCCGGTCCGATGCGGTGCCGCTCACGGAACGCCACGCCATCGCCCCTCCCTGCGCGCCCCTCCACGACGGAGTGACCGACGAAGGTGCAGGCCAGTCCCTCCTTCTGGAAGTAGGGAGGCTCGAAGGGCAGGATCGCAAGGAGATGGTCGTAGATGGCGGCATATCTTGCCGCGCGCTGCGGCTTCCAGGCCCACACCGTTGGCGCCACATAGTGGATCAGCGGAATGGCGGGCTCCGCGGCGCGCACCTTCTTGGCCACCCGCAAGGTAAAGCCGGGGGAATCGATGCCCACCACCGCGTCGGGGCGAAGCCGAACGACTTCGGCGACCGTCTGGTCGATGCGGTGGATCAGGTTCGGCAGATGTGGCAGCAATTCGAAGATGCCGAACAGGGTCAGTTCGCCCATGGGGAACAGGCTGACCAGTCCCTCCGCAGTCATCTTCTCACCGCCGATGCCGACGAAGCGCACCTTGCCGCCGGTCAGCCGCTTGGCCGCCGCCATCAGCCTTGCGCCCAGCGCGTCGCCCGACGGCTCGCCGGCGATCAGGAACAGGGTGGGGCCGTCATCGGCCACCGCATCGGCAGTCGGGACGATGCTCATTGCGGAATCTCGATGCCGGTGACGAACAGGCCGAGCCGGTCGGCCGCCACCGCCACCGCCGCGCGGTCGACCAGCAGGCTGCCACCGGCTTCCACCGCGATCCCGCGCAATCCGACCGCCGCCGCCCTCTCGACCGTGGTGACGCCCATGGTCGGCAAATCGATGCGGCGGTCCTGTTTCGGCTTCTTCACCTTGACCAGCACGCCTCCGGGTCCGGGCCGTGACAGCCCGGCACAGCGCTGCAGCATCGCATCGGTGCCTTCGATGGCCTCGACCGCAAGCACGATCCCCTGCTGGACCACCGCTCCCTGCCCGACATCGAGAGCGCCCATGGCGCGGGCGACTTCCACCGCGCGGGCGATGTCCCGCTCGGCATCGGCATCCGGCGCGAGGCGCCCAACCGGACCGGGCGTCGTCAGCAGATCCTTCAACAAGTCATGCAAGCCGACGACCCGGAAGCCGTCCTCTTCCACCTCGCGCACCACGGCCCGCAGAAGCCCGTCGTCACCGAGTGCACGAGTACCGACGCGGGCGAGGAAACGTGCAGTGCGCCAATCCGGCATCAGCTCGGTGAAGGACGGACGCTTCACCGGCCCGGCGAGCACGACCTCCCCAACGCCTTCCTCGTGGAGGCGGCGCAGGATGCTGCCGGCGGCGCCGAAACGGCTCCACACATGCGGAAGCCCGGCAACCGTTTCGGGATCGGTGTGGCCGTCGAAAGCGACGACGAAGACCTCGCGCCCCTGCCCTCTCACCGCGCTGGCTATGCGAGCCGGCAATGTACCGCCGCCGGCCAGGATCGCCAGCTTGGGACCGCCAGCCTGAGGGATATCGGCCATCGGCCGGCCGCCTCAGCTCTCACGCGGCTGGCAGAGGGAACGCGCTTCCTTGGCACGGATGAAGGACAGCACGTCGGAGATCAGCGCACGTTCGCCGAAGTCGCGACCGACCTCCTCCACCCGCTCGGCAAAGGTCCCCTCCGGCCCGAACAGCATGCGGTAGGCCGCACGGAGGGCGTGGATGTCGTCCTTCTTGAAGCCGCGCCGTTCAAGCCCAACGAGGTTCAGGCCGGCGAGGCGAGCCCGGTCGCCCATCACCAGACCGAAGGGAATCACGTCGTTCTCGACGCCCGACATACCGCCGATCATGGCATGGGAGCCGATGCGAACGAACTGCCGCACCGCGGAAAGCCCGCCGATGATGACATAGTCGCCCAGCGTCACATGGCCGCCCAGCGTAGCGTTGTTCGCCATGATGACATGATCGCCGACGATGCAGTCATGGGCCACATGCGAGCCCATCATGAACAGCCCGTCGTCACCGACACGGGTGATCATGCCGCCGCCTTCGGTGCCGGGATTCATCGTCACATGCTCGCGGATCTGGTTGCGGGCGCCGATGACGAGTTCCGAGGGCTCACCATGGAACTTCAGGTCCTGCGGACGATGGCCGATGGACGCGAAGGGATAGATGACGGTGTCGGCGCCGATGCTGGTGCGCCCGTCCACCGCCACATGCGAAACCAGCCGAACGCCGTCGCCCAGCGTGACGTCGGGGCCGACGACGCAGAAGGGGCCGATGTCGACCCCCTCGCCCAGCTTGGCCGCGGGATCGACGATGGCGGACGGATGGATGGTGACGGTCATTTTTCGTCCAGGATCATGGCGGAATAGATGGCTTCGGCGACGAGGACGCCGTTGACCTTGGCCTCGCCCTTGAACTTCCACACGTTGGCGCGCTGACGCTGCTTGGTGACGTGGATGTGGATCGTGTCACCGGGAGTGACAGGACGGCGGAAGCGCGCCTCGTCCACGGTCATGAAATAGACCAGCTTGCCTTCGGCTTCCGGGCCGAGCGTGGCGACCACCAGCACGGCGGAGGTCTGCGCCATGGCCTCGATGATCAGCACCCCGGGCATCACCGGGCGTGACGGGAAATGGCCCTGGAAGAAGGGTTCGTTGATCGTGACATTCTTCACACCGGTGGCGCCTTCGCCCAGCGTCACATCGATCACCCGGTCGATCATCAGGATCGGGTAGCGATGCGGGATCATCTTCATGATCCGCGTGATATCAATGTCGTCGATCCTGTTGCTTTGCGCGTTGTTGTCCGCCGTCACGTCCATTGTCCGGCCGCCCGCCTTTCCACCAACCGATTGGGTTCACCATTCTCCGTTACCGGAGAACGGGCGCCGCCGTCCCACCAGGGAACGCCAGCGCCTTTTTTTCCGCTCCGCCTTCTTGCCCCAGTTCCGCGGCGACCGCAACCGCCGAACCCGGAAACGCAACAGGGCCGTCACCTTCCCCGGTCGGGACGGCGACGGCCCTGGTCAGATAGGCATCACTGCTTGGGAACGTTCAGCGCGACCTGCGGCAGCTTCTTGTTCACCCGTTCCATCACCGTATCGGTGACGTCGAGCTGGGTGTCGACCAGAACGAATTGCTGACGTGCCAGAACGAGGTTGGCACCGCGCTCGCGGGAGATTTCCGCAACCACGTCGACCATCGTCTTGTGCACGACAGCCATCGCTTCGTTCAGGCTCGTCTCCAGCGCGCGCTTGCGGTTCTGGACCGTCTTCTGGACGTCGGCGACCTGCTTCTCGAAATCGCGGCGCTTGGTGGCCAGCGCTTCCGGCGACAGGACGGTCTGCTGCTTGCGCAGCTCATCTTCCGTCTTGCGGAGCTTGTCCTCGAGCGCGGAGATTTCCTTCTGATAGGAGTCTCGCAGCGATTCGAAGGACTTGGTGATGCCCTTCGACGCGCTGGACTCCTGCATGATCTTCTGGACGTCGATCACGGCAATGACCGGCGCCTTCAGTTCCGCACCCGGTGCCGGGGGCGTCGCCGTGGCCGCCTTGGGAGCTTCGGCCTTCGGCTGGGTTTGAGCCTGCGCCGGCGCAGCGGCGAGCAGGAGGCCGCCGACCGTGAGGGCCGACAGGACGGCGCCGCGGAACGGCGCCTTCGACTGGGTGAATTGCATCTTAGAACCTGGTTCCGAAGCTGAAGCGGATGAGCTCTTTCTTGTCGTAGCCTTCCTTGCGGATCGGCAGTGCGACATCGAGCCGGATGGGCCCGAACGGCGACTTCCACGACACGCCGGTGCCGATGGAGACGCGGATGGTCTCGTCATCCTTCACGTTCGGATCGCTGATGTCGACCTTGCCGAGTGTGCCGACATCGGTGAAGGCGTGGCCGAGCAGGCCGAACTCTTCCGGCAGGCCGAAGGGGAAGCTCATTTCCACCGACGCGCGGGCATAGCGGGTGCCACCCAGCGCATCGCCGGTGGAAACGTCGCGCGGTCCGATGCCGGCCGTGTTGAAGCCGCGCAACGTGTCGCCGCCGATGAAGAAGCGGTCGCCCAGCTGCACCTTCTGGCCGAGACCGTGGATGTAGCCGATCTCGCCCGTGGTGCTCAGCACCCATTGGTCCTCGCCGAGCGGGATGTAATAGCCGGCGGCCAGCTTGTTCCGCAGGAAGCGCACCGAACCGCCGAGGCCGGCGATGTCGTTGGTCAGGCGGATGAAATAGCCCTCGGTCGGCGTCAGCTTGCTGTTGCGGACGTCGTAGGTCAGCTCCTGGCCGATCAGCGAGGTCAGGCGTTCGCCGCGCTGCTCCTGGATGTACTTCGACGCGGTGGTCGGAACTTCCTCGATCAGCGTGTCCTGCAACTGGTAGTAGACGCGCTGGCGCATGCGCTCGGTCAGCGGATAGCCCAGGCGCAGGGCGAAGCCGGTGTTCTTCTCGTTGAACGAGCTTTCGTCCTGGTAGTTGTAGCGCGTACGGAAGATGTCGACGCCGGCCGACAGATCCCGGTCCATGAAGTACGGCTCCGTGAAGGAGATATCGTACAGCTGGCGCCGGCCCGACAGCGTGGCGCCCAGGCGCAGGTCCTGACCGCGGCCGAGCAGGTTGCGCTCGCGGATCGAGAAGTCGCCCAGAGGACCGTCGGACGTCGAGAAACCGGCACCGATGGAGATTTCACCGGTCGACTGCTCGGCCACATCGACGTTCACGACGGTGCGGTCGGGAGCGCTGCTTTCGGCAGTGGTGATGTTCACGCGCTCGAAGAATCCCAGATCCTTGATGCGCTGCTCGGACCGCTTCAGCTTGGACGTGTTGAAGGGGTCGCCTTCCGACAGCAGCATCTCGCGGCGCACCACCTTGTCCAGCGTGCGGACATTGCCGGTGATGTCGATGCGGTCGACGAAGGTGCGCGGCCCCTCGTTGATCTCGTAGATGATGTCGATGGTGCGGTTCTCGCGGTTGCGCGAAATCCGCGGCCGGACATCCACGAAGGCATATTGCAGGTCGCCGACGGCGTTCGTCAGCTTGGTGATGGTGTCTTCCACCTTCTGGGCGTTGTACCAATCGCCCTCGGTGGTGGTCACGCTGTTCTGCAGGACCGTCGGGTCGAGCTGCTTCAGCGAGGTGTTGATGTCCACCTTGCCGAACTTGTAGCGCTCGCCTTCCTCGATCGTGAAGGTGATGAAAAAGTCGGACTTGTCGGGGGTCAGCTCAGCCACGGCCGAGACCACGCGGAAGTCGGCGTAACCTTCCTTCAGGTAGTAGCGGCGCAGCAGGTCGCGGTCGTAGTTCAGGCGGTCCGGGTCGTAATTGTCGTCGGACGACAGGAAGCGCCACCAAGCGGATTCCTTGGTCTGAACCGCCTCGCGCAGAGTCCCGTCGGAGAAATGCTCGTTCCCGATGAAGGTGATGCCGCGCACGCCGGTGCGCACGCCTTCATTGATCTCATAGACCAGATCGACGCGGTTCTGGTCGAGCTGGATGATCTTCGGCTCCACCGTCGCGGCGAATCGGCCCTGGCGGCGGTAGATTTCCTGGATGCGCTGAACGTCCGTCTGAACGCGGGTGCGCGTGTAGACGACACGGGGACGCAGCTGGATTTCCTTTTCCAGCGTCTCCTTGTCGATGCGCCGGTTCCCCTCGAAGGCGATGCGGTTGATGATGGGGTTTTCCGCCACCGTCACCACCAGCGCATCGCCCTCGCGCTTCAGCACCACGTCGGCGAACAGACCGGTGTTGAACAGCGCCTTCAGCGACTGGTCGATCCGATCGGGATCGAACTGGTCGCCGGGCTGGATCGTCAGATAGGAGCGGACCGTGGACGGTTCGATTCGCTGGGTGCCTTCGACCCGGATATCGCGCACCGTACCGCCGCTGAACACCTGGGCGACCATGGACCCGGAACCCGCAGGCGCCCGTCCGGGCGAGGCGGCGGTTTGGGCGTGGGCGACAGACACCGTCGTCATGGCACAGCCGGCCAGCAGGCCCGCCACCAGAACTTTGCTCGACACCGGCAAATCACGCTCCCTGGCAAGGGGCTGGAATCAGGAGACCAGTCCCCGGAAGAAATCGACCACGCGCAGTTGGACCAGGTCGTTCCACGTGGCGAAGACCATGAGCGTTAATACCAAGGCCAATCCAATTCGGAAACCGTATTCTTGCGCTCTCGCTCCGAGCGGCCGGCCGCGCAGCTTCTCGAAGGCGTAGAACAGCAGGTGGCCGCCGTCCAGCATCGGCACGGGAAAGAGGTTGATCAGCCCCAGGTTCACCGACAGGAAGGTCATGAACCAGATCAGCGGATACCAGCCGGATTGCGCCACCTCGCCCGACATCTGGGCGATGCGCAGCGGCCCCCCAAGCTCTTCCGTTCCACGCGATCCCTGGACCATCTGGCCCAGCGCGGTGAAGGTGCCGGTGATCATGCCTGCGACTTCTCGTCCCGCCTGCCAGACCGCGGTCAGCGGGTCGTGGCGCATCATTCCGACGCTGCCGCGGCTGATACCGAGCAGGCCGATCTGATGGCTGTTGCCGAGTCGGTCGGTGACGGACTGCGAATCCGGCGTGGCGGTGACCGACATCACCCTGCCATCGCGCTTCAATTCGATTGCCAGCGGCTGACCCGGCCGGATGGAAACGATCTGCCGGATTTCCTCGAAGCGCTGAACCCCTGTGCCGTCGACCGACAGAATCAGGTCGCCCGGCTGGATGCCGGCGCGTTCCGCAGCGCTTCCCGGCTGGATGCCTCCGACGTCGGGTGGAGTGAAGGACTGGCCGGCGGTCATGAACAGCACGGCCAGCACGACGATGGAGAACAGGAAGTTGGCGAGAGGACCGGCCGCGACGATGGCCGCACGCTGCCCCACCCGCTTATGGTGGAAGGAGACCGCGCGCTCCTCCTCCGTCATGCCGGTCAGATGGGCACCGGGGGTGCTGGCCGGATCCGCGTCGCCGAACATCTTGACGTAGCCGCCAAGCGGCAACGCGCTGAACTTCCAACGCGTGCCGGCGCGGTCGGTGAAACCGAAAAGTTCCGGGCCGAAGCCAATGGAAAATGTCTCGATCCGCACGCCGTTGCGCCGCGCGATCAGGTAGTGACCAAGCTCGTGCACGAAGACGAGCACGGTGAGGACCAGCAGAAAAGCCAGCACCGAGGTCCAGAAACCGCCGATTACGTCCATTTCAACCCTTGCGCCTTCCAGCGCCTCGAACGCGGATCATCGGCTGCCAACCGCCGTCGCACCTGTGGCCTGAATGCGGCTGGCGGCAATCCGCCTGGCGTCCGCATCGGCCTCCCGCACGGCGGCGAGATCGCGCAGCGGGCGGTGGGGCAACGCCGTCAACGTCTCCTCGACGATACGTTCGATGTCGAGGAAGCCGATCCGGCGGTCGAGAAACGCCTGAACAGCCACCTCGTTGGCGGCACTGAGTATAGTAGGAGCGCCCCCACCGCTTTGCAAGGCGGCCCGGGCAAGCCGAAGCGCCGGGAATCGCACGGGATCCGGCGCCTCGAAAGTGAGTGTCGCGGCCTTGACCAAATCCAGCCGCTCCGCCGGGGTGGCGATGCGTGCGGGCCAACCGAGCGCATAGGCGATGGGCGTGCGCATGTCCGGCGTACCGAGCTGCGCCAGCACCGAGCCGTCGACATACTCGACCAGCGAGTGGATGACCGACTGCGGATGGACCAGCACGTCGATCCGCTCCTCCGGGATGCCGAACAGGAAATGGGCCTCGATCAGCTCCAGCCCCTTGTTCATCAGCGTGGCGCTGTCGACGGAGATCTTGGCGCCCATATCCCAGGTCGGATGGGCCACGGCCTGCTCCCGCGTGGCCGCCGCCATGAAGGCTCGGTCCCGGGTGCGGAACGGGCCGCCCGACGCGGTGAGGATCAGGCGGGCGACGCTGTCGGTCCGCTCGAAATCGAAGACCTGATAGATGGCGGAGTGCTCGCTGTCGACCGGCAGCAGCGTGGCGCCATGCGCCTTCACCTCCTCCATCATCAGGGCGCCGGCGCAGACCAGAACCTCCTTGTTGGCGAAGGCGACGATGGCGCCGCGGCGAACCGCGGCGAGCGTCGGTTCCAGCCCGGCGGCACCGACGATGGCGGCCATCACCCAGTCCGCCGGCCGTTCGGCTGCGGCCACCACCGCTTCGGCCCCGGCAGCAACTTCGATGCCGGTTCCGGACAGCAGCCCCTTGAGCTCGGCATAGCCCGCGGGATCGGCGACGACCGCCATGCGGGCTTTCAAGTCGCGCGCCTGCTTGGCCAGCAGGGCGACGTTTCGGTTGGCGGTCAGCGCCTCAACCGGGAAGCGCTCCGGATCGCGGGCGACGAGGTCCACGGTCTGCGTTCCGACCGAGCCGGTAGACCCGAGGATCGTCACACTGCGCGGTGCACCCGGCACCGTCTCCGCCTTCACCACCATGAAAGAACCGTTCCAACGGCCGCGTGGAACATGGCCAGCATCGGGGCCGCAGCCAGAAGCCCGTCGATGCGGTCGAGGATGCCGCCATGCCCGGGAATGAGCTGGCCGCTGTCCTTCACGTTGTAGCGCCGCTTGACCGCCGATTCGAACAGGTCGCCGGCCTGCCCGACCACCGCGACAGCGGCGCCGATCAGAATGGCGATGTCCGGGCGCGCGGCATGGAAGGCAAGGGCCACCAGCCAGCCGAACAAGGCGGAGGACAGCATTCCGCCGATCAAGCCGGCCCAGGTCTTCTTCGGGCTGATGCGGGGCGCCAGTTTCGGCCCGCCGATGCTGCGGCCGGCGGCGTAGGCACCGATGTCAGTCGCCCAGATGGCGAACAGGACGAAGAGGAACAGCGAGAGACCGACGTCCGGCAGATCGCGCAGCCAGATCAACCCGGCCATGCCGGCGGCGACGTAGAAAACGCCGAACCCGAGCAGGTTGCGGTCACTGCCGCCGCCGACAATGGCCGTCAGAACGGAGAAGGCCGCGGCAACGCCCAGCCCAGCGGCGGGTCCCGCGGCGATCTGGGCCATCAAAGCTACCGCGATCCCGATCGCCGCCATCAAGCGGGCGGGCAGGCGGCGGGCGCTGGGGACGATGTTGGTCCATTCGGAAACGGCCACCACCGATCCGAAGGCGATGAGGGCATGGAACACCCAGCCGCCCAGCCAGACGGCACCCAGCACGACCGGCGCCATGACAAGCGCCGACAAGGCGCGCACCTTCAGGTCCCCGGCCCGGGTGGGCTTCACCGACGGAGCGGCCGAAGCTGCAGCCTGGGCGTCAGCGGGACCCGGCGGTGGTGGCGCCGAAGCGGCGTTCCCGTCGGTGGAACTCTTCAATCGCCGCCTCCAGATCGCGCTTGGTGAAATCGGGCCAGAGGGTGTCCACGAAGACCAGCTCGGCATAAGCCCCCTGCCACAGCAGGAAATTGCTGATCCGCTTCTCGCCGCTGGTGCGGATGATCAGGTCGGGGTCGGGGATGTCGGCGGTGTAGAGCCCGGCCGACATAGCATCCTCGTCGATGGCGTCGGGCGACAGGCGCCCCGCCGCCACCTCTTCCGCCAAGCGACGCGCGGCATGGACCATCTCCAGCCGCGAGCCGTAGCTGAGGGCGACGACCAGCGTCATCACACGGTTGTCGCGCGTCAGCTCTTCCGCGTTGGCGATCAGCCGGTTGATGTCTTCCGACAGCCTCTGGCGGTCGCCGATCACCCGCAAGCGGATGCCCGCCCGGTGCAGCTCGGCAACCTCGCTGCGCAGATAGAAGCGCAGCAGACCCATCAGGTCGCTGATCTCCTCTTCCGGCCGGCGCCAGTTCTCCGAAGAGAAGCTGAAGATCGTCAGAGTGCCGATGCCAAGTTCGCGCGCCGCTTCCACGGTGCGGCGGACGGCGTCCACGCCCTTCTTGTGACCGGCGGTGCGCGGCAGGCCGCGCGCCTTGGCCCAACGCCCGTTGCCATCCATGATGATGGCGACGTGCCCGGGGGCCGTATTGGACCGGTTGTCGTCCGCTTCGCGCATTCCGGATCAGACCTGCATGATTTCCTTTTCTTTTTGCGCAAGCGAATCGTCGACCATCTTGATGTGCTGGTCGGTCAGAACCTGCACCTTGTCCGCCTGGACCTTGTGCTCGTCCTGGGTGATTTCGCTGGCCTTCTCGGCCTTCTTCAGACCGTCCATGCCGTCGCGGCGGATGTTGCGGATGGCGACGCGGGCATGTTCAGCATATTTGTGGGCGACCTTGGCCAACTCGGCCCGGCGCTCCTGCGTCAGGTCGGGCAGCGGCACGCGGATGACCTGGCCCTCGGCCTGCGGGTTCAGGCCCAGGCCGCTGTCGCGGATGGCCTTCTCGACCGCCTTGGTCATGCCACGGTCCCACACCTGCACCGAGATCAGGCGCGGCTCCGGAACGGAAACGGTCGCCACCTCGCGCAGGTGCATGCGGCTGCCGTAGGCCTCCACCATCACCGGTTCAAGCAGGTTGGACGAGGCGCGGCCGGTGCGCAGACCGCCCAGTTCCTTGCGAAACGATTCGAGCGCGCCTTCCATGCGGCGCTTCAGATCCGATAGGTCGGGCGTAGCCACGGGCCTACTCCCTTTCTTCCGTTATGATGGTGTGCTTGCCACGGCCCTGC
>JBKHVJ010000264.1:0-5966 GCA_046570145.1 Alphaproteobacteria bacterium
CAGCGGACAGCGCTATGATCGTGGTCACCGGCGGGGCCGGCTTCATCGGGTCCAACCTTGTCGCGGCATTGGCTGCGCGCGGCATCACCGACGTGGCGGTCGTCGACCGCTTCCGTGACGGCGAGAAGTGGCAGAACCTCGCCAAACGCGAGGTCGCGACGCTGGTGCCGCCCGAGCAGACGCTCGCCTTCCTCGACCAGCATGCGGCGGAAATCGATACCGTTTTCCATCTTGGCGCCGTCTCCGCCACCACCGAGCGGGACGTCGACAAGATCGTCGCCAACAATGTCGCGCTGACGCTGGACCTGTGGCGCTGGTGTTCCTGGCGCGGCTGCCGGCTGATCTACGCCTCTTCCGCCGCGACCTATGGCGACGGGTCCGCCGGTTTCGACGATGACGGCTCCTGCGACGGGCTGGCGCGGCTGCGGCCGCTGAACGCCTATGGCTGGTCCAAGCATCTGGTCGACCGCCGCATCGCCCGCGCCGTCGCCGGCGGCGATCTCGTGCCGCCGCAATGGGCCGGGCTGAAGTTCTTCAACGTCTACGGCCCGAACGAAGCCCACAAGGGCGACATGATGAGCGTGGTCGCCAAGCTGCATCCGCAGCTGACGGCCGGCAATCCGGCGCGCCTGTTCAAGTCGCACAAGGACGGCTTCGAAGACGGCGGCCAGCTGCGCGACTTCATATACGTCGACGATTGCGTCGCGGTGATGCTGTGGCTGTACGACCATCCCGAGGTCAGCGGCCTGTTCAACGTCGGCACCGGCAAGGCGCGCAGCTTCAAGGATCTGGCGCTGGCGACATTCGCCGCCCTGGGGCTGCCCCCCCGGATTGAGTACTTCGACATGCCCGAGCATCTGCGCGGCAAATACCAATATTTCACGCAGGCGACGACGGATCGCCTGCGCGCCGCCGGGTTCGACCAGCCCTTCACCGAGCTGGAAGAGGGTGTCCGGCGCTATGTGCAGGATTTCCTGTCGCAGCCCGACCCGTATCGCTGACCGGAGTTCCCATGTTCGCCGCCCTGCCAGTCGTCGCCTTTCCCACCATCGACCCGGTCGCCTTCGCCGTCGGCCCCGTCGTCGTCCGCTGGTACGCGCTGGCCTATCTCGCCGGATTCGTGCTGGGCTGGCGCTACTGCCTGGGGCTGGCGCGGCTCGATCCCGACCGGCGGCCGAAGCCGGAGGAATTCGACGACTTCCTGACCTGGGCGGTGATCGGCACCATCCTGGGCGGGCGGCTGGGCTATGTGCTGTTCTACAACCTGCCCTACTATCTGGAAAACCCGCTGGACGCGCTGCAGGTGTGGCACGGCGGCATGTCCTTCCATGGCGGCATGGTCGGCGTGCTGACCGCCATCGGCCTGTTCTGCTGGCGCCGTGGCATCTCGCCCTTCGTCTTCGGCGACATCATCGCCGCCTGTGCGCCCATCGGCCTGTTCTTCGGCCGCATCGCCAACTTCATCAATGGCGAGCTGTATGGCCGGGCAGCGCCCGATTTCGCCTATGCCATGGTGTTCCCGCGCGATCCGCTCCAGGTGCCGCGCCACCCCAGCCAGCTTTACGAAGCGGCGCTTGAGGGGCTGGTGCTGTTCGTGCTGCTGGCGGTTGCCATCCGCAGTCCGGCGCTGCGCAACCGGCCGGGCACGGTCGGCGGGCTGTTTTTGATCGGCTACGGCCTGTCGCGCATCATCGTGGAGTTCTTCCGCGAACCCGACCCGCAGCTGGGCTTCCTGTTCGCCGGCGCCACGATGGGACAGCTGCTGTCGCTGCCGATGGTCGCCATCGGGCTGTGGCTGGTCCTGCGCGGCCGGCGCCACGCCCTGCCGGCCTGACGCCATGGCGGGGGACGAGAGCGCCGAAACGGAAACGCTGGCACGCCTGCTGGCCCGCCGCATCCTGATGGACGGCCCGATCAGCGTCGGCGCCTACATGGCGGAGGCGTTGGGCCACCCGCGGCTCGGCTATTACATCCGTCAGGACCCGCTCGGCAGCGGAGGCGACTTCACGACCGCGCCGGAGATCAGCCAGATGTTCGGCGAGCTGGTCGGACTTTGGTGCGTCGACAGCTGGGCGCAGCTGGGAGGCCCCGGCCCCTTCCATCTGGTGGAGCTGGGTCCCGGCCGCGGCACGCTGATGGCGGACGTGCTGCGGGCCGCGGCCGTGCTGCCGCTGTTCCGCGACAACGCGACGGTTCATCTGGTGGAGACCAGCCCGGCCCTGCGCCAGCGCCAGCGCCAGACGCTGCAGCCCATCCTCGGCGACGCCATCCAGTGGCACGACCGGCTGGAGGATGTGCCGGACGGCCCGACGATTCTGATCGCAAACGAATTCTTCGACGCCCTGCCGATCCGTCAGGTGCAGAAGACCAGCCATGGCTGGTTCGAGCGGCTGGTCGATGTCGAACCTGACAGCAGTGAGGACGATCCGCGCTTCCGGTTGGTTCTGGAGGCCTTCGGCAGTTCCGGCAGCCGACTGGTGCCCGACGCGCTCCGCGATGCGCCAGATGGCAGTGTGGTCGAGGTATCTCCCGCTTCGCAGGCGGTGGCGCGGCTCATCGGTGCCCGGCTGGCGGCCGCCCCCGGCGCCGCTCTGGTGATCGACTATGGCTATGCCCAGGGCCCGGCGGTGGGCGACACGCTGCAGGCGCTGCGCCGCCACGCCTTCGCCCCCGTGCTGGAGGCGCCGGGCGAGGCGGATCTGACGGCGCATGTCGATTTCGCCGGCATCGCCGCCGCGGCGCGGGAAGGTGGAGCCCGGTCCTTCGGCCCGGTCGAGCAGGGGGAATGGCTGACCCGCCTGGGCATCCACCGACGGGCATCCTCCCTGATGACCAAGGCCACCCCGGACCAGGCCAAGGATATCCAAAGCGCGATGGACCGCTTGATCGATCCTGCGCAAATGGGCAGGCTGTTCAAGCTGGTCGCGCTGGCCACACCCGGGGCCTTCGCCGACGCCTCCCCGCCGGCAGGCTTCTGACGGCCGAGCGCAGACAACCGGTTAGAGACAAGAGCACCGGAACCGCCATCGAGACAAACCGGGCGGACCGTGCATCGCGGCCCCCTGCCCTGTTGGGCATGCGGGAGCCATAGAACAGGGAAGGACGGCGTTCGTGATCACACTCGGCGCGCTGAACGACATCACCCATATCCGCCACGCCTTTTTCACCCGCACCGGCGGGGTGTCCACCGGCCTCTACGCCTCGCTGAATTGTGGGCTGG
The DNA here is from genome assembly GCA_046570145.1 of Alphaproteobacteria bacterium. Classification (GTDB taxonomy): domain Bacteria; phylum Pseudomonadota; class Alphaproteobacteria; order Azospirillales; family Azospirillaceae; genus Azospirillum. Next base: position 3,221 of record JBKHVJ010000264.1, read on the forward strand.
GGTCCAACGACGCAACCGCGGCGGTCCATGAGAACCGCGCCCGCGCCGCGGGACGCATGGAGGTGACACCCGAAAACCTCGTCACCTGCCATCAGGTCCACAGCCCGACCTGCGTCGTGGTGGACGAACCGTGGACGCCGGAGACGGCGCCCAGGGCCGACGCCATGGCCACCCGCCGGCCGGGCATCGCGCTCGGCATCCTCACCGCGGATTGCGCGCCCGTGCTGTTCGCCGACAGCAAGGCCCGCGTGATCGGTGCGGCCCATGCGGGCTGGAAGGGCGCCCGGGCCGGCGTGATCGAGGCGACCGTCGCCCGCATGGTGGAGCTGGGCGCCAAACCGAACCGGATCGTCGCCTGCATCGGTCCCTGCATCGCCCAGCGCTCCTACGAGGTGGGACCGGAATTCCCCGCCCCGTTCGAGGAGGAGGACCCGCGCAACCGCGACTATTTCGCCCCTGCCCGCAGGCCCGGACATTTCCTGTTCGATCTGGCCGCCTACGTCACCCGGCGACTGGGCGACTCCGGCGTCACGGTGATCCAGCGCTGCCCCAACGATACGGTGGTGGAGGAGGATCGCTTTTTCAGCTACCGCCGCTCCTGCCTTCGGGGTGAACCGGATTATGGCCGAGGCCTTTCGGCCATCGTCCTGCAGAGCTGAGCGGGCCCGAACGGACGGCGATCGCGCCACGGTCATGCCGCCCGCGCAGGGCGGCATTCCCCAATGGGGAAAGACCCCACCGTCATCGAACGTTTACATGGGCACGACCCTTTGTTATGGTCCGCCCCGTTTTCAAGGGGCGCCGGCGCGCAAGCGGCGAACGTGCCTTGAGCCGTATCCCTGCAAAGAGAGCCGACCCCGATGAAGGTGCTTGCCGGCAACAGCAACCGTCCGCTGGCCGAGGCGATCTCCACCTGTCTCGGCGTGCCGCTGACGAAAGCGAGCGTGCGCCGTTTCTCCGACATGGAGGTGTTCGTCGAGATCCTGGAGAACGTGCGCGGCGAGGACGTGTTCGTCGTCCAGTCGACCTCGTTCCCGGCCAACGACAACCTGATGGAACTGCTGGTGACGATCGACGCGCTGCGGCGCGGGTCGGCCCGGCGCATCACGGCGGTCATCCCGTACTACGGCTATGCCCGGCAGGATCGCAAGACCGGCCCGCGCACGCCGATCTCGGCCAAGCTGGTCGCCAACCTGATCACCCAGGCCGGCGCCAACCGCGTGCTGACGATGGACCTGCACGCCGGTCAGATCCAGGGCTTCTTCGACATCCCCACCGACAACCTGATGGCCGCCCCGGTCTTCGAGAAGGACATCCGCCAGTCCTTCGAGAACATCGGCGAGGTCACCATCGTGTCGCCGGACGTCGGCGGCGTGGTCCGCGCCCGCGCGCTGGCCAAGCGCCTGGACGCAGACCTCGCCATCATCGACAAGCGGCGTGAGCGCGCCGGCGTGTCGGAGGTGATGAACATCATCGGCGACGCCAACGGCCGCCGCTGCATCCTGCTGGACGACATCGTCGACTCGGGCGGCACGCTGTGCAACGCCGCCGTCGCGCTGATGGAAGCCGGCGCAAAGTCGGTCCATGCCTTCTGCACCCACGGCGTCCTGTCCGGCGGTGCGGTCGCCCGCGTCGCCGTCTCCCCGCTGGAACAGCTGGTCACCACCGACAGCATCCAGGCGACCGAAGCGGTCCGCGTGTCACGCAACATCCGCCAGCTGACCATCGCCCCCCTGCTCGCCGAAGCGATCATGCGCATCAGCGAGGAGCGGTCGGTGTCGAGCCTGTTCTCGTAAAGAGCGGCAGCTTCACGGAAAAAGGCCCTTTCCCGATGGGAGAGGGCCTTTTTTATTGCGCGCGCTCTGCCATCAGCCCTCATCCGCCAGCCCATGGAAGTCGTTCGCCGTCACCTGCCCGCCGGTCGCGGCGGCGATGCGGGCCATCACCGCGGGACGGGGGACCCGGCGGCCATGGCGGTAACGGTTGACCGTGGCCTGACTCGTCCCGATCAGGGCGGCGAAGGCCTCTTCCTTGGTTGCGGTCCGGGTGAGCCAGTCATCGAGCGTCATACCGCAATGGTTTAGACCAAGCCGGGTTCTGCGCGCAACTGGATTTATTCCGCAGCGTTGGACTTTCCAAAGCCGTTTTGGTATGAACAAGCCCATGACCACCATGCGCGAACTGCGGCAGGCCGCCGGGCTGAGCCAGGAGAAGCTGGCCGAGCTGGCCGGCACCTCCCAGCCCCAGATCAACAAGCTGGAGACCGGCCAGCGCAAGATGACCGTCGATTGGGCGGTCAAGCTCGCGCAGCCGCTGGGCGTGGAGCCGGCCGTTCTGCTCGGTCTCGACCTGCCGGCAGGCCCCGCGATGGCGCGTCCGGCGCGACCTGCGATGCCGCCGCTGCTGCGGCCGCCTCCGACCGGGGCGCAGCAGGCGCAGGCGGCCGCATCCATGCCGGTACGGGCGGCGGCACGCGGCGGGGTGGATCAGGAGATGTTCCTGGAGGACGGGCCCATCGACTGGATCGCACGTCCCGACTATCTGAAGAACGCCCGCGATCCTTACGCCATGTATGTCGTCGGCGAATCGATGATGCCGCGCTTCCGGCCGGCGCAGCTGCTGCACGTCAACCCGCACAAACCGCCGGCACCGGGGGCGGGGGTGGTGGTGGTCAAGCGCAACAAGGCGGTGCTGGTGAAGGAGTTCGTGCGCCGCGGCCCCGAGTCCGTCGTGCTGCGCGAATACC
>JBKHVJ010000265.1:0-6148 GCA_046570145.1 Alphaproteobacteria bacterium
TTCGCGACCTACAAGGACAACATCGGCAAGGCGACGGCCGCCATCGACCGGCTTGCCGCGGCCTATGACGCCCCGGCCGACCGCGAGGCGATCGCCGGCATCAAGTCCATCGTGGGCGAGTATGAACGGGTGTCGCAGAAGGCGGTGGATCTGGCGCGGGCCTACGACACCGACAGCGCGATCCGCGTGTCTATCGACGTCGGCCGCCCGGTCCGGCAGAAGCTGACCATGGCGCTGTCGGAGCGGGTGGACCACAGCCTGGAAGAGACCAAGCGCGCCGAGGAACGGGCGCTGGCGCTGTCCTCCAGCGTCATGACCCGCCTGTATGCGGTTGCCGGCGCCGGCCTGCTGGTCGCCTTCGGCCTGTTCGGCTCCATCATCGTGGCCTTCGTCGTCCGGCCGCTGCACCGGCTGGTCGTCGACATGACGGCCATCGCCGACGGCAACCTCGCGGTCGACATCCAGGGCGCCGGGCGCAAGGACGAGGTCGGGCTGCTCGCCCGCGCGCTGCAGGTGTTCAAGAGCAACGGCCTTGCCATGCGCAACCTGCAGGAGGAGCGCGAAGCGCAGAAGCTGCAGGCCGAGCGCGACCGGCAGGCCGCCATGCGGGCGCTGGCCGACCGCTTCGACGCCGACGTGCAGGACGTGGTGCAGGCGGTGGCGTCGGCCGCGCGCCATCTGCGCGGCAATGCCGAGACCATGACCGCCATCGCCTCGCAGACGACGGAGCAGGCCTCGACCGTCGCCGCCACCACGGCGCAATCCTCCGCCAACGTCGCCACCGTCGCCGCGGCGTCGGAACAGCTGGGCAGCTCCATCGGCGAGATCGGCCGGCAGGTCAATGCCGCCGCCGCCATCGCCCGCAACGCGGTCGAGGAAGGCGAGCGGACCAATGCCCTGGTCGCCCGGCTGGTCCAGGCGGCGCAGAAGATCGGCGACGTGGTCAGCCTGATCCAGAACATCGCCAGCCAGACCAACCTGCTGGCGCTGAACGCCACCATCGAGGCGGCACGCGCGGGCGAGGCCGGCAAGGGCTTCGCCGTCGTGGCGCAGGAGGTGAAGGCGCTCGCCACCCAGACCGCCCAGGCGACCGAGGAGATCGGCAGCCAGATCGCCGAGATCCAGACGGTGACCGACGGCACGGTGACCGCGATCCAGACCATCGGCCGCACCATCAACGACGTCGACACCATCGCCGGCGCCATCGCCGCGGCGGTGGAACAGCAGACCGCCGCCACCCAGGAGATCGGCCGCAACATCCAGCAGGCCGCACAGGGAACCCAGCTGGTGACCGGCAACATCGCCGAGGTCAGCAGCTCCGCCGGGCAGGTCGGTCAGGCGGCCGGGGAAGTGCTGGACGCCGCCGACAGCCTGTCCCGCGACTCCGACCGCCTGCGCGAGCGGATCCAGGCCTTCATCGGCGAGGTCCGCGCGGCCTGACGCGGGGATCCAGACCGGCCCCGGATGGAACGTTTGGAACGCTGTGGAACGGTTTTCCGGGCCTGTTTCATTGTTCCATCCGCCGGCCGCATGGATGCGCAACGCCGGGTTCAGCCCGCGGAAACGGCGGTTTCGCTCGATTGTTTCGGAAGAAGGACGAGTGGACCGCTGCCACCGGGCCATGCCTTCCCTCCGGCGGATGAAACACGGGGGGTTCACCGGGTTCTACCACCGCCGGCCGCCGCCGCTAAGCACGGGATGAAAAAAGCCGTTTTGCGGCCGGGAGCTTTTCCGCGCCGAACGCCGTCCGCTGCATGGCCGTTGCAGCCAAACCGCAATTGTCATGCGCGGAGCCTTCGTCTAAAGGTCGGCCCTGCCAGGCCGGGCCCCTCTGACAGTTCATCGAACTGTGATGTCGGACTGGAAAGACGTTCAGAGTGGCCCCGACCCGTGCCTGCCGGCAGCGTGCATTCCGTATGTCCGGATCGGCTCCCTTGGGTGCCACTCTCTTGCCCGATGTAAGAGGAAAGCACCATATGACCGATCTGTTCACGGCCGACGCCCTCGCCGCGTTGTTTCAGGTGATCGCCATCGACCTCGTGCTGGCAGGCGACAACGCCATCGTCGTCGGCATGGCGGCCGCCGCGGTGCCGTTGGCCCAGCGCCGCAAAGTCATCTTCTGGGGAATCGCCGCGGCCATCGTGCTGCGCATCTTCTTCGCCCTCATCACCACGCAGCTGCTGGCGATCATCGGCCTGACGCTGGCCGGCGGCGTTCTGCTGCTGTGGGTGTGCTGGAAGATGTTCCGCGAACTGCGCAGCCATGGCGCGGACGAGGTCGCTCCCGACGAAGCCATGAGCATGCCCGACTCCGCGGGTGTCGCCACCGTCGGTTCGGCCGGCAATGCCGCCGTCGCGGCGGCGGGAGCCACCACATTCGGGGCAGCCATCTGGCAGATCGTCGTCGCCGACGTGTCGATGTCGCTGGACAACGTGCTGGCGGTGGCCGGTGCCGCAAAGGAGCACCCGACCATCCTGGTGATCGGGCTGGTGCTGTCGGTCGTGCTGATGGGTGCCGCCGCCAACATGATCGCTCACGCCCTGCACAAGCACCGCTGGATCGGCTGGGTCGGCCTGCTCATCATCACCTACGTCGCCCTCGACATGATCTGGCGCGGCAGCAACGAGGTTCTCCGGCAGATGGCGCTTGTCTGACCGCAGCTTTCCGCACCCGCCGACGAGAACCACCAGCCGTTTCGAAGCCATTGCAATAAAGTAGTATAGGAACAGACCTGTGAGGCCATTCACAGTGCGTTAATCTGTAGGGCCTTATGGTCTCTCCAGGTTCATCGTTTCCTCCCGAACCTGAACTAAAGGCCGCGCCTTCCTGGCAGCGGCCTTTTTCTTGTCCGGACTTCCCCCCAAAACCATCAGGATTCGGGACAGCCGCCATCCAATCGGATTCTGATTGTTGAAGTCGATCCGGTCGAAGCATTTGTTCTGCCAAAATATACCGATGCTTCTGCAGTGACCATTTGAAATTGGAAAGAAATCAAATAGATTGAACTGTCGTCTTTTGTTCTTCATAGACCGCGCTGGTATTCCCTAAAATTGTCACAGCATGACTTCATCCGCCCCGGGCAATGCTTCATCCGATTGGAGGGGGCATGGCACAGGCAAAGATCGCTGTTTTCACGGCCACGATGCAAAGCACGGGGACCGAGCCCTGGATCACCGACGGCACGCCATCGGGGACCCGCCTGCTCGCCGACATCAGGGCGGGCGAGCAGGGAAGCGCCCCCAGCGACTCCGTCGTCGCCGGCGGCAAGCTGTTCTTCACCGCGGATGACGGCGTGCATGGCCGCGAACTCTGGGTCACCGACGGCACCGGCGGCGGAACCCGGCTGTTCGATGCCGCGGCCGGCGCCGCATCCAGCACCCCGGACGATCTGACGGTGGTCGGCGATCGGCTGTTCTTCACCGCCGACGACGGCCTTCATGGCCGCGAGCTCTGGGTGAGCGATGGGACCACGGCCGGCACGCGGATGGTGGCGGACCTCATGCCGGGAGCCCAGGGGGCCTCTCCATCGGCGCTGACGGCCGCCCATGGCCGGCTCTACCTGCATGCGGATGGCGGGGCGCAGGATGGGATCTGGAGCTCCGACGGCAGCGCCGCGGGAACCCGCCTTTTCCATGAGATGGCGCCGCTCGCCCCATGGTCCCAGGGCATCACGCTGATCGGCATGCCTGACGGAGGGCTGGCCTTCCACGAGGGATCGGCATCCTGGCCGTCAAAGCTCACCTTCGTCGACGCAGGCGGCACCGCGACGGCCTTCACGGAACTCGTTCCCGACGGCGGGGCAATCCGCTATGCCGCCACGCCCGACGGGCTCGTCGCCTCGGTCACCACCGTGGCCGAGTGGACCGGCAGCATGGAGTGGCCGACCGCCGTCCGTCATTCGACCTTCTGGGCCACCGACGGTACGCAGCAGGGCACCCGGTACCTCGGCGACCTGACGATGCAGGGCTGGGACCTCGACAGCATCGCCGGGCTGCGCAACGGTCAGGTGATGTTCACCAGCGACATGGACACCTACCGGATCGAACAGGGCGCCGCCTCGAGGATCGGCGTGCTGGACACCGCCACTGGCGCGGTGGGCCACCTGTCGGGACAGGACCTCGCTCAGCCGCTTGGCTGGCTCGATCAGGGGAGCGCCGGCGGGGACGGCGACCGCCTGCTTTTCCTCGACGAGAACTATTGGTCGGGAGCCCAACGCCTGCTGGCGACCGACGGCACGCCCGAAGGGACCTCCCAACTCCATCAAGCCGATTGGATGTATGGGGATATCGAGTTCGCCGGCGACCGCGCCTTCTTCCTGACGGATCACAGCGAAGCCGATCCCGCCGGCCTGTGGGTGACCGACGGAACATCCGAAGGCACCCGCCAGCTGTGGCAGACGGCGGGGGGAGCCTACGGCGACATGCTTCTCGGGGAGTTCGCTGGCGGCGTGCTGGGGTTCGACCGCGACTATTCGGCCCGGATCGACCGCTTCTTCCTGTCCGACGCCACGACGGACGGCACCATCGTGCTGGCGGAGCTTCCCCCCGGAAGCGGGTCCGATTACTGGGACCACACGGCCAAGCTGATGGGCGTCATCGCGGCGCCGGGTGGCGCGGCACCCGACGACATCCGCAAGGGGAGCGAAGGCGACGACACGCTGTTGGGGCAGGATGGCGCCGACAGGATTCACGGCCTGGGCGGCAACGACCGGATCCTGGCCGGCGCCGGGGACGACCGGCTGAACGGCGGCGCCGGCGCGGATTACATCGACGGGGCGGATGGCGCCGACCGCCTGTACGGCATGTCCGGCCGGGACGTTCTGGTTCCGGGGGCGGGACGCGACATCGTCGACGGCGGCACCGGCGACGATGTGCTGCTTGCCGAACGGGACGGCGAGAGCGACCAGTTCTTCTTCGCCCCGGGCAGCGGTGCCGACATGCTGACCGCCTTCGACCCGTCGTTGGACGTCATCATCCTGAAAGGGTTCGAGGCGGCCATCGGCACGGCGGCATGGCGGACGGAGCATGTCGTCGCACTGGGAGATGGTGTGCGGATCGATTTCGGCGGTGGAGACAGCCTCCTCGTCCTCGACACGATGGTGCAGGATCTGCGCTTCACGGTCATCGACCCGATCTTCTAGAGTGTGATTCACGCTTCAAGCGGAGTGGCTTGAAGCGTGAATCACACGGAAAACCAAAAGCTAAGAGTGCGGCGCGGCTCACCAGCCGTCAGCTGCGCCTCCCGCCGCCGGAGGCAGCGACCATGGCGAAGAACTGCGTCTCGTCGATGGTGTCGGGCTTGCCGTATTTGGCGCGCCGGGCGGCGGCGGTGTCCAGCTTGGTGGCGCCGGGGGCGTGGCCGACGACGAGATAGTCGGTGTCCTTGCGGACGCTGTGATGCCAGCTTCCGCCCAGCGCCAGGATGCGGGCCATGACGGCTTCGCGCGACAGGCCGGTCAACTCGCCTGTGACGGCGAAGGCATAGCCGGCGATTCCGTGCGTGATCGGGGTGGCCGGTTGCCGGACCACCGGCGGCGGGTCGATCTGGTTGGTCGGCGCCAGATGGGGAACCGCCAGCATCTCGGTGCTGCCGAGGATCATCTTCTGGAACAGGCGGCTGGTGATCTCGGCATCGACGAAGGCGCCGTGGAAGCGCGCCCGGATGCCGACATCGATGCCGAACAGGGTCGCCACCGCGTCGAGCGACACACGCCCGGCAACCTGCCCCCTGGCATGCTGCATCGTGCAGACCGATCGGGGCGGCGCCCAGGGAATGCCGCAGAGTTGGAATTCGTGCCGCAGGAACTCGATGTCGAAGCCGACATTGTGGCCGACCAGCACCGCGCCGTCCAGGAAGCCGCGGATGTCCCGGACGACGCTGTGGAACGGATCCTGGTGGCGCAGCAGGTGATCCGGCAGCCCATGCACCTTCAGCGCATGCGGGTTCGATTTCCGCCCCGGATTGAAGATGAGGCTGAGGCAGCGGCCGGTCGGCGTCGCCTCGGCCAGTTCGATGGCGGCGAAGCTGACCATGCGGTCGCCCCCGGCCGGCGACAGCCCGGTGGTCTCGCAGTCGATGACGACGAAGCGGCGGGTGGACGACTGCGTCCGGACGGGTTTCGCCACCGCCGACGGACGGGCAAGCACTG
>JBKHVJ010000266.1:0-14772 GCA_046570145.1 Alphaproteobacteria bacterium
CGCTCCTTCCCAGAGACCAAAACCTAAAAGAAAAAAGGGCCGCCCCACCGGGACGGCCCTTCTTCGTTCAACTCCACACCCGCTTAGTAGCGGTAGTGGTCCGGCTTGTAGGGGCCGGCGGCGGCGACGCCGATGTACTCGGCCTGCTTGTCGGTCAGCGTGGTCAGCTTGGCGCCAATCTTGTCCAGATGCAGGCGGGCGACCTTCTCGTCCAGGTGCTTGGGCAGGACGTAGACCTTGTTCTCGTAGTTGGCGGCGTTGGTCCACAGCTCGATCTGGGCCAGCACCTGGTTGGTGAAGCTGGCGCTCATCACGAAGCTGGGGTGGCCGGTGGCGCAGCCCAGGTTGACCAGACGGCCCTGGGCCAGGACGATCAGGCGCTTGCCGTCGGGGAACACGACCTCGTCGACCTGCGGCTTCACTTCTTCCCAGACCAGATTGCGCAGGGCGTCGATCTGGATCTCGCTGTCGAAGTGGCCGATGTTGCAGACGATGGCGCGGTCCTTCATGGCGCGCATGTGATCGAGCGTGATGACGTCGACATTGCCGGTCGCCGTGACGAAGATGTCGCCCAGCGGTGCAGCCTCGTCCATGGTGATGACCTGATAGCCTTCCATGGCGGCCTGCAGCGCGTTGATCGGATCGATCTCCGTCACCATGACGCGGGCGCCCTGCGAGCGCAGGCTGGCGGCCGAGCCCTTGCCCACGTCGCCATAGCCGGCGACGACGGCGACCTTGCCGGCGACCATGACGTCGGTGGCGCGCTTGATGCCGTCGACCAGCGACTCGCGGCAGCCATAGAGGTTGTCGAACTTCGACTTGGTGACGCTGTCGTTCACGTTGATGGCCGGAACCTTCAGCGTGCCCTTCTTCATCATCTCATACAGACGATGCACGCCGGTGGTGGTCTCTTCCGACAGGCCGCGGACGCCGTCCAGCATCTCCGGATACTTGTCGTGCATGATCTGGGTGACGTCGCCGCCATCGTCCAGGATCATGTTCGGGGTCCAGCCGTCCGGACCGCGCAGGGTCTGCTCGATGCACCACCAGAACTCCTCCTCCGTCTCGCCCTTCCAGGCGAAGACCGGGATGCCGGCGGCGGCGATGGCGGCGGCCGCGTGGTCCTGCGTCGAGAAGATGTTGCACGACGACCAGCGCACCTCGGCGCCGAGCGCGGTCAGCGTCTCGATCAGCACGGCGGTCTGGATGGTCATGTGCAGGCAGCCGACGATGCGGGCGCCGGCCAGCGGCTTGCTGTCACCGAACTCGGACCGCAGGGCCATCAGGCCCGGCATCTCGGTCTCGGCGATGGTGATCTCCTTGCGGCCCCAGTTCGCGAGGCTGATGTCCTTGACCTTGTAGTCCGTGAATTCGGCGGCCATGAGGGATGACTCCTGGTGGGCGGTGACGGTTCGGGCAGCGGAGTTTCAGGCGCACCGGATCCCCGGCCCTGCCGCTGTAATTGGCCAAGGGTGTATCAGCGGTTCCGGAACCATGCAAGCATAAAGATATCTTTATGTTTGCTGGGTATGTGCAGCGAACCCAATGAAGGCAGGGCTTTTGTTCGCTTTACGTTCTTGTTTGCCGCAGCTAAGCTGCCGGCATGGATGAGATCAAGCGACCGCCGATCAAGGGCCGAGGTGCGGTGAGCAACGCCACCGGCCGCTTCGAGCGCGAGACCCGCGTCCTGACCGACGACGGCTGGACCGGCTATGCGTCCGGCGGGAACGAGGCGCTGACCGATCCCGTGCGCACCACCGTCTCTCCGGCTTCGGCCAAGTCGATCATCGCCCGCAACCAGTCGCCCGATGTCGCCTTCGACCAGTCGGTGAATCCGTACCAGGGCTGCGAGCATGCCTGCATCTACTGCTTCGCCCGGCCGACCCATGCCTATCTGAACCTGTCGCCTGGGTTGGATTTCGAGACGAAACTGTTCGCCAAACGCAACGCGGCGGAACTGCTGGCGAAGGAACTGCGGGCGAAATCCTATGTCTGCCAGCCGCTGGCGCTGGGCGCCAACACCGACGCCTATCAGCCCATCGAGCGGACGGAGGGCATCACCCGACGCGTGCTGGAGGTCTGCCGCGACTTCAACCAGCCGGTCAGCATCATCACCAAATCGGCGCTGGTCCTGCGCGACCTCGACATTCTTGCGCCGATGGCAGCGGATGGGCTGGCCTCGGTGGCGATCTCGGTCACCACGCTGGACCGCGACCTCGCCCGCGTGATGGAACCGCGGGCCGGCACCCCGCCGCGCCGGCTGGAAACCATCCGAACCCTGGCGGAGGCCGGCGTGCCGGTGGCGGTGCTCGCCAGCCCGATGATCCCGGTGCTGAACGACCACGAACTGGAGTCGATTTTGGAGGCTGCGGCCGAGGCCGGTGCGACCGCCGCCAGCTACATCCTGCTGCGCCTGCCGCTGGAGATCGCCACCCTGTTCGAGGAATGGCTGCGCACCCATGTCCCCAACCGCGCCGACCGCGTGCTGAGCCTGATGCGGCAGAGCCGCGACGGCGCGCTCTACCGTTCCGGATTCGGCACGCGGATGAAGGGCACCGGTCCTTACGCCGAGTTGCTGCGCCACCGCTTCAAGTTGGCCTGCAGGAAGCATGGGCTGGGCGACCGGAACTGGCGGCTCGACTGCAGCCGCTTCCGGTTGCCGCCGACCGCCGGGGACCAGCTGTCGCTTCTGTGACGGTCAGGAGCGGCGGAGCATCTTGCCCCAGGGCGACAGCGGGTCGGTCGATTTGGGCACGGCCGACAGGGGAAGGCGGCCGGTCGCCAGCATCGCCATCACCAGCGCGGGATGGGACGGGCCGGCGGTATCGTGGCCGGCATGATCGGCCTGCCCGGTGCCGTCGTTCTCGTTCAGCGCCTCGTTGATGCGGGCGAAGGCTTCGATATCTTTGATGTGCAGCATGGTCCGTATCCCTCGGCTTCGACTTTTGTGCGTCGCAGCAAAAACGAAGGTAACAGCTCTGCCCTCGAATGATCTCATGTGCGGCGCTTTGACGCGGCCCTTTTTCTAACGGGCCGGTTCGCGAACCGCCAGCATAAGCCCGAAGCCGATCACGAAGAAAGCGAGAACCGTCGCCATGCCGACGCGCTGGCTGGCGAAAGCCTGGGTCGCCAGCCCGAACAGCAGCGGCCCGAAGAAGCCGACGAAGCGCCCGGTCAGGCTGTAAAGCCCGAACATCTCGCCCGCCATTCCCGGCGGGGCCAGCCGCGCCATCATCGAGCGTCCCGCCGCCTGCGCGGGTCCGAAGAACAGGCCCAGCCCCAGCGCGAAGACCCAGAACCACAGCCGGTCGGTCGCCAGCAGCAGCGGCACGCTGCACAGCGACATGCCGGCCAGCGCGATCAGGATCACCGGCTTGGCCCCCGCCCGGTCGTCCATCCAGGCGAAGCCGATGGCTCCCGCCCCCGCCACCACGTTCAGCACGATGGCGAAGACCAGGATTTCCTCAAAGCTCATGCCGAAGGTGCCGGCGGCGAAGATTCCGCCGAAGGCGGTGATGGTGTTGATGCCGTCGCGGTAGAAGGCGCTGGCGATCAGGAAGCGCATCACCTGCCGATAGCGCCGGGCCTCGCGCAGCGTGGCAACCAGCGTCGCCACCCCGTCCCGCGCCGCCCGCAGCAGGCCCTGGCCGGTGGAGGGTTCGTCCGGCACCCACAGGAAATAGGGCAGCGCGAAAATCCCGTACCACGCCGCGGCCAGCAGCGCGGTGGCGCGGACATTGGCCTGCTCCCCCCAATCGGCCCATTGCAGTCCGAAGAGGCCGAACAGCGGGGCCGGCGCCTGGACGAAGCCGACCAGCGCCAGGACAAGGCAGGTCAGCCCGCCGAAATAGCCGATGCCCCAGCCCCAGCCCGACACCCTTCCCAGCAGCCGCGGCGGCACCAGCCCCGGCAAGCTGGCGTTGTAGAAGACGTTGGCCAGCTCGAACGACACGGTGGCGACCACCACGCAGGCGAGCGCGAAGGCGGCATCGCCCGGATCGGGCCGCACCCACCAGAGCGCCACGGTGAAGGCCACGGTCACCAGCGTGAACAGGGCCATCCAGGGCTTGCGCCGCCCCGCCCGGTCGGCGATGGCACCCAGGACCGGGCTGAGCAGCGCGATGGCGACGCCGGCCGCGGTCATCGCCGCCCCCCAGCGCGCGGTTCCCTCCACCGGATCGCCGACCACGCCACGGGCGAAATAGACCGAGAAGACGAAGGTGGTGATGATGGTGTTGTAGGCGGAGTTCGCCCAGTCGTAGAGGCACCAGGACGCGATGGCGCGGCGGGAAGGGGGATGGGAGGCGACGGCTTCGCTCAAACGCCCTCACCCCCCGTCAACCCATCGATCCCGAAGGAGATCTGGTTGTTGTCGTAGCGGGCGACGATGCGCAGGCGGTCGCCGGCCGACAGCGCGATCGGCTTTTCCAGGAAGGTCATCGCCTGCTTCCAATGGTTGGTACGGGCGCGGCTTTCCGACTTGTAGACCACCTCGTCGTCCATGAAGAGGTCGAACCAGAAGGCGACGCCGTGGCAGGTGCCGGCGGTTACGATGGTCACCTCGATCACCCGCTCGCCCTCTTCCGGCATGTTGCGGGTGAAGTCGAAATCCAGCGCGGTGAAGGGCTTGGACAGCGGCGTGTGGGCGTCGGCGCCGAGGTCGATCTGCTGGTAGCCGGGGGAGCGGAAGACGTCGAAGCTGCCCATGTCGAAGCCGTCGATGGTCTCCACCGGGTTGATGCGGGCCAGCTCCGGCGTCTCCACCAGCATGGCGTAGACGGTGGAGGCGCGCGGGATGATGGCGCCGCCCGGCTTCACCAGATGGGTGCGGGCATGCTGCAGCACCGACAGCATGCGCGGGGCCAGCATGCCGATGTTGATCAGTTCGGACACGAAGACGTCGGCCTTTTCCGGCAGGTCGCCGCCCTCGCCCACCGTCAGCTGGGTGGACAGGCGCGGCACCACGTCGATGCGGTCGGCATAGCCGTTGCGCGCCACCGTTTCCTTGGCGACGCGGGCGAGGATCGGGTTGACCTCGCAGGTCACCACCTTCTTCGCCCCCGCGCGTGCCGCCATCATGGCGACGATGCCGGAGCCGGTGCCGATCTCCAGCACCAGTTGGCCGGGCTTCACCGCCCGTTCAAGCGACAGCTTGTAGGCCTCGTTCCGCTCGAAATCGTTGATCATCGGCAAGTGCCAGCCGGGCACCGCGTTGGAATAGATCAGCCGGCGGGTGAACTTCACCATGGGGTGGTCGGGGGCCTGCTCGCGCGCCGCCTCGATCACCTCGATGGCCTCCCCGGCGCGGTCCAGGCTCTGCAGCACATGGGCGAGCCCGACCTGGGCCGGGACGAAGCGCGGGGCGGCGGCCAGCACGATGCGGAACTCCGCCTCCGCCTCCGCCAGCCGGCCACGGGTGGAAAGCAGTTCGGCCAGGCTGTAATGGACGTCGAGATAGTCGGGGGCCTGCTCCAGCGCGGTGCGGAAATGCTGTTCGGCCTCCTCGAGCTCGCCCAGCTCGCGCAGGGTGGCGGCGAGGAAATGGTGCATCTCCGGCGCCTCGGGGCGGAGGTCGAGCGCGGTGCGGAAGCAGTCGGCCGCCTCGTCCAGCCGGCTCTGCGCCTTCAGCGCGTTGCCGAGGTTGCCGTGCAGTTCCGGCAGGCGCGGGTTGACGGCGAGGCCGGCGCGGAACGCCTCCTCCGCCTCCGCCGCGCGGCCCTGCTGGAAGAGCAGACTGCCGCGGCTGTTGTGGAAGGACGGGTCGTTGCCGTTCTCGGCAATGGCCTGGGCGAAGAGGGTCAGCGCATAGTCGGGATGGTCGGTGTGGGCGGCAACCAGCCCCAGCAGATGCAGCGCCTGGGCATTGTGCGGTTCCGTCGCCAGAATCGCCCGGCAGACCTCCTCCGCCCCCGCCAGATCGTTGCCGCGGAAACGCTTCGTCGCCGCTTCGAGCAGGGTGGGGACGGGGGTGTCGGTCATCGAGGCGGCTCCAAGGGACGGCGGGAACACGAAAAGATCGCCACACCATACCGGGAATTGCCGCTCCGCTACAGCCTTTCGAGGCGCCCAGCGGATCCGAAGCCTCCCCTCCCTACCCCTCGCCCGCGTTCTCCCACCCCCAGCGGCCCCAGGCACCGTCAAGGAAGGCGGTCAGGCGAGGGCCGGCGGGGAGGCCGGAACAGGACAGCAGCGACGGGGCGACTCGGCCGGCGCCGCGGGTCCACCACAGGCTGGCATCCTCGCCCAGCGGACCGGACAGGCGGTTCAACAGGGCGCGGGTGGCGGGGCTGACGCGTTCCGGCTCCGGACGGCCGAGGATGGCGAGACGGGCCGGCAGACCCTCCACGTCGGCACCGGCGCGGCAGGCGTCCGCCGCCAGCGCCTCGGCACGGGACAACCATGTGGCACAGGCGGCGGGGGCGTCGGCGATGTCGAAGCCGGCGGGCAAGCCGGCGGCGATGGTGAAAGGATAGTGGCGGCCAACCCGGTCGGCGCTGGGCATCCACACCCCCACCAGCGGGGTGGCGCCGCACAGGCCGGCGGACAGGGCGAAGCGCCAGACCGGACCTTGAGCGAACAGCGGACCCCACTCGCCGCCAAGCCGCCTCCCTGCCTCGCCCAAGGCGGCCGACAGCCAGCGGTCCCAGGGGCCGAGAACCGCCGCCGGCAGGCCGTGCCCGACGAAATCGCCGCGCGCCGGCACCTTGCCGTGAAAGCCCATCACCGGATCGGCGCCGTGCGGCATGCCGAACGATCCCATCATGGCGGTGCGGCCCGGCCGGACTGCGGCAATGGCTGGGCGATGGCAGGGGGAACGGATTGGGCCAGCACCTCCTCGACACGGGCGACCAGCGCCTCGTCGGGCGGGACCGGGGCGAATCCGATGGCGAACAGCGCAGCCAGATGGTCGCCCAACGCGCGGCGGCGTGCCTCGTTGACCGGGCCGGGCAGCGTGCGCTGCCAGTCCAGCGCCACCCATTCCGCCAGCGCGCCGGCATCCATCGATTCCGCCCCGCCGACCATCCGGTAGATGCGCAGGGTCTGGCGCAGCTGGTCGGGCAAGGCCCAGTCGGCGCGCAGCCGCTCCTCCAGCCGCAGGGCGATGCGGGCCAGGAACTGGCTGCGCAAGGCATGGCGATAGGCCTCCTGCGCCGGGGCGGCGATGCGCGCACCCCGGTAGAGGCCGCCGGCCAGCGCCGGGTCTATCCAGCCGTGACGCTCGTCGAAGGCCAGCGGCAGGGCGCGCAGGGCGTCCAGCGCCGGCAGGATCGCTCCCGGGTCGGCATCGTCCACCCGCGCCAGCGACCGCGGCGGCGTGTCGAGCGGGCGCAGCGCCGCCTCCACCGCTGCGGCCCCGGCATCGGCGCGCTCCAGCAGGGCGGCGTTGCCGCGGGCGCTGACCAGCCACCAGCCGCCGACCAGGAGGCCAAGCGTCAAGGCGGCCACGGCCGACAGGGCGCGGCGCCGGCGCCGGGCGCGTTCGACCGTCCGATCGATCTGGGCGAGGTTGGCCTCGGGGAAGACCACGTCGAACAGCAGGCGGTCGAGGAAATAGGTGGAGGCGCGGACGGCCGGGTCCGGTTCCAGCAGGGCGAGCGCCCCGCCGGTCTGGGTGGCGCTTGTCAGGTAGAGGCCGCGCAGGCGGGGTGTCTCCTCCCCATGCTCCGAGCAGAAGACGGTGTCGACGATGTCGGACAGCGCCGGCTCCAGCTCCGCCACGCGCAGCGGCAGGGCGAAGGCGTCGCAGCGGCGGCGGAGGTCCGGCTCCTGGTGCAGCCGGTCGAGCAACCGTTCGTCCAGCCGCCGCACCAGCCCGGCATAGAGGTCGCGGAAGACCGCAAGCGGCCCTTCCGCCCGCTCGGCGGCCACCTCGGCGGCCGGCAGGGTCAAGCCCCAGATTTGCGAGCGCGCCTCGCGGTCCAGCGGATCGAAGAAAGTGGTGAAACCGTCCAACAGGTCGGCCTTGGTCAGCAGCAGATAGACCGGCAGCCGCAAGCCCAGCTGAACGCGCAGTTCGCTCAGGCGCTGGCGGATCAGGATGGCGTGGTTGCGCCGTTCCGCCTCGTCCCAGGCGGCGAGGTCCGGCAGGCTGAGCGTCAGCAGGACACCGTTGGCGGGCTGGAGCGGCCGGTGTTCCTTCAACAGGTCGAGCAGGCCGGACCACACCCGCCCGTCCACCGCGCGCCGGCTGTCCTGGGTGGTGTAGCGGCCGGCGGTGTCGATCAGCACGGCGCGGTCGGTAAACCACCAGTCGCAGTTGCGGGTGCCGGCCAGTCCGGCCAGCGGCCCGGCCACGCCGCCGTCGGCGGCGTCGACGCCCAGCCCTGCGTTGGCCAGCGCCGTGGTCTTGCCCGAACCGGGGGCGCCGATCACCAGATACCAGGGCAGCTGGTAGAGGTAACGGCCGCCGCGCCGCTTGCGCAGCCGCGCCAGCACCGCGTCCATCCGCTTGCGCACCGTGGCGATCTCTTCCAGCGAGGCCTTGAGCTCCGGGTCGCGGGTGGCGGCCAGCGCCTCCAGCAGGCGGGCGTTGGCGGCGCGCTCTCGGGCGTCGGTGCGGCGGTTGATCGCCACCCACCCGGCCAGCGCCAGGACGAGCGGCAACAGCCGGACACTCCAGTCTGCCTGGACGGTCGGCAGCAGATGGGGGGCCAGCAGATGGGGAATGAGCGCCGCGGCCAGCCGCGGCAGCAGCAGCCAGCCGGCCAGCCCCAGTGCCAGCGCGCCGGTGAGCGACAGCGCCCAGCGGGCGCGGGCGGAGCGGTGGGGCGACGGGACGGCGGCGGGCTTGCGGCGGCGCTTGGGTGGTTTGGCGCCCGCCTTTGCGGGACGGGGATCGACCATGGCGGGCGCCCTATTGCGGATAGAGGCGGATGTCGATCCGCCGGTTGGCATCGCGCCCGGCGGGCGTGTCGTTCAGGGCGACGGGTTCCTGGTCGCCATGGCCCTCGGCCGACAGGCGGGCGGCGGCGACGCTGCGCTCCAACAGCTTGCGCACCGCTTCGGCGCGGGCGTCGGTCAGCGCCTGGGCGGTGGGCAGGCGACCTGTGGGCGGGGTCTGGTCGTCGGTGTGGGCGACCACCCGGACGCTGCCGGGCTCCGCCGCCAGGGTCTGGCCCACCCGCTCCACGATGGCGCGATGGCGGGCTTTCACGGCCTCGCTGCCTGTGGCGAACATCGCCGCCGCGGGGATGCGGATCACCAGGGCACCGTCCTTCCCCGCCAGCACCTCGACCGCGCCGATGCGGATTTCCGGCGCCAACTGGCCGGTGATGCGGGCGATCAGGGCGGGGCCGGCGGTGGGCGGCGGCGGCGGGACCATCCGCGCGATTTCGATCGGGCGGTCGGGCAACAGGGCCGCGATGCGGGCGGCCACCGGCTCCGCCTGCCGGTCGAGGGTGCCGGCGAGATGGACATAGAGGCCTGACAGACCCAGCGCCACCGCCGCCCAGAGGATCCAGCCGGGTAAGGTGCCCCCCAGCGGCCGGAACGGTTCCGACACCCCGGTCCAGGCCGGCGACAGCTCCGCCGCCACGTCGCCGCGGGCGCGGCGCAGGATGCGGTACAGCTCGTCGCGCAGGCGGGCTAGGTCGTGGGCGCCGCCGGGCTTGTCGCGGAACCGCCCCTCGAAGCCCAGAGACAGGCAGGCGTAGAACAGCTCCAGCGCATGACGGTGGCGGCGCGGGTCGCCCAGCATGCCGTCCAGCAGGTCGAAGAAGCGCACGCCGGCACCGGGTTCCGCCACCGACGCCCCGCCATGGCCGGCGGCGCGGGCGACGTCGTCCAGCGTGGCGGCCAGCGCGACACGCGCGGCGGCGATGTCGTCCGGGTCGAGGCCGGACGCGGCGGCCTCGCGGTCGAACCGCTCCAGCGCCATGGCGGCGGCCGAGCGCGGAGAGTCGGCGAGGGCGCGGTCGCGCAAGGTCCCGGCCAGCGCCAGCACCGGGGCGGCGACGGTCAGCAGGGGGTTGAGGGCGTCGCGGGGGCGCAGGGGCGGATTGGGGGTGTCGGAGCTGGGCGGTGGCACGGCCTCCACCAGCAACTCCACTCCGTCCGCTCGGTCGTCCGCCTGCATGTCTCGTCCGCTGTGGGGGAATTCGGAGGGAGGTATAGCAGCGTCGGGGCGGTGGGGGAAACCTGGGGGTGGGATTTGAGGGTGGGGGTCCAACGCCCCCTCCCCTACCGCATCCCGCTGTTGCTGTAGTCGTACTGCACCCGCGGGGCGGTGCCCACGGGAGCGGCGGGGGTGCCGGCGATCTTTTCGATCAGGGAGCCGATGCCGCCCGACCGCGCGTCGGCGGAGGCCACCGGGACGCCACCCTGTGGCACTGTTCCCGGAGGCGGCGTCCAGGCGGGGGCACCGTCCAGACCGGGCAGCGGACGGGCGGGCTTGCCGGCATGGGCGTCCATCATGAAGTCGCGCCACAGCCGGGCCGGCAGGCTGCCGCCGGTGACCTTCTTCATCGCGTCGTTGTTGTCGTTGCCCAGCCACACCCCGGCGACCAGATCGGCGGTGAAGCCGACGAACCAGGCATCGTGATAGTCCTGGGTCGTGCCGGACTTGGCCGCCGCCGGGCGGTTCAGCCGGGCGCTGCGGCCGGTGCCGTAATCCAGAACGCCGCCCATCATCCGGGTCAGCTGCACCGCATGGGCGGGATCGACCACCGCGCCGCCGCCGCCGCCCTGGCGCCGGTACAGCAGGGTGCCGTCGCGGCTCTTGATCTCGGTGATGGCATAGGCCCAGACCGGGGCGCCGCGGTTGGCGATGCCGGCATAGGCGCGCACCAGCTCCAGCGGCGTCACCTCGCTGGTGCCGAGCGCCAGCGACAAATCGCGGGTCAGCGGCGAGGCGATGCCAAGGTTCGACGCGATGCGCCGCACCCGGTCGGTGCCGACCCGGTCGATCAGACGCGCCGTCGCCGTGTTGGACGAATGGGCCAGCGCCGCGGCCAGCGTGACGCTGCCGCGATACTTGCCGTCGTAGTTGCCGGGGCTCCAGTTGCCGAGCTGGACCGGCGCGTCCTCGATGGTGCTGTCGGGGGACCAGCCGGCCTCCAGCGCCGCCAGATAGACGAAGGGCTTGAAGGCGGAGCCCGGCTGGCGCAACGCCTGGGTGGCGCGGTTGAACTCGCTGCTGTCGTAATCGCGGCCGCCGACCAGCGCACGCACCGCGCCGTCGGGGCTCATGGCGACCAGCGCCCCCTGGCGGACGTTGGCGGCGGCACCGGGACCGGCCAGCAGTGCCTCCATCCGCTGTTCGGCGGCACGCTGCATCTTCAGGTCCAGCGTGGTGCGGACGATCACGTCGCCATGGTCGGGACCGGCGAAGCCCGGCACCAGATCGGTCACCCAATCGGCGTAATAGCGGCCGTCGCCGCCGGGCTTGCGCTTGGGCGAGGGCTTGGCGGCGCGGGCCGCCTCATACTGCGCCTGGGTGAGATAGCCGGCGTCCAGCATCGCCGCCATCACCACCCGCGCCCGCTCCGCCGACTCGTCGGGGTTGGAGCTGGGGGCGTAGCGCGACGGCGCCTTCAGCAGGGCGGCCAGCACCGCCGATTCGCGGATGTCGACCTCGGTCGCCGGCTTGCCGAAATAGGTGCGGGCGGCGGCGTCCACCCCGAAGGTGCCGGCGCCGAGATAGACGCGGTTCAGGTAGGCTGTGAGGATCTGGTCCTTGGAGAAGCGGCTCTCCAGCCAGAGCGCCAGCATCGCCTCCTGGATCTTGCGCTTCAGCGACTTCTCGGGCGTCAGGAACAGGTTCTTGGCCAGCTGCTGGGTGATGGTGGACCCGCCCTGCACCGCACGGCCGGAGCGCCAGTTGACATAGACGGCACGCGCCAGCCCCAGCGGGTCGATGCCGAAATGGCTGTAGAAGCGGCGGTCCTCGATCGCCAGCACGGCATCGACCAGATGCGGCGGCAGGTCGCGCACGCTGAGAGTCGTGCCGTGCAGGTCGCCGAAGCGCGCGAACTCCGTCCCGTCGGCGGCCAGAACGGTGATCGAGGCGCGGCGTTCGAACTGCGCCACCTTGGAGATGTCCGGCAGGTCGAGCGCGAACCAGGCCAGCACCATGCCGAGGGCGATGCCGCACCAGATGGCGGCAACCAGCCCCCCCTGCACCAGCCGCCTGCCCCACCCCCCGCCCTTTCGGGGAGGTTGCGCCGCCCGGCCGGGACGCCCGGTGGGCGGGGCCGGCGGCTGCGGCGGCTGAGCGCTGCCGGGCCGGCGCGACGAAGGCTTGGACGAGCGGATTTTGGGCAAGGAGATCCTTGGAATGGTGAAGGACGGCAGCGTGAAGGACGGCAGCGTGAAAAGGGGCCGGCCGGACCGGTGGCGCGGCCGCTGCGCCGGCTTGTAGGGCGTCGGCGGCGGAGCGGCCGACGGCGGCGGCACCTTGCGGCGCGGCTTGCCACGGCGGAGCGACGTCAGCGCCGCCGACGCGACGGTGCGGGCAAGGCCCAGGGCGATGCCGCCGGCGGACAGCCGGCCGGACAGTTTGTCGAGCGGCGACGGGTCGTCGCGGGTGCGGACAGGACGGGGGCCGGCATAAAGCTGACCCGTCCGTTGCTGCTCCGTCATGTGGTCCGGTCGATCGGCGGTCACGGCGTGCTCGCAAAGCCCAGTTAGGTCGGTGTCATGCCCAGGGGATCGCCCCCGCAACCGTCGTCATACGCCCACGCCTGCTTCGCCGAAAGACCGGTGGCGGGCGGGCGATTATTTGTCCCGCGACCGTGGCGAAAGAATGACGCTGTCCACAATTGCGGAGTAGCGCCCGGCAGCGGCGGGAGGAGCCGATATGACGGCTCTATGAAGTTTGTCGGAGGCCCGACTTCCGGCATGGACGGGGCGCTTTTGTCTCAGGCACACTTCGCGCCTTGAGCGGGGCCGCGCCGTCGGCCGAGACACCAACCCGTCTGAACGCCAGCCCTTCAAACGCCATCCAAGAGCCAGGGAGACCGGACGTCATGTCCAAGATCGAGAACACCCAGACCGATCACGTCCAGACCGAGACCCAGCGGTCCAGCGCAGAGACGCAGCGCGCCGCCAGGAGCTTCACCCGCCGCCTGCTGCTGCAGAGCGCCGCGGCTGCGGCCGGCGTCGCCTCGGTCGGTCCCTTCGTGCTGCGCGAGGGCCGCGCGGCGTCGGGATCGGTGAAGATCTTCTCCTGGGCCGGCTACATCAGCCCGGACATGCTGGCCGATTTCGAGAAGAAGACCGGCGTCAAGGCGACCCTGACCGAATACGGCACCAATGACGAGCTGCTGAACCAGCTGAAGGCCACCGGCGGCGCCGGCTTCGACATCATCCACCCCACCGTCGACCGCGTGCCGAACTATGTCGAGTTCGAGCTGGTGCAGCCGCTCGAAGAATCGAAGGTGAAGTGGGACGGCTGCCTGAAGTCGTCGGTCGAGGGCTCCGCCGGGATGGGCGGTGTGGTCGGCGGCAAGCGCTATTTCGCCCCGGCCGACTGGGGCACCGAGGCGCTGGCCTACGACATGAAGAAGGCGCCGCTCGCCTACGGCACCGCCAGCTACGGCGACCTGTGGGCGCCGGCCAACGCCGGCAAGGTGACGGTGCGCGGCCATTCCTCGCTGATCGGTATCGCGCTGTGGCTGGAAAGCCAGGGCAAGCTGCCGCACCCGGTCCGCGACCAGTTCAAGGACGAGGCGAAGGCGCGCGCCAACTTCGACGCCATCCTCAAGGTGGCCGCCGCCAACAAGAAGTCTGTCGCCCAGTTCTGGACCAACGAGAACGAGGCCCAGGGCGCCTTCCGCACCAACGGCTGCGTCATCGGCCAGACCTGGGACAGCAGCGCCGTGGCGCTGCGCAAGGAGGGGCTGCCGATCCGCTTCGTCGCGCCGAAGGAGGGTGCTCTCGCCTGGATGGAAGGCTTCGCCATTCCGAAGAAGGCGGAGAACCTGGAGAACGCCTATGCCTGGATCAACTGGTTCTACACGCCCCAGGCCGGCGCGCTCTACACCAACCATTCCGGCATCTCCAGCACGGCGGTCGGCGCCGAGGCGCATCTGTCGGACCTGAACAAGCAGTTCTTCGCCGATGCCTATCCGGGCGACGCGCTGCAGAAGCTGTGGTGGTGGCCGATCCAGGAGGCGTGGTACGTCTCCATCCGCAACGAGTACCAGGATCGCTTCCTGGCGGCGTGATCGGCATACAGCAGGGTCCATGAGCCAAGACGTCCAACTCGACCACGTCACCATGCGGTTCGGCGACACCGTCGCCGTCCGCGACGTGTCGCTGACCATCGGAGCCGGGGAGTTCTTCAGCTTCCTCGGCCCTTCGGGCTGCGGCAAGACGACCATCCTGCGCATGATCTCCGGCTTCATGGAGCCGACGGCGGGCGCCGTCCGCATCGGTGGCCGGGACATGAAGGGAATCGGGCCGAACAAGCGGCCGACCGCGCTGATCTTCCAGAACCTCGCTTTGTTCCCGATGATGACGGTGGCGGAGAATATCGGCTACGGCCTGCGCGTGCGCGGCGTGCCCCGGCACGAGCGCGACGAGAAGGTGAAGAACCTGCTCATCCAGGTCGCGCTCGCCGAGCACGGCCACAAGAAGGTGTCAGAGCTTTCCGGCGGCCAGAAGCAACGTGTCGCCATTGCCCGCGCGCTCGCCGTCGAGCCCTCCGTGCTGCTGCTCGACGAGCCGCTCTCCGCGCTCGACCTCAAGCTGCGCCAGCACATGCGGGCCGAGCTGCGCGCCATCCAGAAGCGGGTGGGCATCACCTTCATCTATATCACCCATGACCAGGGC
>JBKHVJ010000267.1:0-8638 GCA_046570145.1 Alphaproteobacteria bacterium
GTCAGGATCAGCACCTGCTCCACCGGATCATGCATGCCTTCCACCCGCAAACCGCCTTCGGCCACATAGGAGAAGCGCAGGCACCCATCATGGCGGCTGAGCGTGTTCATGGCGGCGGCACCCTTCCGGTCGCTGGCGTTGACATGACCAACAATCCAGCCGGGGGAAAGGCCATCGCGATTGCGCGGCGAAAAAGGGGAAGCTCGACCGGTCGAAGCCGGAACGCGGACATGAAAAAAGCACCTAGCCTGTCTGGCCGGCGCTTTCCGCTATCTTCCCTCTCTCAGAAGAGAGAGAATGGCGGATGGGGGGAGATTCGAACTCCCGATACCCGTGAAGGTATGCCGCATTTCGAGTGCGGTGCATTCAACCGCTCTGCCACCCATCCGCTGCCCCGTTTGGCGGGGTGGGCGGAACCTATATAAACGCCTGCGGCCGTGCAAGCCTTTTTTGCAGAAAAATGCGACGCGCTTGGGCCGCATCCCTGTTGACTCCGAGCCCCTCCTGAGTATAGATCGTCGCTCCCATGAACGGGCTTGCGCATCGAACGGTGGGCGAGAAGCCCGCCGTTTGTTTTGACATAGGCAGTGACGACAATGTTTGCAGTGATCCGCACCGGCGGCAAGCAGTACAAGGTCGCCAATGGCGACGTGATCCGTGTTGAGAAGCTCGAGGCCGATGCTGGCGCCTCCATCACGCTCGATGACGTGCTGATGGTCGGCGACGCAGGCAACACCACCATCGGCACCCCGACCGTGGCCGGCGCCTCGGTCGTCGCCGAGGTCGTCGCCCAGGATCGCGGCCCGAAGATCATCGTCTTCAAGAAGAAGCGCCGCCAGAACTACCGCCGCAAGAACGGCCACCGCCAGGACCTGACCGTCCTGCGCATCACCGGCATCAACGGCGCCGCCTGATCCGGGTCTCCCGGTCCGGCGTTCAGGCGCATCTTCAGTTTAGGAGCAACACCCCATGGCACACAAAAAGGCAGGCGGCTCGTCCCGCAACGGCCGTGACTCCGCCGGTCGCCGTCTCGGCGTGAAGCGTTTCGGCGGCGAGAACGTCGTCTCCGGCAACATCATCGTCCGTCAGCGTGGCACGAAGTTCCACCCGGGCGAGAATGTCGGCCTCGGCCGCGACCACACCCTGTTCGCGATGGCCGACGGCCAGGTTTACTTCAAGCACAGCTCGAACGGCCGCACCTTCGTGAACGTCGTTCCGGCCAACGACCAGGTTCCGGCCGTCGCCGCCGAGTGATCGGGCCGAGTAACCAGTAAGGTCGTTGCGCGGCCTGTGTCGCAGGCCTGCACGCTTGTGGGATAAAATCGGGGGACCGGGCGACCGGCTCCCCGATTTTCGTTTTCAGTCCGGTGCCGTCCCGCTGCCGGTTTCCCTTCCGTTTACGGGCAAGGTTCCCCGATGAAGTTTCTCGATCAAGCCAAGGTCTTCTTGAAGAGCGGTGACGGCGGCCCCGGCGCCGTGGCGTTCCGGCGCGAGAAGTTCATCGAGTTCGGCGGTCCCGACGGCGGCGACGGCGGCCGGGGCGGGGACGTGATCATCGAGGCGGCGGACGGCCTGAACACGCTGATCGACTACCGTTACAAGCAGCATTTCAAGGCTCAGCGCGGCCATCACGGCATGGGCAGCAACCGCAACGGCGCGCGCGGCGAGGATGTCGTCCTGCGCGTGCCGGTCGGAACCCAGATTCTCGACGAGAACCAGGAAACCGTGCTGTGTGACCTGACCGAGGCGGGCCAGCGTCGTGTCTTCCTGCGCGGCGGCGACGGCGGGCACGGCAACGCCCACTTCAAGACGCCGACCAACCGGGCGCCGCGCAAGTTCCATCCCGGCTGGCCGGGGCAGGAGCAGTGGGTGTGGCTGCGGCTGAAGCTGATCGCCGATGCCGGCCTGCTGGGATTGCCCAATGCCGGCAAGTCGACCTTCCTGGCGGCGACCACCGCGGCCAAGCCGAAGATCGCCGACTACCCCTTCACCACGCTGGCTCCGAACCTGGGCGTCGTCCGCGCCGGTGACGAAGAGTTCGTCATCGCCGACATCCCCGGCCTGATCGAGGGCGCGCACGAGGGCCATGGGCTGGGCGACCGTTTCCTCGGTCATGTCGAACGCTCGCGCATCCTGCTGCACCTGATCGACGGCACGGCCGACGACGTCGTCGCCTCCTACCGCACGATCCGGAACGAGTTGGAGGCCTATGGCGGCAACCTCGCCGACAAGCTGGAGGTCATCGGGCTGAACAAGTCCGACGCCCTGCTGGACGAGGAGATCGAGGAGAAGAAGAAGGCGCTGGAGGAAGCCTCCGGCGCCGAGGTGATGGTGCTGTCCGGCGCCACCGGCGACGGCGTGAAGCAGGTGTTGTACCGGCTGCTGACGGTCATCAAGGAATCCAAGGCGGAAGAACCCGAGGTCATCCACGCCCCCGCGACCCGTTCCATCCCGCGCCCGCCGGTCGGCCAGAAGCTGCCCGACGACGGCGAGATGCAGTGGGACGACGAAACCGGCGAATGGGTCGGCGGCGAGGACGAGGACTTCGAGGAGGACGACCTCGAAGAGGGTGATGAGCTGCAAGGCGAAGAGCTGGACGGCGACTCGGACGAGGCCCTTGACGGAGAGGAGCCGGAGGGCGAAGAGGACGGCTCGGACGACGATACGGACGGAACCTCCCGCCATGGCGCTTGACGCCCCTACCCTTCTCGAATCCCGCCGGCTGGTCGTAAAGATCGGCTCGGCCCTTCTGGTCGATGGAGAAACCCGGCAGATTCGCCGGGCCTGGCTCGACGCGCTGGCCGACGACGTCGCCGCCTGCCGCAAGCGCGGGCAGGAAGTGGTGATCGTCACCTCCGGCGCCGTCGCCTGCGGGCGGGAGCATCTCGGCCTCGTCGGCCGGGCGCTGAAGCTGGAGGAGAAACAGGCCGCCGCCGCCACCGGCCAGATCCGTCTTGCCCACGCCTATCAGGAAACGCTGGCCCGCCACGACGTGACCGTCGCGCAGGTTCTGGTGACGCTGGAGGACACGGAGGAGCGGCGGCGCCATCTGAACGCCCGCAACACCATCGACACGCTGCTGAAGCTGGGCGCCGTTCCCGTTATCAACGAGAACGACACGGTCGCCACCGCGGAAATCCGCTTCGGCGACAACGACCGGCTGGCCGCCCGCGTGGCGCAGATGGTCAGCGCCGACACGCTGGTGCTGCTGTCGGACATCGACGGCCTCTACACCGCCGACCCGCGCAAGGACCCGGACGCCCGCCATATCCCCACCGTGCGCGAGCTGACGCCGGAGATCGAGGGCATGGCCGGCGAGCCGCCCCCCGGCTACAGCAGCGGCGGCATGGTGACCAAGATCGCCGCGGCACGCGTCGCCCTGTCGGCCGGCTGCCGCATGGTCATCGCCAAGGGCAAGCGCATGAACCCGCTGGCGGCGCTGGAACAGCGGCCGGAGGATGGCGGCGCGCTCTGCACCTGGTTCCTCCCCTCGGCCGAGCCGACCAGCGCGCGCAAGGCCTGGATCGCCGGCCATGTGAACGCCACGGGCGTGCTGATGGTCGATGACGGCGCCATGCGCGCGTTGTCCCACGGTGCCAGCCTGCTGCCGGCCGGCGTCACCGCCGTGCAGGGCGAGTTCGACCGTGGCGACGTGGTGATCGTCCGCACCCAGGAAGGGCGCGAGGTCGCCCGCGGTCTGGTCGCCTACAGCGCCGACGACGCCCGCAAGATTCTGCGCCACAAGAGCACCGAGATCCCGGATATCCTGGGCTATCAGGGGCGCGACGAGATGATCCACCGCGACGATCTGGTGGTGCGGTGACCGGCATGCTTCGCAGACCGATCCGCGCCATCCTGTGGGACATCGACGGCACGCTGATGGACAGCGAGCCGTGGCACCAGCAGATCACCGTCGAGGTCTGCCGCGGCTACGGCCATGAGCTGAGCGACGAGGATTGCCGGTCGATGCACGGCGTCGCTTTCCGCGAGATCTACGCCGCCCTCCATGCCCGCCGCCCCTTCCCCATCGACCTGCACGCCTGGGCCGACGAGATCAACGCCCAATATGTCGCCAGCGTCCATCAGGTCCGCCCTCGCGAGGGCGCCTTCGCCCTGGTCGAGGCCTTCGCCGCCCGCGGGCTGGCGCAGGCCTGCGTGTCGAACGGCGGGCGCATGATCGTCGACGCCAACATGCGCGCCATGTCGATCCCGCATTTCCGCTTCAGCATCGCCCGCGAGGACGTCGCCAACGGCAAGCCCCACCCGGAGCCCTACCTGCTGGCCGCGAAGATGCTGGACCTGCCGCCGGAAGCCTGCGCGGTGATCGAGGACAGCCCCACCGGCGCCCGCAGCGCCAAGGCCGCCGGCATGCTGACCATCGCCTGGCCACAGCACCCGGCCGTGGTGTTCGACACCGTCGACCATCTGGTGGAGGATCCGGGGTCGCTGGATTGGGATGCGCTTTGCGGGTGAGGATGACGGGGAGCCGGCGAAGGCTGCGCCCCGCGACCGCTACTTCTGGATGTTGACCACCGCCGACACCGGAGCCAGGGCAATGCCACGGTCGGCCAGAGCCGTCAGCCACAGATTGAGCCGCTCGATGGTGGTCGGGTAGGGGGAGGCGAAGCCGACGGCGGCACCGTTGGTCTTTGCAAGCTCCTCCAACTCGCGCAGCTGGTCGTCGATGGCGCCGCGCGACAGGTCGCGGTCGATGATACGGTCGCCCAGCGCCCGCGGCACGCCGGCCAGATTGGCGAGCGGCCCGGCAACGCTCTTCGGATTGGCGCGGGCATCGACCAAAAGCAGGCCACGCGCCTTCAGCGCATCGACCACCGGCTGCATCGCCGCCGGGTTGGCGGTGAATTTGCTGCCGGTGGTGCTGGTGATGCCGACATAGCCCACCGCCTTGCCCAGCGACCATTCCAGCCGTTCCACATTGCGGTCGGGGCCGAGCATGGTCAGCAGCGCATTGGGGCCGGGATCGTCGCGCGGATAGTTCAGCGGCTCCATCGGCACCGACAGCATCACCTCGTGCCCCTTGGTGCGGGCCCGTTCGACCCAATCGTCCAGCCGCTCGGCATAGGGCAGGAAGGCCAGCGTGATGCCGGGCGGCAGCTTCGCAAGCGCGTTGCCGGTGGTGACGCCGCTGAGGCCCAGGTCCGACATGACGATGGCGACGCGCGGACGCTTGTCGGTCGCGGGGAAAGGCCGGGCATAGACCTGCCAGGGCTTGCGCCCGTCCTGGGCGATGCGCGGCAGCGGGCCGTTGCGGCTGTCCTCCACCAGACCCGGCACCGGCGCCGGGACCAGCGTCACCGCCGCCGCCGGGGCGCCCGGCAGGGGCAGCGGTGCGGCGTCGGTCGGCAGTGGCGCCGTCGGCGCGGCGACCTTCAGTTCAGGCTTCGGTGGCGGCGGCAGCGGAGCGACCGCCACGGTGGTCGAGGGTATCGACGCCTGCCACGCCTCCCGCGTCGAACCGGCGTTCAGCGCCAGCCATCCGCCCAGCCCGGCATAGGCGACCGCCACCACGACGACGGCGCCCAGAAGCGGCTTGGACAGCGGCTTGCGAGGCCCCGCCCCGCCACGGAAGCGGCGCAGCCAGCCGAGACCGGGGCGCAGGCCCCGGACATCGAACCGCAGACGACCGAGCAGAGCGGGAGCCTTCACCGTCGTCAGCCCCGGTCAGCGCGCCGCAGCGCGCTGCTGGAACAGGGCGACGCCGCGCAGCAGATCCAGCGCGCGGGCGAGCTGGAAGTCGAAGGGCGGCTCGGCCCCCTCCGCCGCGGCACCATCGGTCGGCGCAGCCCCCGGCGCAGGAGCCGTACCGGGAGCAGTCCCCGGAGCAGCACCGGCGCCCGGCCCCGGAGCTGGAGCCGCCGGGTTCGGGGCGGCGGGAGTGCCGGGCGCCGCCGGGTTGGTGGTGGCCGGACGCGGCGCCTTGCTGGCGTCGGGATTGACCAGCGCGCCCTTCAGGTCGGCTTCGCGGCGGCGGACGATGTTCTTGTCCAGATCCTCCACCTTGGCGACATGCACCTCGATGTCCGGGGTGATGCCCAGCTGCTGGATCGACCGGCCGGCCGGCGTGGAGTAGCGCGCCGTGGTCAGCCGCATGGCGCCATGGCCGGGCAGCGGGATGATGGTCTGAACCGATCCCTTGCCGAAGCTCTGGGTGCCCATGATGATCGCGCGCTTGTGGTCCTGCAGCGCGCCGGCGACGATTTCCGAGGCCGAGGCCGAACCGCCGTTGACCAGCACCACCATCGGCAGGTTCTTGATCAGGTCGCCCGGCTTGGCGTTGAAGCGGGTGCCCTCCTCCGCGCGCCGGCCGCGGGTCGACACGATCTCGCCCTTGTCCAGGAAGGTATCGGACACCGACACCGCCTGGTCGAGCAGGCCGCCCGGATTGTTGCGCAGGTCGAGAACGAAGCCCTTCAGCTTGTCGCCCAACTGCTGCTGGATGGAGGAGATCGCCTTCTCCAGCCCGCTCTGCGTCTGCTCGTTGAAGCTGGTGACGCGGATGTAGCCGATGTCGCCTTCCGTCCGGTAGCGGACCGACTGCACCTTGATGACGGCGCGGGTCAGCGACACGGTGAAGGGCTCGCCCGCCTCGCCGCGGCGGACGGTGACCTTCAGCTCGCTGCCCACGGGGCCGCGCATCTTCTCCACCGCCTCGTTCAGGCTGAGGCCCATGACAGCCTCGCCGTTCAACTGGACGATCAGGTCGCCCGGCTGCAGGCCGGCACGGAAGGCCGGGGTGTCGTCGATGGGCGACACGACCTTCACCAGGCCGTTCTCCATCGTCACCTCGATGCCCAGCCCGCCGAACTCGCCGCGGGTCTGGACCTGCATGTCCTGGAAGCTTTTCTTGTTCAGATAGCTCGAATGCGGGTCGAGCGAGGTCAGCATCCCGTTGATCGCCGATTCGATCAGCTGTTCGTCGGTGACCTGCTCGACATATTCGGCGCGGACGCGCTCGAAGACGTCGCCGAACAGGTTCAGCTGCCGGTAGGTGTCCGACGAATTGCTGGACTGAGCGGTGACGGTGGCGACGCCGGCGCCCAGAAACACCAGAGCAGCCGCCGTGGCGGCGCGCTTGATCATCCTCATCTACCCTTGTCCTTTCCCCTCCGGGGCGCCGAACCCGCGTTGCGGGTTGATCGGCTGGCCGTTTCGTCGCAGCTCGAAATAGAGATCCGGATTGCCGTCCGGCGGCATGACTGCCAGCGGTTCCCCGCCGGCCACCTTACGCCCGACAGCCGTGTCGATCCGGCCCAAACCCGCAATCAAACTATGATATCCGTTGCCGTGTTCCACGATCAAGATGAGGCCATACCCCTTGAAGGGGCCGGCGAACACGATCGTGCCGCCACGCGGCGCCACCACGGCAGCCCCGGCGCGGGTCTGGACCGTCACGCCACGGCTGGTGGCGCCGTAGCGGTCGGCCTCGCCGAAGCGGGTGGTCAGTTTGCCGGCGGCGGGCAGCACCATGCCGGCGACCGCCGGAGGGCCGTCCGGAGACTTCGCGGCCAACTCGCGCTCACGCGCCGCTTCCCTGGCGGCTTCGTCCTTCGCACGCTTTTCCTCGGCGGCCTTCTGTTCGGCGATCTTCTGCTCGGCGGCGCGCAACTCGGCCAGCTTGCGCTCGGCCTCCTTGCGCTCGGCTTCCTTCTGGGCGGCGAGGCGCCGCTCGGCCTCGCGCTTCTCCGCTTCGCGCTTGGCCGCTTCCCGACGCTCCACCTCGCGCCGTTCGGCTTCGCGGCGGGCAGCGGCCTCGATGGCGGCGCGGCGTTCGGCCTCGATCCGCTCCATCAGCTGTCGCAGGTCGATTGCCTGGCCCGACAGCTCCGCCATGCGCTGTCCGACCTGGACGCGCTCCTCCTCGGTATGGCGCGACAGCTCCTCGCGCCGGGCGATCAGGCGGTTCATCTCGCCCTGCTTCTCGGCAAGCGCCACCCGCGCCGCCAGTGCCTTGGAACGCTGATCGACCAGCTTGCCGCGCGTGTCGGCCAGCGCGGTCAATGCCTGCGACAGCGCGTCGGCCCGCGCCTTCAAGGCCGGCACCGCGTCGCGCAGCAGCAGGGCGGAGCGGAGCGTGTCGACCGGGCTTTCAGGCCGGGCCAGCGCCGCTTCCGGTGGGATGCGCGCCAGCCGCTGCAGGGCGGTCAGCAGGGTGGCGATCTGTTGACGTTCGGCGTCCAGTCTGGCGGACCGCTCGCGTTCCTCGGCCTCGAGGGCGTTGAGCGTTTCCTCCAGTTGGTCGAGCGCCTGCTCCTGTCCGCGCGCCTGATCGGCCAGCGCGATCAACCGGCCCCGCAGATCGTCGAGTTCGGACTGCAGGGCTTGCGACTGGCGTTCCAACTGCTGCTGGCGCTGCTTGCCGGTCTGAAGCTGCTGCTCGACGCGCTTCAGCGTGTCCTTGGGCGCTTCGCTTTGCGCATTCGCCGGTTGGGCGAAGATCAGACCGGCGACAACGACGAAGCCTTTAACAAAACCCTCCCCCGCCCCGGATACCCTCTCCCCCCCGGGGAGAGGGCTGGGTGAGGGGGATGCAGTGCGAGACGTAGATTGAAAATCCAAGCTACGCCCCAATCCTCTCGCATCTCCACGCCACGCGTCCCCCTCACCCCGACCCTCTCCC
>JBKHVJ010000268.1:0-5503 GCA_046570145.1 Alphaproteobacteria bacterium
CGCCTGGGTGAAGAGGGTCAGCACGCCGGCCAGCAGAACCGCGATGCCGGTCGCGACCCGGCCCGACAGGCCCCAGCCATGGCGCTCGACCGGCCAGTTCCACAGCAGGAAGCCGCCAGCCGACGCCGCCAGCGCCAAAGCCATCTGGGCGATGGATGCCGACGAGCCGATCAGCGCCGTGCCGCCGACGGCCAGCGCCAGCGCCAGCAGAGAGGCGGCCGGCGCAATCGGGCTCTCGACCATCTCCGAACCACCCGTCTGCGAACCGCGGGCAAGGGCGACCCACGCGGCGGTCGCGAGCAGGATCACGAAGCTGACGACCGCCGCCATGGAATCCAGGGCGGGCAGGGCGATCCACAGCAGCGAACCGGCCAGCCATACCGCCAGCGCCGCCGAAACGGCCCGGCCGCGCAAGCCCGCGGCGTCGGCGGCGACACCCAGCAGCAGACCGGCGGCGGACGACCAGAACAGCTTGCCCATGCTCGACGGCGGGGGCAGGGCCGGCAGGCCGACCACCATCGCGAAGACCACCAGGAACCCGGCCGCGATCCCGGCAGCCGCCAGCGGACGCCGCAGCAGGTGAAGGGCACCGACGAGGATCAGGCTGACTGCCAAGGGCAGGGCACTGGACTGGACGAAGGGATCTTGAAGCAACTCGGACATGCGGGCAGCCGGATTGGGACGACATGGCGCAGGATGCGCTTGGTCAAGACCCTAACCTGTGCTCTGGTGAGCGCAAATTGGCGAGTTTTGCAAAAAGCATCTGCATGGATGAGCGGGAATAAATGGGAAGCGGTAACAATTGGGATGACCTGCGTTACCTTCTGGCCGTGGCGCGGCATGGCTCCCTTTCGGCCGCCGCACGCGCCCTGGGGGTGAACCACAGCACGGTGCTGCGCCGGGTAACGGCGCTGGAGCAGGCCATGGGCGCCCAGCTGTTCGACAAGCTGCCCGGCGGCTATGTGCTGACCGCGGCGGGCGACGAGATGCACCGGGTGGCGCAGAAGATGGAAGAGGATCTGGCCGGCGCCAACCGCCTGCTGTCCGGTCGCGACACCCGGATCGGCGGCAGCCTGCGCGTGACCACCGTGGACATCCTGACCCTTTACATCCTGCCGCGCCACATCGCCGCCTTCCGACGGCTGCATCCTGAGCTGCGCGTCGATCTGGTGGCGGCGGAGGCGTCGCTCAGCCTGACCCGGCGCGAGGCCGACGTGGCGATCCGCGCCACCAGCCGCCCGCCGGAAAACCTCGTCGGGCGTGCCGTCTCCGGGCTGGCTTTCGCCGTCTATGGAGCATCCTCCTATCTGGCCGGGGCGGGTGAGGTTGGCGATCTGGATCGCCACCCCTGGGTGGGGCTGGACGAGTCCTTCGAGCACACCTCTCTTGCCCATTGGATGAAACGGACGGTGCCGGCGGCATCCATCGGCTACCGGGTCAATTCGGTCGCCGGGGCGGTGGAGGCGGTGCGGGCCGGGATCGGCCTCGGTCTGCTGCCCTGCGGGGTGGTGGACCGCGACCCCGGCTTCCGCCGCATCGGCGATCCGGTGCCGGAGGCCGATGCGAAGCTCTGGCTGCTGACGCACGAGGATCTGCGCCACATGGGCCGCGTCCGCGCCTTCCTGGACTTCATGGCCGACGCGCTGACCCGCGAACGCGACCTGCTGGAGGGGCGTAGCTCCCCCTCTCCCCACCGGGGAGAGGGGCGGGGTGAGGGGGAGGCGCGGTGAGGATTCTCGGGAAGGCACGCGGAGCATCCCGCTCACCCTAACCCTCTCCCCGGGGGGGAGAGGGGATTCTTCCGACATCGCAGCCACGAGGTATCTGCATCCTGGCGCCCTGCCCCCGCCGCCGCGTGGACCATTGGAATTGCGGGTCGCCGGCGATCAGGTGGCGGTGGTCGGACAGCCGGTTTCGCTCCAGCCAGCCGACGGCCGCCTCCAGCTCCGACAGGGACATTTCGGAACGGGCCTTCTTCATCAGCCGCTTCAGCACGGCATTGTAGATGTGGTAGCCGGTCGGCCCCTCGGCGACGAGGTTGTTGTCCTCGTCCTCGATCACCTGCGCTGCGACCAGCTGGCCGATGCGCTGGCGCAGGTGATGCTCGGCGGCACTCGGTGTCAGCGGCAGTTCCCCAGGATCGCGTGAATGGGCACCGAAGTCCGGGCCGGGCGCCACCACGGCGAAGCTGAGCGCGGTGGCGTTGGACTCCAGCGGGATGATCTCCGGCTCGCGGTCCGTGCCGCGCTCGAAGGGAAGTTCCTGCTGGGGACGGCGGGTCTTCACCATGGCGCGGGTGCCCTGCTGGGTCTCCACCATGGTGCGGAACTGTTCGAACAGCGCGTCGGAGGGGTGGTAGATCAGCGCCCGCTGCCGGTCGTAGGGGCCGCCATGCGGGTCCACCCGCGTCGCCCGCGCGATGGCCTGCTCCAGCCAGGGGCGCGAGCGGATGTGGGTCAGGCAGGCGACATGGGTGATCGACGGCGCGTCCAGCCCCTCGTAAGCCATGGCGACGGAGACCAGCACCGCCGGCTCGGGCCGCAGGCGGAATGCGGCGACCACCTCCTGCGCGTCGCGGCACTCGGAGATGGCGAGGCGCGCCATGCGGCCGGCCTGCTTCTTCGGCATCCAGCCCTGCAGCGTCTCCAGATAGAAGCGCGCCGTCCCCTGGTCGGGCGCGATCACCAGCAGCTTGCCCAACCCCGGATCGTCGCGGCCCGCCGGCAGCTTCAGCTCCGCCCGCCGTTTCGCCCGGTGCTCCCGGCAGGAGCGGTAGGCCTCGCGCAGCATCGCCTGGGAGAAGCCGGTGCGCAGCGCGGTGAACAGGGCGTCGCGCGTGTTCTCCCCCGCCTTGGACAGCGCATCGACCCAGCGGTTGGTGCGCTCCGCATCCAGCCAGGACGCCGACCCGTCCATCGCCCCGAAGGTGACGGGCAGGATCGCCTTCTCGGCCAGCGCCTGCCGGCGGGAATAGCCGACCACCGCCCAGCCCGGTGCCTTGAAGTCGATCTCCCGCACCTTGCGGGTTCCCTGCGGCGCGCGGTAGGGCAGCCACAGGATCGGACGGCCGTCGGCGCGCTCCAGCGTCCCGCTCATCAGCAGCCGGGCGGACGCATTCTCCAGAAGCGGCAGGATGGAGCGGCTCCAGGCGGTTTCCTCCTCGACCGCCGCCATGCGGTCGGTGTCGAACACCGCCGGCAGATGGTGCAGTTCGTCCACCGCCAGCAGATAACGGTGACGGCGGAACTCCTGCAGGTGCAGGTCCGGCGCGGCGGCGACCGCCTGATAAGTCGTGATGTAGCCCTGGAGGCCGCGGCAGAGGTCGCGCCCATTCTCCGCCGCGCGCAGGGCGAGGCTGTGTCCCAATAGCTCGCGCCAGCGCGGATCGACGAAGGCCTCCTCCGCCTGCTGGCGCAGGCTGTCGCGCGGCACGATCCAGCAGACGCGGTCGATCCGCCCCGCCTTGTGCAGCGCCGCCGCCATGATGACCGGCAGCAGCGATTTCCCCCCGCCGGGCGTCACCGCCGCAAGAACGTCGCGAACCTCCGTCTGCTGCTGGCCGATGGCGTTGGCGATGGCGCTGACCAGTTGCTGATGGGTTCTCAGCTGCGGCATTCGACCCTGCTCTCGCTGTGGCACGAGGGAGGAGCAAGCCTAAATTCCCGCGAGTCCCCCGGTCATGGGTGCAATCGGAGGTGAGGGCCCCCATCGGGAGTAGCGCAGTCTCCGGTCGGGGGCAGCGATTCGCGCCGCGTAAGCCCTATGATGAGGGCGGGCCGCCGCAGTCTGACGTGCGCACCTGAAAGTCCATGAACCAAGCCTCTGCATGCTTCAGCCAAAAGGCTAGCGGTCGGCCGGACCTCAAAATCTGAGTTGCGCACCTCAGCCTGCCGGAATATTGTTTGCGCCATGAACAATCAAATCAACGATGCACCCCTTACCCTGCGCGACGTGGCGGCCGCGGCGGGCGTCAGCCTTGCGACCGCGGACCGGGTCATCAACGGGCGGCCGGGGGTGAGCGCCAAGACCGCGCTCAAGGTGCATGAGGCGGTGCAGCGGCTGGGCTTCCGCCCGCTGGCAGCGGCGGCGGAGTTGGCGCGGTCGCGCTCCTGGCGCTTCGCCGTGGTCCTGCCCGGCGGCGGCAACCGCTTCATGATGGACATCGCCGACAATGTCCGCGCCCAGGCCGACTGGTTCCGCGCCCGGCGCATCGCGGTGGAGATCGTCGAGACCGACGTGTTCGATGCCGACATCCTGGCGGCGGAGCTGGCCACGCTGCCGGGCCGCTTCGATGCGGTGGCGCTGGTGGCGTTGGACCATCCGCGGATCCGGGCGGCCATCGACGATCTGGTCGAAGGCGGCATGGCGGTGGTGACGCTGGTGTCGGACGCCCCGTCATCGCGGCGCCAGCATTATGTCGGCATCGACAACATCGCCGCCGGCCGCACCGCGGGGTCTCTGGTCGGCCGCTTCCTCGGCCCGCCTCGCATTGGCGAGGCGGGCAAGGGGGAACAGGGCGGCGCGATCGGCATCGTCACCGGATCGGGCAGCCTGCGCGACCATGCCGAACGGCGCTTCGGCTTCGGGCAGGTACTGGCGGAGGAATATCCCCACCTGATTCGCCTGCCGCCGGTCGAGGGCCGCGACGATCCCGACCGCAACCGCGAACTGGTCCGCCGCATGCTGGCCGACAGGCCCGATCTGGTGGCGATCTACAACACCGGCGAGGGCTCCGTCGGCATCGGGGAGGCGCTGGCCGAAGCCGGGCTCGCCCGCAGGATCCTCTGCGTCGGGCACGAGCTGACGCCGGCCACCCGCCGCATGCTGCTGGACGGCACCTTCGCCGCCCTGGTCGCCCAGGATCCGGGGCACGAGGCGCGCTCGATGGCCAGGGTGCTCCACGCCCTGGTTGCGGGCCAGGAGATCGTCGCGGCGCAGGAACACATCCGGGTTCAGGTCATCCTGCGCGACAACCTGCCCTGATGGGCATCGGAAACTGCCCGGACGGGCATCAGAAAAGGTCGACAGTCATGTTTCTCGGGATCGACATCGGCACGTCCAGCGTCAAGGCGGTGTTGACCGACGCCGACGGGGCCGTCGCCGGCAGCGCGTCCCGCCCCTGCACCGTCTCCCGCCCGCGCCCGCTGTGGTCGGAGCAGGAGCCGGAGGATTGGGTCGCCGCCGCCATCGCCGCAGTGGATGAACTGGCCGAACGCCAGCCGGCGGTTCTCGCCGCCGTGGCTGGCGTCGGCTTTTCCGGTCAGATGCACGGAGCCGTCCTGCTGGGCGCCGACAACCGGGTGCTGCGCCCCGCCATCCTGTGGAACGACGGCCGCTCCCACCGCCAGTGCGCGACGCTGGAGGAAACGCTCCCGACGCTGCGGGACATCAGCGGCAACATCGCCATGCCCGGCTTCACCGCGCCCAAGCTGCTGTGGGTGGCGGAGGAGGAGCCGGAAGTCTTCGCCGCGCTGGCCAAGGTGCTGCTGCCCAAGGCCTATGT
>JBKHVJ010000269.1:0-3537 GCA_046570145.1 Alphaproteobacteria bacterium
GTCCGGCCCGATCCCCGGCGCGGCGATGGCCCAGGCCTTCGCCCAGGTCCCGCGCCTGCCGGTGTCGGTGGACCCGACCCGCCGCGGTGCTCCTCCCGGCGCGATGGTGACCAACCCGTCGGTCAGCCGATCCTCCATGCACCAGCAGTCGATCACCCGCATCCGCGGCGACGCCGGCTATCTCGCCGGCTTCAGCAAGGGGCAGCCGCTTGCCGCCAGCCGCCAGCCGCCGGTGCAGCCGGTCGACCCGAGCTTCACCTTCATCGATGCGCCCTTCATCGTGAACAACTTCAACAGCGCGTTGAACTTCGCCTTCGGCGACGGCAACATCAGCCAGCAGCAGCTTGGCGACGACAGCGCCGGACCGGTGGAAGCCGCCATGCCCGCGCCGGCACCCGAACCGGAACCGGCGCCAGCGCCGACCGCCAAACCGCAGGGTCCGTCCACTTTGGATCTGCTGATGAGCACCGCCGGACCGCTGCCGCATCTGCCCTCGGCACTGGCCCAGGGCGGGGTGCAGGTCAACAATGTGAACACCACGACCAACACCGCCGTCGGCAGGCACAACCGCGCGACCCAGACGACCGTCACGGTCCAGCGCTGACTCCCGTCAGCTCACCCCGTCAGTTCACATCCCGCGCGACGCGGAAGCCGTTGGTGAGGTAGCGCACGTCGACATCGTAGCTGTTGCGCAGGGTGCCGTTGATCACCTCCAGCCGGTCGCGCCAGGATCCGCCGCGCAGCACCCGCTTGCGACAGTTGCCCTGGGTCCAGGCGCTCCCGTCGGCGGGCGCGCCCTGGTAATTGCGGTTCCAGCAATCGGCCACCCACTCCGCCACTCCGCCGTTCATGTCGTGCAGGCCGAAGGGATTCGGCTTGTAGCTGCCGACTGCGGCGGGGGTCAGATGTTCGTGCGGTCCGCCGCAATCGTCGCAATCGGCCTGGACGCCCGCCTCCGCCCCCCACCAATAGGGCGTGGCGGTGCCGGCCCGCGCGGCGAACTCCCACTCCGCTTCGCTCGGCAGGCGATAACGCTGTCCGGTCTTGCGGCCAAGCCACGCCACATAGGCCTGGGCATCCTGCCAATGCAGATTGTGGACGGGCGAGGTGTCGGTAACGTTGACCATGCGCGGCAGGTCGGTGCAGCCACCCTCCTGCATGCAGGCGCGCCATTCGCCGACCGTCACCTCATACATGCCGAGCGCGAAGGGCTTGGCGATTGTGACGCGGTGCACCGGCCGCTCCGACGCGTCGCCCTTGTCGTTCCCCATCATGAAGCTGCCGGCCGGCACCCGCACCAGCACCGGGCAGGTCGGGCAGTCCTGGAAGCTGTTGCCGGCACCGTGATTGCGCGCCGCCCCGTTGGCCGGCCCCGGCGGAGCCGCAGCCGCCACCTGGGCTTCGGCCGGCTGGGGCGCGGGCTGTGGAGCAGCGGCAGGCTGGGGAGCGGGCGGCGGTTCGT
Organism: Alphaproteobacteria bacterium; assembly: GCA_046570145.1. Lineage (GTDB taxonomy): Bacteria > Pseudomonadota > Alphaproteobacteria > Azospirillales > Azospirillaceae > Azospirillum. Next base: position 1,463 of record JBKHVJ010000269.1, read on the forward strand.
GCTTCAGCAGGGCTGCGGCGACGAAGCCCTGCGTGCCGTCGTCCAGCGCGATGCGATACCACCCGCCCTCCGGTACGCGGCCCAGCACCTGGACCGTCGCCCCGCGCGCCACCCGGCCGACCCGCGCGCCGCCATTGGCCGGGGTCGCCCGCAGGACGCCGTCGGCGGTGACGGTGTAGCGTCCGGGATCGGCCGGTTCCAGGCCGGGACCAAGCGCAACCTCAGGCTTGGACTCTGCTTTCGGTTGCTCCGCTTTCGGTTGGAGCGCCGTCTCCGCCGGTTTGCCGGCGAGCTTCAGCGTCTCCATCTGGCGGCGGGCGATCGGAGCATAGCCGCTGCCGCCGAACAGCTGCAGGAAGGCCTGATAGTCGCCGGGCTCCTTGCTGGCCTGGACGCGTTTCCAGACGCTGTCCTCCAGTTCCGCCACCGGCGTGGTGCCCGGCGGCGCGATGTCCACGCCGACGCTGGCCGTGGCGATGCCGCCGCGCCCATCATCGACGCTGTAGCGCAAGCTTCCGGCCGGTCCCGGCGCCGCGGCTTCCGGGTCGAAGGTCAGGGCGGTCAGCGCCTGGACGGTCAGCCGGTCGCCCGGCTTCACCACGGCGGCGCCGTTGCGGACGCTGCCGCGGTCCGGCACGGCGGTGACGGTGACGGTCAGCACGTCGCCGTCCGGGTCGGCCGGGGCGTCGATCCCCATCGGGTTGCCGGCGGCCCGCAGCTTGCGGTCCGCCACCACGGCCGGCGGCTGGTTGCTCGGCCGGATGGTAACGGGGATGGTGCCGGTGACCGTGCCGCCGCGGCCGTCGGCCACCAGGAATTCGAAGGCGCCGGCCTCCCCGCGGAAGCTGCCGTCGGGCTTGAAGCTGGTGGCCGCCAGCTGCTCCACCGTCAGGTAATCGCCGATCAGGACGCTGCGTTCCCCGACGCGGACGGTGCCGCCGCGCGGCAGGCCGGTGATGCGGGCGTACATCTGGTCGTCGTCGGGGTCGGTCGGCTTGCCGGGCGCCAGCGGCTCCGGGCTGGCGCGGTCGAGCAGGGTCAGCGCCCGCAACTCTCCCACCACAGGCGGCCGGTTGGGCGGGCGCGGGTTGAAATAGAAGGGCGTGGCGCCGAGCGAGCCGTAGACGAACGGCTCCTGCCGGCCGTTGGTGGCCTGCTTCACCGTATCGCGCACATTGCGGAAGAACAGGCTCAGCTCCAGACCGGGCGTCTGGAGATGCTGCAGCAGCGCCGCGCTGAAGGGGCTGTGGTCGCCGGTGCCATCCTCCGCCAGCTGGTCGGCGCGGGTCGCCATCGCCACCAGCGTGTCGCTGGGCGTGTCGTCCACGCTGCCGAAACCGGGATGCGCCTGGTTGCGGTTCGACCCGCTGCGGGTCAGGCGGTCGACGAAGGGGTTGTTGCGGCAGGCGTCGAGGATGAGGATGCCGAGCTTGCGCGCGCCGGCCAGTTCCCCCATCGGCAGGTTCAGCGGGATCGCCTCATAGACCAGATCGCGTTCCCGCTCCAGTTGGGCATCGGCGGGCAGCAGATAGTTGATGCCGTTCACCTGGATGCCGTGCCCGGCGTAGAAGATCACCGCCACGTCGGCCTGCGAGGCCTTCAGGCCGAACTGGCGCAGGGTGGTGGAGAAGCCGCGGGCGTCCAGGTCGTACTGCTCGTCCACCGTGAAGTTCAGGGCTCGCAGCGCCTCGCCGATGGCGCGCGCATCGTTGCGCGGATTCAGCAGTTCCGGCGCGTTGCGGTAGTTGCTGACTCCGATGACCAGCGCCAGACGGCTTTCCGCCGCCGCACCGCCGGAGGTTGCCCCGGAAGCGGCAGGGCCGGCCGCGCGCGCAAAGCCGGCCGGTCCCGCGATCACCAGCAGGAGCACAAGCACCGCGAAAACCTTCCGGCAGGGTCCGACCGGTCCCACCATCCCCGCCTCCGTACCTGAGCAAAGAGGCGCCGCACTCCATCGATCACGTCCGACTGTCACATCCATCTACGGGTCGGCCGGCGAAGCTTACGGCGCATAGCGATGGGCTGTTCAAAATATTTCCGGATATTGCCGGCAACCCGCCATGGATGGAAGAAGC
>JBKHVJ010000270.1:0-11172 GCA_046570145.1 Alphaproteobacteria bacterium
CTGCGCGCGCAGTTTCAGCGCATCGGGCGACAGATCGGTCTTCAAATAGGTCTTGGACAGCGGGGGGCGCTGGTAGGGAAGCAGCGGCTCGTCCCCGATCAAAACGACTTTGCCCTTGAATCCGTATTGCCGCAGCGTCGCGGCGGCGGTGCCGCCGGCCTGCCCGGCCCCGACGATCACGATCGTCTTGTCGTCCTGAAGCATGATCCGTCTCCAATATCCGGTTCGGCGCAAAAAGGATGGGCGTCCCAGGCCGCGTTTCCGAAGACCCGCACCTGGGACGCCCGGTCATGCCCCCGTGGCGCCGAACGGAGCCGGGGGCGTCCGGACTGGGGACCGGACGCCGGGAGCGGTGACAAGTTTGCTGCCAGTCGTTCCCCGAACCGCGGACCGGCGCGGGACGCGCCTCACACCGGACGGTCACCCACCACATTGCGGAGGGTGCCGATCCCCTCCACCGTTGCCTCGACCACGTCGCCTGGCTGAAGGTAGTTGCCGGTTCCTTGCGCGACGCCTTCGGGCGTGCCGGTGAACAGGACGTCGCCGCAGTCGAAGCCGACCCGCGCGTCGATGAAGGCCAGCAGCTCGCCCACCGTCCACGTCATGTCGGCGGTCGTGCCGTCCTGCCGCACCGCGCCGTTGACCGTCAGCCCAAGCCGCAGCCTGGGCTGACCGGCGGGAAACTCGTCGCGGGTGACGATCCAGGGGCCAAGCCCGGTGGTCTGGTCCTGGCTCTTCGCCGAGAACAGATCCATGCCAATGCCGGGTGGTCCGGCCCTCTGCTCATCACGGGCGCTGACGTCGTTGCCCACCGTGTAGCCCAGAAGACCGGCGAACGGGTCGGCCGGGTCGATGCGCTCGGCGCCGACCACCGCGACCAGCTCGACCTCGTAATCGAGTTCGCGGGTCACCGGCGGGTAGCGTATGGGGTCCGCCGCGCCGATCAGCGCGCCGTAGGCCTTCAGGAAGGCCACCGGGCGCGCCGGCGGGGCGACGCCGAACTCAACCAGATGCTTGCGGTAATTGGCTCCGGCCACCACGACCTTGTTGGTCTTCTCAATGGGCGGCAGCAGCCGCACATCCGACAGCTTGCGGACCTCACCGGTGAAACGGAGCGTCGCCTCGCCCTCGCCACGGGTCACGGCGGGCGCCCATTCGGCGAAGGCCCCAAGGAACGGGCGGACAGTGTCTCCCGTCCTATCGACGACGGCCCAGAACGGGGCGCCCCCGTCGGTGCACCGGGCGATCCGCATCAGGCGGCGACCTTGGCGCGGCCGAGCTTGGCCGGGTCGAGGTGCAGCAGCTTGCAGGCGTTCTTGTAGCGGATCTTGTCCAGATCCTCCGGCGATACCCGTAGACCTTGGGTCAGGTCGTGGCGGATCGCGTCGCTGCCGCCGAAATTGGTGCCGTAGACGAGCTGGTCGGCACCGACGACGTCGATCAGCGCCTGACGCATCGGCAGTTCGTGCAGTTCAGGATCGAACCAGAAATTCTTCATGTATTCGCGCATCGGCTTCTTGTTGTGGACGACGTCCAGGTTCTGGATCGTCTGCTCCAAACGGCCGAGCTGGAACGGCACGAAGCCGCCCGCGTGGGTAATGTAGATCTTCAGATCGGGGAAGCGGTCGAGTACGCCGCCGCAGACCAGATACCAGAAGCATTTGGTTTCATCGTAGTTCATGCCGACGATGGCTGTCGTCTCGTAGCGGTCCTCGTTGGCCTTGTCGCCCCAGGTCACAGACTGGTTGTAGCCATGGACGAAGATCGGCAGGTCGAGGTCGACCATGGTCTTCCACACCACGTCGAGCTCCGGCGAGTCGAACTCCAGCCCGCCAAAGTTCGAACCACCGGCGCTGATGCCGACGGCCCCCAGTTCGGTGACAGCGCGGCGGATTTCGACGGCGGCGGCCTCGGGCGCGTTCAGCGGGGCGTGCGCCCAGAAGAATAGGCGGCCCGGCGCACCGGCACAGTATTCGGCCAGCGTGTCGTTCACCTTGCGGGCGTAAGACACCGAGAATTCCGGCTCGGTCCAGTACATGTAGCAGTGCGACGGTACCGACAGCACCTGCGCGTCCTGGCCGGCGGCGTCCATCCCGGCAAGGCGGACGTTCGGATCGGCCCAGCGCGCGAAATACTCTTGCAGATCCAGCTTCTTGCCGGCCCGGACGGCGGCGCGGCGCTCGGGCGAGCCGAGGGTCAGGACCCATTTGCCCACGCGCAACCGGATGTCGCCGTCGTCGCACGGCTCGAAGAACGGCCCCCAATGCGGGTGCTGGTTGTAATAGCCCGGCAGCGGCGCATGGGCATGAAGATCGATCAGCATCAGTGTCTTCCCTGCGTGTGTCGTGGGTCACCGACGCCGCCCGCACAAAGGCGCTGTCACGGCGTCGGGCGTGTGCGATCCGGCGTTGCACGAACGCATCGATTGGAACGGGGGGACTTCACCGCCGGTGGGGCCGGCGTAAGACCGTCACCCACACAGATTGTTCTAATTCCAATTGTTAGTCAATATGCCAATTTGTGTCTTAAAAATCGACCAAGCTATAGTCACGTCCCGGTGTTGTCACGCGCCGGTAAAGACCGGCTTACGCTTGCGCAGGAGCGCCTCGACGGCCTCGGCATGGTCGGCGGTGGCATGGGCCAGCGCCTGCATCGCCGCCGACATCTCCAGCAGCGTCGCCAACCCGACGGTGCGGCCCTCGGTCATCAGGCGCTTGGTCATCCGCACCGCGTGGCGCGGATTCACGGCTATGCGGTCGGCCAGCGCACGGGCGGCGGCCAGCAGGTCGTCGTCGGGAACCAGTTTCGACACCAGCCCGCAGGCCAGCGCTTCGGCGGCGTCGATCACGTCGCCCGTCAGCGCCATCTCGCACGCCTTGGAAAAGCCGACGACACGCGGTAACAGCCACGCCCCGCCATCGCCCGGCACCAGCCCGACCTTGACGAAGCTCTCCGCGAAGCGGGCGCTTTCGGCGGCGATGCGCAGGTCGCACATGCAGGCCAAATCACAGCCGGCGCCTATGGCCGGACCATTGACGGCGGCGATGACCGGCACCTCCAACCGTTCGAAGACCAGCGGCAGCCGCTGGATGCCGTGACGGTAATTCGACCGGGTGCGGGCCGGCAGCGCATCGTTCAGGCCGCCGCCCACCCGCATCGTCTTCAGATTGCCACCGGAGGAAAAGGCGCTGCCCGCCCCGGTGAGGATGGCGACGCGCACGTCGGGATCGCGGTCGAGCCGGATCAGGGCCACCTCCAGCGCATCCACCATCTCGGGTTCCGAAATGGGATTGCGCAGGTCGGGCCGGTTCAGCGTCAGCGTGACGATGCCGCCGTCCTGTTCGTACAGAACCGGGTCGGTCATGGTTTGTGTGTCTCCCAATCCTTGGGCCATTTTCGGGATGTTTCGTCGGATCAGCGCAGGCCCAAGCCCCGCGCGATGATGCCGCGCAGGATTTCCCGCGTGCCGCCGCGCAACGAAAAGGACGGGGCGTTCATCACCAGCTTGGCCAACACGGCGGAGAATTCCCGCGTCGCCTGGAGATCTGGTTCAGCATTGACCAGTTGGCGGGCGATCTCGGGGATCTCCTGCTCGAACAGCGCCCCCAAATCCTTGACCAACGCCGCCTGCAACGCGGGGTTCTCGCCGTTTTCCAGCATTCCCGCCACCGAGCGCGACAGCCGCCGCAGCACCAGCAGATGCGCGGTGAGCCGCCCCACCGCCATCGCCGCCTGATCGGACGGCGCGTCGCCCAGCGCCCGCACCAATTCGGTCAGCAGCGTCATCGAAGACAGGAAACGCTCCGGCCCGCTGCGCTCGTAGGCGAGTTCGCCCATCACCTGCGCCCAGCCTTCGCCACGCTGGCCGATCAGGGCGTCGTCCGGCAGGAGCGCGTCCTCGAAGACCACCTCGTTGAAGTGATGCGCGCCGGTCATGTCGAGAACCGGGCGGATGGTGATGCCGGGGGTCTTGAGATCGACCAGGAACTGGCTGGTGCCGCCCTGCCGGTCCTCGGTTCCGCCATCGGTGCGGCAGAACAGGATCATGTAATGGGCATGGTGGGCGTAGGTCGTCCACAGCTTGGTGCCGTTGACCCGCCAGCCGCCACCCCCGCCCCCTTGGACCGGCACCGCGCGGGTGCGCACGGCGGCGAGGTCCGACCCCGAGTCCGGCTCGCTCATGCCGATGCAGAAGGTGCAGTCGCCGGCGGCGATGCGTGGCAGGATACGCTGGCGCTGCTCCTCGGTGCCGTTCTTCAGCAGCAGCGGGCCGCTCTGGCGGTCGGCGATCCAGTGGGCCGCCACCGGCGCGCCGGCGGCCAGCACCTCCTCCAACACCACGTAGCGTTCCAATGCGCTGCGCTCGTGACCGCCGTAACGCGTGGGCCAGGTCATGCCGATCCAGCCGCGCTCCCCCATCTTACGGCTGAAGCCGGCGTCGAAGCCGTTCCAGGAATCGGCGCGCAGGCGCGGCGGCCGGTCGGCCAGTTCGGTTTTCAGGAAGTCGCGGACCTCCGCGCGCAACGCCTCGGTGCGGGCGGTGACGGGCGGCGGGGGAAACACGATGTTGTGCATGATGGTCTCGCTTCTCAGGCGGCGGTGACGAGCGGCCACAGACCGTCGGCGCCCGCAGCCGCGACGTGGCGGCCGATGATCCGGCTCCAGACCGCCTCGTTGCCGAACTCCTCGCGCCACGCCCACAGGCGGCGGGTGAGGTGATGCAGGCTATGCTCCTGCGTGAAGCCGATGGCGCCATGCACCTGGTGGGCGATGGACGCGGCGATGCCTGCCGCCTCGCCGCAGCGGACCTTGGCGGCGGCGATGGGCAAGGGGCGGAAACCTTCGGCGACCACCTCGGCGGCGGCGTCCGCAGCCGCCCCGGCGGCGGCGGCCTGCCCGGCCAGCACGGCCAGCGACTGCTGGACCGCCTGGAACTTGCCGAGCGTCCGGCCGAACTGCACGCGTTCGCCCGCGTAGCGCGTGGTCAGCGCCAGCACCCGGTCGATGGCTCCGGCCAAGGCAAGGCTGCGCATCGTGGCGCCAACGGCGCGCAGGGCCGCGCCGTCGATGCCGTCGGGCGCGGGCGCGACGCTCGCGGCGTCGAGCCGGACGTCGAAACACAGGGTGTCGCGTGGCTCTCCGGCAAGGTTGGTGGCGTTTTCCATGGTCCAACCTCCGGCATCGATGCGCGCAACGTGCGGTACGCCGTCATGCTCGGCGATCACCGCAATCCCGGCGGCGACGCGGCCCCAGGGAACGCGGTGCGCGCTGCCGGTCAGCCGCCAGCCGCTGCCCTCACGGGTCAGATCCAGCCGGTCGTCCGCCAGCACCGGCGCGACGCTCGCCGGTCCGGCGATCAGTTCCAGCCCGGCCTTGGCGAGCAGCCAGGAGGCCAGCATCGTCTCGGCCAGCGGAAGCGGCGCGGCGGCGGCGCCCGCGATGCGGATCAGCCCCAGCGCGTCCACCATGTCCACGCCGAAGCCGCCGGCCTCCTCGGGCACCAGGGCCAGCGGCAGGCCAAGGTCGTCGGCCGCCGCCCAGATGTCGGCCAGCCACTCGCCCGTGTCGGCGCGGTGCAACGCCTCGGGCGTGATGCGGTCGGCGAAGAAACGCTGCGCGGTGTCGACCAGAATGCGGCTGGTGTCGCTCGTCATGCCGTCCCCCAATAAGTGGTCGTCTCGTTCAGCCGAGCCGTTCCAGGATGGTCCCGGTGCCCAGGCCGCCGGCGCAGCACATGGTCTGCAAGCCGAAGCGGGCGTCGCGCCGCTCCAACTCGTGCAACAGTGTGGTTAGCAGCCGGGCGCCGCTGCCGCCCAGCGGATGGCCGAGCGCGATGGCCCCGCCGTTCACGTTGACCCGGTCATGCCCGATCCCGAACTCGCGCATCCAGACCAGCGGCACCGGAGCGAAGGCCTCGTTCACCTCGAACAGGGCGATGTCGGACAGCGACAACCCGCTGCGGTCGAGCAGGCGCCGGGTCGCCGGGATGGGACCGGTCAGCATCAGCGTCGGGTCCGCCCCGACCGTGGTCATCGCCCGCAGCCGGGCGCGCGGCTTCAACCCATGCGCCTTGGCGACCTCCGCCGCCATCAGCAGCAGCGCCGCCGCGCCATCGGCGATCTGCGAGGAGTTGCCGGCGGTGACGCGGCCCTCGGGCCGGAACACCGTCTTCAGCGTACCGAGCTTGTCACGACTGGTGTCGCGGCGGATCGTCTCGTCGCGGCTGAACAGCGGGAAACCCTCGGGGGTGGAACGCTCGCGCCATGCGTCCACGGCAACGGGGACAATCTCGCGGTCGAACCACCCCGCATCGGCGGCGGCGGCGGCGCGGCGGTGGCTGGAGATGGCGTAATCGTCGAGTTCGTCGCGCGTCAGATCCCAGGTGTCGCTAATGCGCTCGGCGGCTTCGCCCTGCGGCACCTGCGGATACGCGTCCAGCAGCTTCCAGCCGAACGGCTCGCCATGGACGTCGCGGTTGCCGCCCATCGGCACCCGGCTCATGCTCTCGACGCCGCCGGCCACGACGACGTCGAATTCGCCCGACGCGATGGAGCCGACGGCCGCGTGGACGGCGGCCTCCGACGAGCCGCATTTGCGGTCCACAGTCATGCCGGGAATGCGGGCCGGCCAGCCGGCGGACAGCAGCGCGGTGCGCGCTGGGTTGGTCGATTGCTCGCCGACCTGGGTGACGCAGCCGAACACCACGTCGTCCACCAGCTCCGGTCCGATGCCGGCGCGCTCGACCAGCGCCTGGAGAATCACCGCGCCCAGATGGTCGGCGCGCACGGGGGCCAGCGCCCCGCGAAAACGTCCCATCGGCGTGCGGACGGCCTCGACGATCACGACATCCCGCATGATCAGGCGCTCCTCAGGCCGGAACCGGGGATCTTCACCCCGTTCTCGTATCGGTAGACGCCATGGCCGACCTTGCGGCCGGTGCGGCCCGACTTGACCATCTTGGTGATCAGCGGACAGGGGCGGAACTTCTCGCCCAGCGACTGATGCAAGTATTGCAGCACGGCCAGCCGGGTATCCCAGCCGGTCATGTCGCCCAGTTCCAGCGGCCCCATCGGGTGGCCAAGCCCCAGACGCAGCGCGGTGTCGATGTCCTCGGCGGTCGCCACGCCGGATTCCAGCATGTGCATGGCCTCGTTGCCGAGCATCGCCGACATGCGGCTGGTGGTGAAGCCGGGGGCCTCGTTGACGACGATGGAGGTCTTGCCGATGGCGTCCGACCATGCCTTCAGCCGCTCGACGACGCTGTCGGCGGTGGCGATCCCACGGACGATCTCGACCAGTTTCATCTTGTGGACGGGGTTGAAGAAATGCATGCCGGCGACGCGGGCCGGGTTGGCGGAGGCCGCCGCGATCTCGGTGATGCTGAGCGCCGAGGTGTTGGTGGTGATGATGGCATCCCCCGCCAACACCGGGTCGATGGCCTGGATGATGTCGATCTTGACCGACAGCCGCTCCGACGCGGTTTCCACCACCAGATCGGCGCCACGGGCGCTTTCGACGAGGTCGGTGCCGGGAGTGATCAGGTCCAGCGTGCGGGCGGCGGCCTCTTCGGTCAGCTTGCCGATCTTGACGGCCTCGCCGGTGACCGTGCGGATGTCGGCCAGCGTGGCGTCGATGGCCTCCCGGCTAACGTCGAACAGGGTGACCGGATGGCCGCGCACCGCAAAGGCGTGGACGATGCCACGGCCCATCAGCCCGGCGCCGACGACGAGGATCTTGTTTGCGTTCATTGGATTGTGTACCTGGGTTTATTGGCCGGTGAAGACGGGCTTGCGCTTTTCGCGGAAGGCGGCGGCGGCCTGGAGCCGGTCCTCGGTGGACATCAGCAGCGTGAAGAGGTTGCGTTCCAGAATCAGGCCGTCCCGCAAATCCAGATCGGCGCCGGACAGGACGGCCTCCTTGAGATAGGCGGCGGCGGTCGGCGACTTGCCGGCAATGTCCTCGGCCAATGCCAGCGCCTGCTCGAACAGAGCGTCCCGCGACGGAGCCAGCCGGGTGACGACGCCCAATTGCAACGCCTCGGCAGCGGCGAAGCGCCGGCCGGTCAGCATGAGGTCGAGCGCCCGCCCAACCCCGATCAGGCGTGGCAGACGCTGGGTTCCACCGGATCCGGGAATGAGGGCGAGGTTGAGTTCCGGCAGGCCGAACACCGCGTCGTCGCAGGCGATCCGCACATCGCAGGCCAGCGCAATTTCGAAGCCGCCGCCCAGGCAGAAGCCATGAATGGCGGCGATGGTCGGCTTGGTGGTGCGGCCGATGGCGTCGATGTAGGCCCGCTCGCTGTCGCCGCGCCGTGCCGCCACCAGCGAGGCCGGCGCACGGAATTCCTTGATGTCGGCGCCCACGCAAAAACCCCGGTCGCCCGCCGCGCGCAGCAGGACGACACGGATTTCCGGATCGGTCTCGGCGTCCCGGAAGGCCCGTGTCAGCCCGGCCCGCAGTGCGTCGTTCAGCGCGTTGATGGCGTCGGGCCGATTCAGCGTGACGATGGCGACCGCGCCCTTTCGCTCGATGGTAACCGCGTCTTCGCTGGTCAAAGTCTGTTCGGCCCCCATGGGTGGATCTCCGGAAAAGTCACGGTCCCGAGCGACGCGGGAATGCCGGGCGCGGCACTGGATGGCGGCCGGGATCCACGGCGTCGGCTCCTCGGCGGGAGTCGCTCGGCCTGTTGATTGTCAGCATCACGGTAATTCGAACCGAAAGCACGGCGCAAGAGTTTTTCTTCTATCAGAATGAAATTCTGAATGCGGAAAATCCAAGGGCGGATCGACCGGACAAAGGGCAACCGCCGCCACGCCGCGCGCTCGGCGCGCCGCACAGCCTCGTGGTTGGACAAGGGGATCAAGCGGATTGTTGAAGGAAACGGTGGCGGTGCCCTGGGGGGACCGCCACCCGAAACTCAGTAGAGTACCGAGGTCAAACGCTGCCCCAACGCTTTCAGCTCATCGCCCATCCGGGCGATGGTGGGGTCGTCGTACTGACCCCGGAACATGGTGGCGACGATCGAGAAGGCGAAGGCGCCCGATGGGTCGAGTACGGCCGCCGCGATGTTCGTCGTGCCGCCATAGAAGAAACCGTCGTCCAGCGCCCAGCCGCGTTTCGCGGCGGTCTCAGCCTCGTCCCAATAGCGGTCGAAGTCGAGGGGCCGCGCCCAACGGATGGACGCGAAGGCGCTTTCCACCTCGGCCTTGCTCTTGCCGATCTGGGTCGCCAGCAACCGCCCGGTCGCCCCCATCAGCATCGGACCGCGACGCCCCGGCGACACCTGGATGCGGGTGTCGCGAGTGCAGTATTCAACGGCGACCTGGGCAATGCGATCGCCGCCGATCCGGCGCCACAGCGTTACGGTCACGCCGAACCGCTCGGCCAGTTCCTTCAGGTGGGGACGCGCGGCGGACACCCGCTCGCCCTCCGACATCACGCGCTCGGCTATTTTGACGATGCCGAAGCCGACCGTGTAGCTTTTGGACAGGGGATCGAACTCGAGCACATCCTCCGCCACCAGCGTGCGCAGGATGTTGAAGCAGGTGCTGGTGTTGATCGACAGGTCTTTGGCGACCTGCGCCGCGCGGCGCGGCTGCCCGCTGTCGCTCAAGTATTTCAGAATTCGGATCGCGTTGACGACAGGCCGAACGATGACCTGCTTGCTTCGGGAGGAACTGTCGGCGTCTTCTGTTCCGGACTTCGTGCCCTGGCGATCCTCATCCCGATCATTGATCGTTTTGTTCTTTTTATCCGCCATAATCGGTGGCTCATCGCCCTTCGCTGTTCTCGGCGGGATTATGCGAAGCGGTCACAGCCTTGTAAACAAGCGAATCCCCGTCCCTCAGGATCGTCCGTAGACCGAGACGACACCGCTGCGCGCCGTGCGATTCTCCGGCGACGCGAGGAAGGCGATGACCGCGGCGATGTCCTCCGACTTGGGCCAGCGGTCGTGGTCGGCATCCGGCATGGCGGCGCGGTTGGCGGGGGTGTCGATGATCGACGGAGCCACCGCGTTGACCAGGATGGCATCGGCGGCCAGTTCCTCACCCAACGCCTGCGTCAGGGCGGCGACCCCCGCCTTGGACACGGTGTAGGCGGCCATGCCGGCGCCGCTGCGCGGCTCCAGCGCCGGCCGTGCCGCGACGTTGACGATGCGGCCTCCCGGCGCGCCGGACCGGCGGCGGATCGAACGGACGGCCTCGCGCGTGCACAGGAAGCAGGTCAGCGTGTTCATGCGGATTTGCTGCTCAAAGGCCGCCGCCGACGTGTCCAGCAGGGACGACATGTCGAAGCCGCCGGCGACATGAACCGACGCCCACAGCGGCGGCAGCCCGGCGTAGAAGCGGGTGACGGCGTCCTCATCGGTCAGATCTACCCCTTCGACGATGCGGATCGGGCCGCTTTCCGATCCGGTGAAGCCGGTCAGTTCCTCGGCCACCAGATTGGGGATGTGGCAGACCGCGCCGGATTCGACCAGCCGCGCAACCACGGCGCGGCCCAAGGCTCCGGTGCCGCCCGTGACGACGACGTTGGCGCCCTTCAGATTGAGTGCCATGAATGGTGCTCCTTTCTAACTAAGCTACGATGACCGGTCGGCTCAAGCGCCCGGAGCCATGCCCTGGGCATCCACCCCCTGGGCATCCATGCGCTGGCGTCCCATCTCGATCATGTCGCGCTTCAAAGTGGGGTAATAGGCGATCTGCCCGGACATCCCGCCAGCGATGTCGATGGACGCGCCGGTGATGAAGCCGGCATGGTCGCTCGCAAGGAACAGGGCGATGCCGACGACGTCCTCCGGTTTGCCGAAACGGCCAATCGGAACGACCTTGGTCACCATCGCGTCGAACTCGGCGCGGCTGACGCCCGGCCCCATCTCCTTGTGATGGCGGTCCCACTGCCCGGTGTCGATCCATCCCATGTTGAGACTGTTGACCAGGATGTTGTCCTTGGCCAGCGCCATGCCGAGCGAGCGCGACAGCGCGATGCAGGCAGCGCGGTTGACGACCGACGGAATGCCGTCGGGCGTCGGCACGGTGCCGGCGACGGCGCTGATGTCGATGATGCGGCCCCAGCGCTGCTTGCGCATGTACGGCACGACGGCCTGGGCGACACGGAAATGGGCGACCTGAAGCAGGTTGGCGTGCTCGAGGATCCCTTCCGGGGCCAGCG
>JBKHVJ010000271.1:0-30085 GCA_046570145.1 Alphaproteobacteria bacterium
CGCCACCACCGCCGGCTCGTTGTCCAGCACCAGAACGGAGGTGCCGGCCAGCCGGTTGGTCATCGGCCGGGCGGCGACGCTGGCCGGGCGCACGGCGCGGCGTTCGGTACCGCGCGGCACGGTGACGGCGAAGACCGAACCCCGGCCCGGCTCCGACCGCACGGTGATGGGGTGGTCCAGCATGCGGGCGACGCGGTCGACGATGGCGAGGCCAAGACCCATGCCGCGATCCCGCCCCTTGGTGACGGGGGTGTCGAGGCGGCGGAACTCCTGGAAGATCTCGGCGATCTTGTCGCGCGGAATGCCGGGGCCGTTGTCCCACACCTCGATCCGGATGCCGTCGCCGGTCCGGCGGCAGCCGACCACCACCCGCCCGCCCTGGACGTAGCGCAACGCATTCGACAGGAAATTCTGCACGATCCGGCGCAAGAGCCGCATGTCGCTGCGCACCACCGCGCCCGACCCCACCACCTTCAAATCGATGCCGCGCTCCGCCGCCACCGCGGCATATTCGGTGGCGAGCGGCGCCAGGATGCCGCGCAGCGGAAAGTCGGTCAGCTCCGGCGTCACCGCCCCGGCGTCGAGCTTGGAGATGTCCAGCAGCGCCGACAGCAGATCCTCCACCGAGGCCAAAGCCACGTCGATGTTCTCCACCAGCTCGACGTTGCCGGACGGCTGTTCCAGGTCCGCAAGGGCCGAGACGAACAGGCGGGCGGCGTTCAGCGGCTGCAGCAGGTCGTGGCTGGCGGCGGCGATGAAGCGGGTCTTGGACAGGTTGGCCTGATCGGCCTGGGATTTCGCCTGATGAAGCTGGTCGTTGAGCATCATCAGCGCGGATTTCTCAGCCTGTTCGGATTCGCGCCGCCGCTCCTCCTCATGCTTGATGACTGTGATGTCGGTGTAGACGCCGACGATGCCGCCGTCGCGGGTGCGCCGCTCGTTCACCTGGATCCAGCGGCCGTCGGACAGCCGGTTCAGGAAGACGCCCTTCAGGTCGTGGCGGTGCTCCATCCGCTCGCGCAGCCAGACGTCGGGCGGTGGCTCGCTGACCGCGCCGGCGGCGGCGACCATGGCGACCAGATCGTTGAAGCGGATGCCGGCCTGGATGCGCCCGGCCACCGAAGGCCAATAGGACAGGTATTTTCGGTTGCACAGCACCAGCCGGTCGGCGGAGTCGAACAGGGCGAACCCCTCGTTCACCGACTCGATGGCTTCGAACAGGCGGGTCCGCATGGTGTCCGCCAGTTCCTTGGCACGGGCAAGGTCGCGGTTGCTGTCCTCCAGCTTGTGCAGGGCGCGTTCCAGCTCCAGCGTGCGTTCGCGGATCTTCTGCTCCAGCACGATGGCGGTCTGGAACAGCGAGAAGGCGCCGCCCTGGAAATCCATCGACCGCTCGACGCGGTCCATCAGCACCTTGTTGATGCGCTGGAGCTTGGCGTTCTCGCGCTCCAGCTCGGCGATGCGGTCGGCGGGATCGATCGTCCCGGCGGTCCAGCTGCGGGTTTGGATGCCGGCCATGGCTTAACGCCCTCCGATGGCGACGCCCGTGAAGGTCTGGTTGACGTGCATGCCGTTCACCTGTTCGCCATAGGCGCAGAATCCGACAACCCGGTTGCGCGCCAGCCGTTCCGACATCACCGCGTTCAGCTGCCGCTGCTCCATCTCCAGCCGGCGCAGGATGCAGTCGCAGCCGAGGATGAGGTCGGGGGCCCCGACCTCCGCCTCGATGCCCTCGATCAGCCCGTCGAAATTGGCGACCGGATCGACCCCCTCCGCCACCGTCAGGACGATGCCCTCGTCGATGGCGCAGAAGAAGGTCAGGCTCTCGTCGTCGTTCACCTTCTGGATCGAGCGGACATGGTACTGGCCGCCGACCCGCACCACCACCGGATGCGAGGCGAAGATCATCGGCGTCAGCGGCTCCCCCTCCAGCCCGACCAGCCGGGCATACTCGCGGCCCGCCGGCTCGGCATTGATCTCATGGACGATGCGGTGCTGCGGGTCGGCGCCGGTGACCACCATCTTGCGGTCGGAGCTGACGAAATGCTGGGTGCGGAAGACGGTGAAGGGCCGGTTGGTGGTGAACAGCGCCACCACCGCCGCATTGGGGTGGAAGGCGCCCTCATGCAGGACGAAGGTGCGTTCGAAATGCAGGTCGTCGCCGGCCGATGCGCCGAACAGCGGGATGTCGATCAGGGCGTTGTGCAGCGCGCTGACCACCGTCTCCTCGCTCATCGACAGGCCGTCGATCAGCAGCATGGCGAAGCTGCGGGCGTCCTCGCCCAGCGGCACCGGCCGCGAGGCCATGGCGCGGTCGCGCCGCGACAGCAGGGAGCGGGCGATGGCCGTGCTGTCGGCGATCTCGAAGCGGTCGACATGGTCGACCAGTGCCGTAACGACGCAGAAATCCTCGGTCGGGAAGCCCACCGCCACCACCGCGTTGGTGGTGTAGCCGCCGGGACCGATCTCCCCCGCCGTGGTGCAGCCGATGACCGGCACCATGCCGAACTCCGCCGCCAGCGCATCGGCCAGGGCATGGCGGTCGTAATTGGGCGCGCAGAAGACGAGCACCAGTTCCAGCGCAACGTCGCCCATCCCGGCGCGCAGATCCCTTGCCGCCTCGTCGGGGCGTTCGGCATGGGTGACGGCGCGCGGCATGCCGTCGCCGGTCGCCGTCCTCACCGGACCTTCTGCGGAGATCTCCCGTGCGGACATGCCTGCCCCCTGCGCCTCCTGCTCCGTCCGCGGATGCGATCCGGCAAGGGTACTCCAGGGATGGCGGCGGGCAAGGCCAATCCGCGGGCCGGTGAAGGAGGACATGGTGGAGGATGGCTCCCCGGTGATGGTCTGTCAGAGAGTGTTCGCAGGTTGCGGGTCGGAAAGCTCCGCCAATTCTTCATCCGTGAACAGGCGGGCCTTGGCGGTGAAGCGCACCCCGTCCGGCGCCTCCAGCGAGAAGCCGCCGCCGCGCGCCTGGATAACGTCCAGGATGACCTGGGTATTGCGCCACCACGCGAAGGTGTCTTCGGCCATGCAGAAGGGTGCGCCCGTGATCGTGCCGAGACAAAGGTCGCGTTCGCCCAGGCGGAACTCCCCCAGCGGCAGGCACAGCGGCGCCGACCCGTCGCAGCAGCCGCCCGACAGATGCAGCATCAGCGGCCCGTGCTTGGCCGACAGGCGGTCCAGCAGGGCGACGGCTTCGGGGGTGGCGACGACGCGGTCGGTCGGCATGGGAGCGGTCGGCATGGTCGGTCCTTTATCACGAAACCACGCGGAGAAAGAAAAAAGGCCGGGGGACGCGCCCCCGGCCCAGGTTTGCCCGATAGGGAGGAGCAGGGCTCAGAAGAAGCCGAGCGCTTTCGGGCTGTAGCTGACCAGCAGGTTCTTGGTCTGCTGGTAGTGGTCGAGCATCATCTTGTGCGTCTCACGGCCGATGCCGGACTTCTTGTAACCACCGAAGGCGGCGTGCGCCGGGTACAGGTGGTAGCAGTTGGTCCACACGCGGCCGGCCTGGATGCCGCGGCCCATGCGGAAGGCGCGGTTGCCGTCACGGCTCCACACGCCGGCGCCCAGGCCGAACTCGCTGTCGTTGGCGATGGCCAGCGCCTCTTCCTCGGTCTCGAAGGTGGTCACGGCGACGACCGGGCCGAAGATCTCCTCCTGGAAGATGCGCATCTTGTTGTGGCCTTCCAGGATGGTCGGCTGCACGAAATAGCCGCCCTCCAGCTCGCCGCCCAGATGGGCGCGCTCGCCGCCGATCAGCACCTTGGCGCCCTCGGCCTTGCCGATCTCGATGTAGGAGAGGATCTTCTCCAGCTGCTCCTGCGAGGCCTGGGCACCGATCATGGTGGCGCCGTCCAGCGGATGGCCCTGGGTGATCTTGGCGACGCGTTCCACCGCCAGCTTGATGAAGCGGTCGTAGATCGACTTCTGGATCAGGACACGGCTCGGGCAGGTGCAGACCTCGCCCTGGTTCAGCGCGAACATCGCGAAGCCTTCCAGTGCCTTGTCGAGGAACTCGTCGTCGGCGGCCATCACGTCTTCGAAGAAGATGTTCGGCGACTTGCCGCCCAGCTCGACGGTCGACGGGATGATGTTCTCCGAGGCGTATTGCAGGATCAGGCGGCCGGTCGAGGTCTCGCCGGTGAAGGCGATCTTGGAGATGCGCTTGTTGGTGGCCAGCGGCTTGCCCGCCTCGATGCCGAAGCCGTTGACGACGTTGATGACGCCGGCCGGCAGCAGGTCACCGACGATGTCCATCAGGACCATGATCGCCATCGGGGTCTGCTCGGCCGGCTTCAGCACGATGCAGTTGCCGGCGGCCAGCGCCGGGGCCAGCTTCCAGGCTGCCATCAGCAGCGGGAAGTTCCAGGGAATGATCTGGCCGACGACGCCCAGCGGCTCATGGAAATGGTAGGCGTAGGTGGTGTGGTCGATCTCGGCGATCGAGCCTTCCTGGGCGCGGATGCAGCCGGCGTAATAGCGGAAATGGTCGATGGCGAGGGGAACGTCGGCGGCGCGGGTCTCGCGGATCGGCTTGCCGTTGTCCAGCGTCTCGGCCAGGGCGATGACCTCCAGCCGCTCTTCCATGCGGTCGGCGATCTTCAGCAGGATGTTCGAGCGCTCGGTCGGCGAAGTACGGCCCCAGGCATCCTTGGCCTTGTGGGCGGCGTCGAGCGCCAGTTCAACGTCGGCGGCCTGGGAACGGGCGACCTCGCACAGCGGCTTGCCGGTAATCGGCGTGAGATTGGTGAAGTATTGGCCGTCCACCGGTGCCACCCACTGGCCGCCGATATAATTGTCGTAGCGGGGGCGGAGCGCGATCTGCTTCTGCAGCGTGTCGAGAGCCTGGTGGAGCATTGGGCCGTTCCTCTCAGTGTGGCGAACCGGTCAGGTCTCCGGTCCGGCGCGTTTGTCGGCGCCATTCAGCCATTCTGAGAGGGAGGGGGTAAATTGTACTATGGAAGGAGAAGATCGGGTGGCGAGATTGTTCGTTCACCACCCTGTCCCGTCACTCCCAGGACCGCCGCCCGCCGGGCGGCCGTTCACTCGGCGGGATGACGGCCCTCGACATAGCCCTTGCGCAACTGCTCCTCGTACCAGCGGCGGTGATGCTCGATGGCCCAGGCCTCGTCGACATCGCCGCTGCCCATGGCGTCGAAGGCGCCTTCCATGCCGATGGTGCCGATGTAGATGTGGCCGATCACCACCGCGATCAGCACGGCCGCCAGCAGCCCGTGGATAACGTGCATGATCTGCATGCCGCCGATCCCGGTGAAGGCGAAGGGCACCATCAGCAGATAGCCGGTGACCGTCATGCCGATCCCGCCCAGCACGATGCCCCAGAACACCCCCTTCTGTCCGGCGTTGAAGCGCCCGGCTTCCGGATGGTGGCCGCCGGCCTTCGAAAACAGGCCGCCGCCGGTCTTGACCCATTGCCAGTCGGACTTTTCGGGAATGTTGTCGCGCATCCAGAGCGCCACGATCATCAGCAGCCCGACGACGAAGGGCACGCTGACGAAGTTGTGGATCGACTTGGAATATTCCGCCAGCGGCGTGAAGGCCTGATGGCCGATCAGCGGAATCAGCAGCGTCCGGCCGAAGGTGAGGATCACGCCGGTCAGCGCCATCGCCAGGAAACTGACCGCCGTCGTCCAATGGGCGAAGCGGTCCAGTCCGTTGAAGCGCAGGACCAGCCGCCCCGCCTTTCCGCCATGGATGCGGATGGTGCCGCGATAGAGGAAGAAGACCGTCAGCACCGCCGTCATGCCGATGGCCAGCCCGCCGATCGCCAGCCGCAGCGTGTGGCTGCGCCACTCCCGCCATTCCCGCCCTTCGGGCTGGACCAGCACGGCCAGCTTCTCGTCGGGGATGCTGACGCGGCCGATCACCTTGTCGTCCTGCGGGACGTAGAGCGGCACCTGCTCCTTGGTGGTCGGCGAGTTCTGGCCGGGCACCTGATAGAGCTGCGCTTGTGCGAAAGTCGGAGCGGCCAGCAGGGCAATCAGCAAAAGCAGGGCGTGCAGGGGGCGCATGGTGGTCTCCCGGATTAGGCGACTTCTTGCAACACTTGCCCCCACCCCGACCCTCCCCTGCTGGGCGGGGGAGGTTAGGTGGGGGTCTAACGTCGCACTCGCTCAGAACCTCTCACGCCCCTCCCGTACCCGGCCCGCCGGGCGCGAAAGGAGAGCCGCGGTCGTTGCGGCCGTAGGCGGTCGACCAGCCCGGCGCGCCGGAGCCGTAACCGCGGCGCAGCGAGCGTTCCTGGTAGATGTCGGCCAGAACGGCACCGTCGCCGCCCATCAGCGCGCGGGTGGAGCACATCTCCGCGCACAAGGGCAGCTTGCCTTCCGCCAGACGGTTGGAGCCGTATTTCTGGTACTCCTCGACGCTGTTGTCCGCTTCGGGGCCGCCGGCGCAGAAGGTGCATTTGTCCATCTTGCCGCGGCTGCCGAAATCGGTGGTGCGCGGGAATTGCGGCGCGCCGAACGGGCAGGCGTAGAAGCAGTAGCCGCAGCCGATGCACAGGTCCTTGCTGTGCAGGACCACACCGTCGGCGGTCTGCAGGAAGCAGTCGACCGGGCACACCGCGGCGCAGGGCGGATCGTTGCAGTGCATGCAGGCCATGGAGATCGACCGCTCGCCCGGCTTGCCGTCGTTCAGCGTGACCAGACGGCGGCGGTTGATGCCCCAGGGGACCTCATGCTCGTTCTTGCAGGCGGTGACGCAGGCGTTGCATTCGATGCAGCGTTCGGCGTCGCACAGGAACTTCATCCGGGCCATGTTCTACCTGCTTCCCTGTCGCGTTCCGCTCACGCCGGCTCGACCCGGCAGAGGGTGACCTTGGTTTCCTGCATGAAGGTGACGGGGTCGTAGCCGTAGGTCGTCACCCCGTTGACCGGCTCGCCCAGCACGATGGGGTCGGTGTTGGGCGGGTAGTTGCCGCGCAGGGACTCGCCCTGCCAGAAGCCGGAGAAGTGGAAGGGCATGAACACCGTGCCGCCGCCGACGCGGTCGGTCACCAGCGCCTTCACCTTGGCCTTGCCGCCGTCTTCCGGCCCATGGACCCAGACCCAGGCGCCGTCCTTGATGCCCAGCCGTTCGGCATCCCCGGTGTTGATTTCCACGAACATCGACTGCTGCAACTCCGCCAGCCAGACGTTGGAGCGTGTCTCCTCGCCGCCGCCCTCGTACTCGACCAGACGGCCGGAGGTCAGCACCATGGGGAAGCGCTGGCGCAGGTCGCTGTCGGCCACCTTGAACTGCAGCGAGCGGGCGAGCTGGACCAGCCGGAAGTCGCGGCGGTCCTCGATGGCCGGGAAGGCCTTCACCAGGTCGGGGCGCGGGGAATAGATCGGCTCGCGGTGGATCGGCACCGGATCGGGCAGGTTCCAGGCGACGGCCCGCGCCTTGGCGTTGCCGTGCGGAACGCAGCCATGCTTCAGCGCCACGCGGATGATGCCCATCGACAGGTCGGTCTGCCAGCTGACATTGTCCACCTCGGCGCTGCCCTCCCCCCCGCCGATGGCCTGGATGACCCGCATCTCCTCGGGCGTCAGATCCTTGTCCCAGCCCAGCTTCCTCAGCACCGCCATGGTGAATTCGGGATAGCCGTCCTCGATCTCCGACCCCTTGGAATAGGAGCCGTCGGCCAGCAGCGAGACGCCGTTGCGCTCCACCCCGAAGCGGGCGCGGAACACGCCGCCGCCGTCCATCACATGGCGGGAGGTGTCGTAGAGCACCGCCGATCCCGGATGCCGGATCTCCGGATGGCCCCAGTTGGGCCAGGGCAGGCCGTAATAGTCGCCGGCACAGGGGCCGGAGGAGGCCCGCATGGTGATCTTGTCGAAATCGGCCTGATGCTTCATGTGCATCTTCAGCCGTTCCGGCGACTGGCCGGTGGCGCCGATGGACAGGCAGCCGCGGTTCATCTCGCGCAGGATGTCCTCCGGCACCGGGCGCGTGTTCTCCACCGTGATGTGCTTGAACATCTCGTCGGCGAAGCCCAGCTTGCGGGCCAGCAGATAGATGATGGTGTAGTCGTCCTTCGACTCGAAGATCGGCTCCACCACCTTCTCCCCCCACTGCATCGAGCGGTTGGAGCAGGTGCGCGACCCGTCGGTCTCGAACTGGGTGCAGGTCGGCAGGATGTAGGTGCCGTTGCGCCGCTCCTTGATGGCGGCGAAGGTGGTCGGGTGCGGGTCGGCGACGACCAGCAGGCTCAGCTTCTCCAGCCCCTTCACCATCTCCGGCATGCGGGTGACGGTGTTGCCGCCATGGCCGAAGCACATCATGGCGCGCAAGGGGCTGGGCTGGTCGATCTCGCCCGGCTTGGCCAGCACCGCGTCGAACCAGCGCGTGGTCGGGATGCCCTTGGCCTCCATCAGCTCCCTGGAGCCGAAGCGGCCCTTCAGATAGTCGTATTCGACGTCCCAGACCCGGGCGAAATGCTTCCACGCCCCTTCGGCCAGCCCGTAATAGGCCGGCAAGGTGCTGACATCGAGCCCGAAGTCGGTGGCGCCCTGCACGTTGCAGTGGCCGCGGTAGATGTTGGCGCCGCCGCCGGCCACGCCGATGTTGCCCAGCGCCAGCTGCAGGATCGACAGCGCGCGGACGTTGGCGGTGCCCACCGTGTGCTGGGTGACGCCCATGCACCAGATCACGGTGCTGGGCTTGCTCTTCGCCAGCACCTCCGCCACCCGGCGCAGCTGGGATCCGGGAACGCCGGTGACCCGCTCAACCTCCTCGGGATTCCATTTCTTCACCTCGGCGCGGATCTCGTCCATGCCGTAGACGCGCTGGCGGATGTATTCCTTGTCCTCCCAGCCATTCTCGAAGATGTGCCAGAGCAGTCCCCAGGCGATCGGGATGTCGGTGCCGGGACGGATGCGGACATATTCGGTGGCGTGCGCCGCGGTGCGGGTGAAGCGCGGGTCGATGACGATGAAGGGGGCGCGGTTGTGCTCCTTGCCGCGCAGCATGTGCTGCATCGACACCGGATGCGCCTCCGCAGGGTTGCCGCCGACGATCAGCAGCGCCTTGGAGTTCTGGATGTCGTTGTAGCTGTTGGTCATGGCGCCGTAGCCCCACGTGTTCGCCACGCCGGCGACCGTGGTGGAATGGCAGATGCGGGCCTGATGGTCGACGTTGTTGGTCCCCCAGAAGGCCGCCAGCTTTCGGTACAGATAGGCGCCCTCGTTGGAGAACTTCGCCGACCCCAGCCAGAACACCGCGTCGGGTCCCGAGGCCTGCCGGATGTCCGCCAGTTGGTTGCCGATCTCCTCGATCGCCTGGTCCCAGCCGATCCGCTGCCATGCGCCGTCCACCAGCTTCAGCGGGTATTTGACGCGGCGGGTGCCCTTGGTCAGTTCGCGCACCGAGGCGCCCTTGGCGCAGTGGGTGCCCTGGTTGATCGGGCTTTCCCAGCCCGGCTCCTGCCCGACCCAGACGCCGTTCTGCACCTCCGCGATCACCGTGCAGCCGACCGAACAGTGGGTGCAGACATTCTTGCGCGTCACCACCTCGATGTTGGGCAGGATCGGGCCCGCTTCGGCCTTGCGGATCATGGCGCCCGGCAGCGCGCCGACGGCGGCGATGCCGCCCGCGGCAAGGCCGGACCGGCGCAGGAAGCCGCGGCGGCTGACGCCCGACTCCAGGCTGTCGGCCAGCGCCCCGAACAGACCGGACCGCTTGCCGCGTGACGCTTTCGCTGAAGACCGTTTGACCAGCATGGACACCCTCCGGACCGCTCTAGAGGCGGTTCAGCGCGTAGAAGCGCTTGACGTGTTCAGTTTCGCGGTAGCGCGCCTTCACCTGCTCCTGCGGCGATTCCATCGCCTGCGCCTCCTCGCCGCCGGGCAGCACGGTGGCCGCGGCGGCGCCGGCCGCACCCAGGCCGAGGGTCTTCAGGATGTCGCGGCGCTGCAGGGGATTGCGCGGGGAGTCTTGCGGCGACTTCATGCGTCGGCCTCCTCCAGATGGTCGGTTTGTCGGTTAAGCGCTTCCTGCTCGATCTCCAGGAACAGGCGGCCGATGGCGCCGACCGGGCGGTAGAGGCCGGCCGCCTCCGCCCCTTCCAGATCCTGGAAGAAGCGCCCGGCCCAGGGCGTGACGTGGCTGTCCAGCATGTGCCGCTGCACCGCCGGATCGGCCTCTTCGCGGATCAGCGCGGCCATCACGTCGCAGAGCGCGGCGATGTGGTCCTCCGGCTCCGACACGTCGGGCGCGCGTTCGAGCCCCAGCGCCTGCAGGTCGGCGCGCAGGGCCGACAGCGGCCGGTCGGTCAGGAAGCCGGTGCGGTAGTAGGAGGCATAGGGGACCAGTTCGCCATGGACGACGCCGATGAACAGCGCGTTGAACTCCCGCTCCGCCTCTTGCGGGCTGGTGCTGCGGGCGCGCGACGCGAGGTCGTCGAAGGCACGGCCGATCGCCGTGGCATCGCCCGTCAGGCCGCCGAGCAATCCCAGCAGGTCGGCGGAAGGCGGAGCCGCCAGCGTCAGCGCCAGCAGCCGGTAGACGTCGGCGCGCAGACCGTCCGCGCCGCTTTCCGGATCATGTCCCGTCATCGCACTCCCGCAAGCCGCTTCCGATACATCCCGAAGGCCATTATCAGCCCGAACTGGGATAACGGCCCCCAGGGGCAAAGGTTGCCTTATCCGGTCGAGGTCACCCGGCCGGAGTCATCCTTTTCCCCCTGTCCGCGGGATCACTCCTGGGGGCGGGCCTGAGGGTGGGCCTGCGGACGGCCGGAGAAGTTTCGGTGCTCGACGGACGCATCCTCCCCCACCCGCGCGCCGACGGAGGCGAAGGTCTCGTCGGCGGTTCGGGCGAACAGGGTCGGCAAGGTCGCCCATGCGCCGGCGGCCAGGACCACGATGGCGCAGAGCGCGGCGAGGAAGGCTTTCATCGGCGATTCTCCAAGCAGCACCCGAACGGGCGAGCCCGCGGTCCGGACTTCACCCAACCCGGCCACAACACCGCCGGACCCGGAATGTTTCCGCGCCGTCTTTTCCGCTTGATATGCTCGAATAGAGCACATATGGTTTTGCTCAGAACGAGCATACAGCGGAGCAGCCAGATGCCCGAGGTCGCCGAACTCGCCTACACCGCCGCCGTCGCTGAGGCGACCGCGCCGATCTATGACCGCATGAAGCGTGTCGTGCCGGCCATCGAGTGGCCCTTCCATGCGCCGCTGGTACACGCCATCAACGAACTGAAGCGCGAGCGCAACGCCGTCATCCTCGCGCACAACTACCAGACGCCGGAGATCTTCCACGGCGTGGCCGACATCGTCGGCGACAGCTTGGCGCTGGCCGCCAAGGCGACGCAGACCGACGCCGACGTGATCGTTCTGGCCGGCGTTCATTTCATGGCGGAGACGGCGAAGCTGCTGAACCCGGCCAAGACGGTGCTGATCCCCAGCCGCAACGCCGGCTGCTCGCTGGCCGACAGCATCACCGCCGCCGACGTGCGGCTTCTGCGCGAGGCGCATCCCGGCGTGCCGGTGGTCGCCTACGTCAACACCTCGGCCGAGGTGAAGGCCGAGGTCGACATCTGCTGCACCTCGGGCAATGCGGTGGAGGTGGTGGAATCGCTGGGCGTCGACCGGGTGATCTTCCTGCCCGACGAATACCTGGCGAAATACGTCGCGACCCAGACCAATGTCGAGATCATCGCCTGGAAGGGCCATTGCGAGGTGCATGAGCGCTTCACCGGTGCGGAGATCGACGAGTTCCGCCGCCGTTTCGACCGGCTGACCGTGATCGCCCACCCCGAATGCCCGCCGGACGTGCTTCAGGCCGCCGATTTCGTCGGCTCCACCGCCCGCATGATCGACTTCGTCGGCAACGAGAAGCCGCTGCGGGTGCTGATGGTCACCGAATGCTCGATGAGCGACAACGTTGCAGCCGCCTCGCCGGAGACGGAGTTCGTGCGGCCCTGCAACCTCTGCCCGCACATGAAGACTGTGACGCTGTCGAGCATCCTGGAGTCGCTGCAGACCCTGGAACCGAAGGTCGAAATCCCGGACGCCCTTGCCGCCCGCGCCCGCCGCTCGGTGGAACGCATGCTGGCGGTGAAGCCGAAGTGAGGGGGGATCCGCTTCTAGGATCTCTTCGGCTGCGCCGAACCCCCTCATCCTAACCTTCTCCCCAGGCGGGAAAAGGAACTTGTGAGGAGTTCTTTGATGACCTCCAGCATGCCTTACGATGTCCGCGATGCCGAGGTGGTCGTCGTCGGCTCCGGCCTTGCCGGGATGACCGCGGCGCTGCAGTTGGCGCCCCGCGCGGTCACGCTCATCACCAAGACCGCCGGTCTTCCCGGCGGCTCCAGCCTCCATGCCCAGGGTGGCGTCGCCGCCGCCGTGGGCCCGGGCGACCGGCCGGAGGACCATGCCGCCGACACCGTCGCCGCCGGGGCCGGGCTGGTCGATGCCGCGATGGCGGCCCTGCTGACCCGCGACGGCGCCGCGCTGGTCCGCCGGCTGCTGGAGGACGGCCTGCCCTTCGACCGCGCCGCCGACGGCTCGCCGCTGCTGGGCCGCGAGGCCGCCCATGGCGCGGCACGCATCGTCCATGCCGGGGGCGACGCCACCGGACGGACGCTGGTCACCGCGATGGCCGAGCGCCTGCGCGCCACCCCGTCGGTGCGGGTGGAGACGGATGCCTTCGCCGTCGATCTCGTCCTCCGCAACGGCCGGGTCTGCGGCCTGCTGGCCTGCCATCCGCAGGGCTGGGTGCTGCACCGCGCGCCCCGCGTCATCCTGGCGACCGGAGGCATCGGCGCCGCCTTCGCCCGCACCACCAACCCGGCGGAGGCCACCGGCGACGGGCTGGCCATCGCCGCGCGGGCCGGCGCCCGGCTGGCCGATCTGGAATTCGTGCAGTTCCATCCCACGGCACTCGCCGTCGATGCCGACCCGGTGCCGCTGCTGACCGAGGCGCTGCGCGGCGCCGGCGCCCTCCTGCTCGACCGCGAGGGCCGCCGCTTCATGCCCGGTGAGCATCCACTGGCAGAACTGGCACCGCGCGATGTGGTCGCCCGCGCCATCGGCCGGCGCGTCGCGGCGGGAGAGCCGGTGTTCCTCGATCTGCGCCCGGCGCTTGCCGCCAAGCCCGACGGCTTCCCCACCGTGCTGGCGCTCTGCGCCGACCATGGGCTCGACCCGTTCGCGGAACCGATGCCGGTGGCGCCCGCCGCCCACTACCACATGGGCGGGGTGGTCACCGACGCCGATGGGCGCACCAGCCTGGACGGGCTGTGGGCCTGCGGCGAGGTCGCCTGCACCGGCGTCCATGGCGCCAACCGGCTGGCCAGCAATTCCCTGCTGGAGGCGCTGGTCTTCGGCGCCCGCGTCGCCCGCGACGTTGCCGACCGCCCCCTGGCGCCGCTGCCGCCCTTCGCCCTGCCCCGTCCCCCGGCGGTCGCCGCCGACGTCGGCCACGCCCTGCTCGACGCCATCGGAGCGGAGGCGCGGACGGCGCTCTATGAAGGGGCCGGGCTGGTCCGCCACGGGCTGGGGCTGTTCGCCGCCCGGCGCAAGCTCGACCGGCTGGCCGCGGCGCTGGACACGCTGCGCTGCGAGGACGGCGATGCCGGCAACGACGGTCGGGCCCCGCCCCCTGTCGTCCGCCATTGGGGCGAGGCTCGCAACCGGCTGCTGGTCGGCCGGCTGGTGGTCCATGCCGCTCTGGCGCGGGAGGAAAGCCGCGGCGCCCATTGCCGCAGCGACCATCCGCTTCCGAATTCCGCCTTTACCCGCAGCACCCTGACCCTCAGCGATCTGGCCGGAACCGCCGGCCCCCTGCCCGGAGACGCCGCATGCTGCATCCTCTGACCGTCGAGCCCATCGTCCGCGCCGCCCTGGCCGAGGATCTGGGCCGGGCCGGCGACATCACCACCGACAGCATCGTCCCGGCCGACGCGGTGGCGACCGCCCGCATCGCCGCCCGGAAGGACGGCCGCGTCGCCGGGCTGGAGGCGGCGCTGATCGCCTTCCGCCTGCTAGACCCCGCCGTCTCTGTGACCGTCGAGCGCGCGGACGGCGACGACGTGCTCCCCAGCGGCACCATCGCGACGCTGACCGGCAAGGCCCGTGCCCTGCTGACGGCGGAACGCACGGCGCTGAACCTGATGGGCCGGCTGTCCGGCATCGCCACCGCCACCCGCGCCCTGGTGCGCGAGATGGAGGGGACCGACGCCCGCATCGTCTGCACCCGCAAGACCACCCCCGGCCTGCGCGTGCTGGAAAAGCATGCGGTCAAGCTGGGCGGCGGCTTCAACCACCGCTTCGGGCTGGATGACGCCGTGCTGATCAAGGACAACCACATCGCGGTCGCCGGCGGCGTGCGTCCGGCGGTGGAGCGCGTGCGCGCCGCCATCGGCCACATGGTGAAGGTGGAGGTGGAGGTCGACACGCTCGACCAGCTGGACGAACTGCTCGGCCTGCCGGTCGATGTCGTGCTGCTCGACAACATGGACCCGGACACGCTGCGCCGCGCCGTGCGGATGGTGGACGGCCGGCTGCTGACCGAGGCGTCGGGCAACGTCACGCTCGCCACCGTCCGTGCCATCGCGGAGACCGGCGTCGACATGATCTCCTGCGGATGGCTGACCCACAGCGCCCCGAACCTTGACCTGGGGCTGGATATGTGACGACAGGCAGACCCTCTCCCTGGACGGGAGAGGGTGCTTCTACTACGCCGCCAGCTTCTCGACCGTGCCGTCCAGGCCCATCAGAAGCAGTTCGACCTCGAGGTCGGGGTGGCGTTCCTTGACCATCGCCTTCAGCTTGCTCAGGTACTGGCCGTGCACCGCGGTCTCCTTGGCGGGGTCGGACGCCACGTCCATGCCGAGGAAGACCTTGTAGGCGCCGCAGTCGCGGTGATCCATGACGATCAGGCGCTTGATGTGGTGCAGGTCCTTGGCGACCGCGACATGGTCCCAGAAGGCCTCGCCCCAAGCCGGCTTCTTGTCGGTCAGGGCCCCCAGGCTGGCGCCGGCCAGGATGACGTGGTCGTAGTTCGCCTGCATGTTGCGGGCATTCATGTAGCCGGCGACATGGCCCATCAGGCGATAGTCCATGCAGGACAGCAGAAGCGTGTCGACGCTGCCGGCCCAGGCCGGACGGCTCATCATCATCGGCGCCATCAGCGTCACGCCGGCACCCAGCGTCGCCAGCTTCAGGAACCCGCGGCGCGAGCTGTGTTCGCCCTGGCAGCAGCCATGGTGATGACCGGTCGAGTGATCCATTGTGCCCTCCCACACGCCCCGAACCCATATCGGGGGTTTCACGCGCGATGGTGGCAGGCAAATGGTAAAAATTTCAATATACGGGCTTCCATCCGATGGGAAGGAAACATTTGTTCATCTCTGTGGCATTTTTCGGAAAGCGTGGCCTCCCCCATAATCCTGGAATCGCGATCCTCAGGACACAAAAGAAACGGGCCGCCCGGTGAAGGGCGGCCCGTTCCAAAGCATGGACGTTCCGGGTCGTCAGCGTCCGGCGATCACCCGCCGCGCGTGCTGCTGGGCGCCGGGGTTCCGACCGATCCGACGGTGCCGGAGGCCGGCGGCGGCGACGCGCTCGCGCTATGGCTGGACGAACACTCCGCGTTGGCGATCCCCGCCGTCAGGAGTGCGGCGAGACCGAACAAAGCGGCGACAACCGGACTGGCTCCATGAGACATTGGATCACCTCCTTTCTGAAACGTTGCGACCACCAATAGATTGACACAGCAGGGCGCTGGGTCAATGGCCGATTCGGCTGCCGCTGCTCCGTCTCCCATACGGACAGGTTTGGAGTACATACCTGACCGATTTCATCGGGTTTCCAGCAGGCCGCTCATGGTCGCGAACAGCTCCGACTTGGCCTCGAACCCGATGCCGGGCAGGTCGGGCAGGCGCACCCGGCCGTCCTCCACCGCGATGCCGTCGGCGAAGCCGCAGAAGGGTTTGAAGACGTCGGGATAGGATTCGTTGCCACCCAGATGCAGGCCGGCGGCGATGTTCAGCGACATCTGGTGTCCGCCATGCGGCACGACGCGGCGGCTCGACCAGCCGTTCTCCTTCAGCACCTCCAGCGTGCGCATGTACTCCACCAGCCCATAGCTCAGCGCACAGTCGAACTGCAGCCAGTCGCGGTCGGGCCGCATCCCGCCATGGCGGATCAGGTTGCGCGCGTCCTGGTGGGAGAACAGGTTCTCGCCGGTCGCCATCGGGCGGTCGTAATGGGTGGCGAGTTCGGCCTGCAACGCATAGTCCAGCGGGTCCCCGGCCTCCTCGTACCAGAACAGGCCGTAGGGCTTCAGCGCCTCGGCATAGGCGATGGCGGTCTTGAGGTCGAAGCGGCCGTTGGCGTCGACGCACAGGTTCCCGCCCGAACCGACGACCTCCAGCACCGCGTCGATACGGCGCAGATCCTCCTCCAGCGGGGCGCCGCCGATCTTCATCTTCACGACCCTGTAGCCGCGGTCGCGGTAGCTGCGCATCTCGTCCTGCAGCGCCTTCACATCCTTGCCGGGATAGTAATAGCCGCCGGCCGCATAGACCCACACGCTGTCGTCGGCCACCCCGTCGCGGAAACGGTCGGCCAGCAGGCGGTAGAGCGGCACGCCGGCGATCTTCGCCACGGCGTCCCACACCGCCATGTCGATGGTGCCCACCGCTACCGAGCGTTCGCCATGGCCGCCCGGCTTCTCGTTGGTCATCAACCGCGCCCAGATGCGGAACGGGTCCAGGTTTTCGCCCGTGTCGTCCAGCAGGCTGTCGGGAGCGGCGCTCATCAGCCGGGGAATGAAGCGCTCGCGCAGCAACCCGCCCGCGGCATAGCGGCCGTTGGAGTTGAAGCCGTAGCCGATCACCGGCTTGCCGTCGCGCACCACGTCGGTGACGACCGCCACCACGCTGCAGGTCATCTGGCTGAAATCGATGAAGGCGTTGGCGATGTCGGACTTGATGCCGGCGGTCTGTTCGCGGATTTCGACGATGCGCATGGCGGTTCCCCTTGCAGCGTGGTGGCGCGTTTCGTGCCGGCACTGTAGGGATGGTGCGGGGCGCCGGGCCAATGCCAAGGCCGGAACGCATCATGCGGGTTCGGCATGGGGTGGCGGAAAGCCGGCCCGGCGGACGTGACGAAGATTGGGCGATGGAACTCTCCTGGCTCGACGATTTCCTGGCGCTGGTGGATTGCGGCAACTTCTCCCGCGCCGCCGACGCGCGCCACCTGACCCAGCCGGCCTTCAGCCGCCGCATCCGCGCGCTTGAGGATTGGGCCGGCACCCCGCTGTTCGACCGCA
Organism: Alphaproteobacteria bacterium; assembly: GCA_046570145.1. Classification (GTDB taxonomy): domain Bacteria; phylum Pseudomonadota; class Alphaproteobacteria; order Azospirillales; family Azospirillaceae; genus Azospirillum. The sequence continues at coordinate 17,295 of JBKHVJ010000271.1, forward strand.
GCGGCCAGCCGGTCACCCTGACGGAGGCCGGGCGCCGCTTCCGCCCCTTCGCCGACGAGACGGTGCGCCGCCTGCTGCAGGGGCGCGAGGAGGCCCGGCTCGCCGCCCAGTCGGAGGCCGCGACCCTGCGCTTCGCAGCCACGCACGCCCTGTCGCTGACCTTCTTCCCCTCCTGGCTGCGGGCGCTGGAGGCGCGGGCGCGGCTGGGCGCCATCACCCTGTCTTCGGACAGCATGGAGGCCTGCGAGCGGCTGATGCTGGCCGGTCAGGCGCAGTTCCTGCTGTGCCACGCCCACCCGGCGGCGGCCGGCCGGCTGGATGCGGAGTCCTTCCGCTCCGTCGTCGTCGGCGGCGACCGGCTGCTGGCGGTGACCGCCCCGGATGCCGACGGCCGGCCCCGCCATCTGCTGTCCGACGGCGAAGGCACGGCGCTGCCGAACCTGTCCTACAGCCGCGAGTCGGGGATGGGCCGCATCCTGGAGGCGGTGCGGGCGGCGCAGCCGCTTCCCAACGCGCTCGACACCGTCTTCACCTCCCATCTGGCGGCGGTGCTGCGCACGCTGGCGCGCGACGGGCGCGGGGTGGCGTGGCTGCCTGAAAGCCTGATCGCCGATGATCTGGCCCGCGGAACCCTGGTTCGGGCAGGCCAGCCGGCCGCCGACCCACGCTGGACCGTGCCGGTGCAGATCCGGCTGGTCCGTCCCCGTGCCCGCCAGAGCAAGGCGGCGGAAAGCTTCTGGACCCTGGCGGTGGAGGCCGCGTTGTGGCGCAATGCCGAGTCGCCGCCGGATTCCGATATCGCGGTTGCCGAGTTGGAACACCCCATGGAAAAAGAGTTGTGACGCTCGCTCGCTAAGGCACTTTGTTCGTTGACATTCCCGCTGACGGCTGTTCACCGAGTCGATTTCGCTGGCGCTACCCCTTTCTATCGGGCAAAATTTGCCTAGTTTGGGGTGCAGCCGGGCCCCGACGCACCCGGTCGGTCGGCCGGAGCCAAGACCTGTTCGCCGGCTGGTCCAAAAAGCGTCGCACCAGCGACCGGAGGAACCATCATGGGCGTGAGCAGCATCGGCGGAATCGGCGGCTATCAGCAGCAGCCCTACGTCACCCCGCTCAGCAGCGGTCCGGCCGCGGCGCAGCGGTCAACCTCGCAGGTCGAATCCGCACAGGAAGACCAGGACGAACGCACCCGCCGCCAGCAGGAGGCGCAGAATGTCCAGTCCGGTTCCGGCGGCGGCAGCACCACCCCGACCCGCGGCCAGAATCTGAACATCACGGTCTGATCGGGGTCCGGATCGGAAGCGGTCGCACGGTCGGAACGTCGGGAGAGCGGAGCGGGGCGGCTGCCGGCGGTGGCCTGCCCCAAGAGAATGGCCAGGACGATGGCCGGGACAGCGGACAACAGACGCGGGAGGCACCGATGGAGATCCGTGGCGTTTCCAGCACGACGGCAGTCCGCCCGACGGCCTTCCAGCCGACGGAGGCCGGCGGCGCCGTCTCTTCGGCCAGTTCCAGCCAACCCTCCCCCATCCAGACCGGCGGCACCGGGACGGAGGCGGAGAAAGCGTCCGGCGCCGGCTATATCAGCCCCTATATGCGCTACGACCAGGGCGCGCGGGTCGCGGTGCTCTATTTCCGCGACTTCGAAACCGGTGAAACCCAGGACCAGATTCCGTCCCAGCGCGTCGTCGAGGAGTACCGCCGCGCCGCCGGCCGTCTTGCGCAGGACGACCAGAGGAAATCCGCTGCCGCGACGCAGACGGCAAGCGGCGGCGCGGCCGATCCGTCCGCCGGTTCCACGGACGGAACGGCCGGAACGGCATCGGGGGCAGGCCCGGCAACGGCCCGAAGCGCTGCCGGAGCCGGATCGGGCGGCACGTCGCTGGGCATATCCTTCGCCAGCGGATCGGCGGACCGGGGGCCGGCATCCTCCACAGGCATGGACCCGGCCGCGGCCGGCGCCCCGCCCGCACCGGTGGCCGGACGCTCCGGGGGATCGCCGGGCGGCCTCGTGTCGGTGACGGTCTGAGCCAGCCGCGCCCTATTTCTGTTTCGAGCCGAAGAACTGCCCGTATTGCGTCTTGTGGGTGTCTTTGCGCTCCTTGACCATGCTGCTCGACAGGTTCAGGGCGACCCGGTAATAGACGACCCACTCCTCCATCCGGTTCTCCAGCCAGGGCTCGCAGTTTTCGCACGGGCTGTAGTCGACATAGATGTGGCACCGGCCATTCTGATCGGTCCACAGCGCATATTGATCGCAGGCGATGAGGATCGCCGTCTGCTCCGCATGCTGTTCGCGCTGGGACGACGCGAAGGGGCTCTTGGGATTGATGTCGTCCGATACGGTGTTGAACACCGGATCGAGCCCCGTATGCAGGCGTGACGATCCGAAGCAGACGGAAAAATCGGCATAGGACGACAAATCCGCCCGCTTCTGCACCGCGACCGCGGCATTGCAGGCTTCATAGCCGAAGCCGAGATTGCGGAAGCCATGGAAATGGACGAAATGATTGGTCGCGGCCGTGTACAAGGCCAGACCGGGGCTGCCCTGCGGCAGGGCGGTGGTGCTCAGGTTGATCATCTGATGGATGGTCATGGCTCTCTCGCCCAATAGGGGAAAACACTCCGATTCAACGCGCGACGAGGGATCGGAAGGGAAAAAGCCATAATATCACGGGTATTTCTCCACCACCATGCCGGGACCGTAATAGGCATTGCCCGATGGTCGCCGGCTCGGCTAATGCTGGACGGCAGTCCGAAACTCACCCGCACCGGTCCATGTCCGCCTGCCCAGCCGCCTTCCCCCGCTACATCGCCATCGACTGGTCCGGCGCCCGCGGCAAGCGCTATGCCGGCATCGCGGTGGCGGAGTGCCGGACCGGCGATGCGGCGCCCGTTCTGGTGGACGGCCCCGGCGGCTGGTGGTCGCGGACGGCGCTGTTCGACTGGCTCAGGGCGGAACTGGCGCGCGAACCGGCATTGGTCGGCATCGACTGCGCCTTTTCCCTCCCCTTCGCGGTGGCGGCGCGCGGCTTTCCCGGCCGGGAAGCCACCGTCTTCGAGCTGTGGGACGCGGTGGAGGAGGTCTGCGCCAATGAGCCCGATTTCGGCGGCGGTGCCTTCGCCCTCCATCCGCTGCATGGCGCCGGCTTCTGGCATCGCGGCCCGCAGCCGGACTGGTACGAGGATCCGCACCGGGCGACCGAATGGGCCTGCCGTGCCGACGGGCTTGGCCATCCGCAGAGTCCCTACAAGCTGATCGGCTCGCGTCAGGTCGGCAAGGGCGCGCTCGCCGGCATGCGGGTGCTGCGCGCCCTGCGCGCGGCACTGCCTGGACGGCTGGCGGTCTGGCCCTTCGAGGATCCGGCGCCGGGCGGCGGCGCGATGGTGGAGATCTACCCGCGCCTGTTCCTGAAACACACCGGCTTCGGCCAGCGCAAGATCCGCGACGCCAGCGCACTGGACGAGGCACTTCACCGCCTGGGCTCGCGCCGACTGGCGCGGAGCGGCACCATCAGCGATCATGACAGCGACGCGTTGGTCTCGGCCGCCGGTCTCCGTTGGCTGGGCGGAAATCCGTGTGCCTGGGCGCCGCCGGGGCTGGACGAGGTGGCGCGGCGGCAGGAAGGATGGATTTTCGGCGTGGGGATGACGGGATCATGAGCGCGGTCGACGGTGTGCCGGCACAAGGCTCAACTCTCGGCACGGCAGGCGGATCCAAAGCCGGCGGTTCACGCCGCCCGGCGATCGACGTCGCGCGCGGGCTGGCGCTGGTCGCGATGGCGCTTTATCACGCCAGTTGGGACGCCACCTATTTCGGGCTCGCCCGCTTCGACCTGCTGGGCGATCCGCTCTGGCTCGCCGCCCGCACGGCGATCCTGTCGAGCTTCCTGTTGCTGGCCGGAATCGGGCTGGTGCTGTCGACCCGCGACGGACTCGACACCGGACGCGTCCTGCGCCGGCTGGGTCGGGTGGCGGCCGGGGCCGCGGCGGTGTCGGCGGCCTCCTACGCCCTGTTCCCCGACAGCCCGATCTTCTTCGGCGTGCTGCACCACATCGTGCTGGCGAGCATCGTCGGCCTCGCCTTCGTCCGCCTGCCCGCCGCGCTGACCTTGACGGCGGCGGCGGCGGCGGTGCTGGCCGGCACCTCGCTGTCCTTCCCCGTCTTCGACAGCCCATGGCTGCGCTGGATCGGCATGACCGGCGTGGCGCCGGATTCCAACGATTTCGTGCCGGTCCTGCCCTGGATCGGTGCCGTGCTGGCCGGGATCGGGCTGGCACGGCTATGGCCGGGGATGGGAGAGGGCGTGGCGGTGACCGGTGCCGCCGGGCGGACGCTGGCGCTGGCCGGACGGCACAGCCTTGCGGTCTATCTGCTGCACCAGCCGCTTCTGTTCGGCATCGCCTGGGCGGCGGCACAGCTCCTGCCGGTGGAGGCGCCGGCTGTGCGCGATTTCCAGACCGCCTGTGTGGCGAACTGCGAGCGCGCCGGCGTGGCATCGGCAACCTGCACCGCCAACTGCCGGTGCGTGCAGTCGGAGTTGGCGCGGAATGGGTTGTGGGAAGGCTTCGTCGCCAACCGCCTGAGCGAACGGGAACAGCGCGGGCTCGAGAGCGCGGTTGCGGTCTGCCGCAAGCCTTGAGGAGTGCGGCCGGCTGGCCGCCCCGGAAGGATCAGACCGGAAGGATCAGACCGACTGCCGTTTTTCCAACAGGCCGCGCAGCAGGCTGGTCAGTGTCTCGGCCAGGCGATACTGGTCCTCGGCCGGAAGGGTGCCGATGACGCCCGCGAAGCCGTTGAGCGGATCGTGGCGCAGCAGCTCCAGCGCCTTGGGCGTCGGGTGCAACTGGGTGACGCGGCGATCCTCCGGAACCGGGACGCGGACCAGCAGATCCTTGCCAACCAGCACTTCCACCATCTGCGAGGCGGCGCCGCGCGTGGTGGCGTGGAAGTCGGCGAAGGCCGAGACGGTGCGCTGGCTGTTGTTGGCGCCGGCGAAATAGCGCAGCGCCGTCCACTGCGACGGCTTCAGGCCGTGGGTGTAGCCCAGGCTGTCCGCGATGTGGGCGATCTGCAGCATCACATCGGCAATGGCCTGCGGCGACGCGCCGCCGGTGTGATCCGAATGGGCGATGTCCATTCCGGCTCCCATGGGTCCGGTTCCGATCGAACCCGCTCCGATGGGAGAACCGGCCGGAATGCGTTCCAGCGCACCGTTCTTCCGCACCGACATCCGGCCCGCAGCAACGCCGCGCACTTTTGCAAAGTCCATTTTTTCCACTCTATAAAGTATAGTGGCTATACGATGGGCGTACAAAGAGGCTGGCGGCTATCGCTGAAAGGCGGCAGCCACTTCGATCATCGGATCGTCACATACTGTAGCGCGACTGAATTGAAAACGGAACCGTGAACACTTTGCCCGTTTGTTGCGAATTGTCGCATCGGCGCGGGGGGTCCGGCTAAGGCTCGGCCACAGGAAACCCTTGTGGAACACAGGCGAAATCGGCATATCGGCCATGCCGGTTCGCTTCGCCGCCATGTTTCACTGGCGCAATCTTCGATTCGGCGGTATACGCGCGCGATGACCACATCCCCCGTTCCGAAGTCCGCATCGCCGGCCGCCGCTCAGACCATGGGCGCCCCGAAGGTCGGCATCGTCAGCCTCGGCTGCCCGAAGGCGCTCGTCGACTCAGAGCGTATCCTGACCCGCCTGCGCGCGGAGGGGTACGAGATCTCCCCCAGCTACGACGGCGCGGACGTCGTGCTGGTCAACACCTGCGGGTTCCTCGACAGCGCCAAGAAGGAATCGCTGGACGCCATCGGCGAGGCGATCAAGGAGAACGGGCGGGTCATCGTCACCGGCTGCATGGGCGTGGAATCGGACCTGATCCGGCAGATCCACCCCGACGTGCTGGCCGTCACCGGTCCGCACCAGTATGAACAGGTGGTCACCGCGGTGCACGAGGCCGTGCCGCCGACGCACAACCCCTTCACCGACCTGGTGCCGCCGGAAGGCCTGCGGCTGACCCCGCGCCACTACGCCTATCTGAAGATTTCCGAAGGCTGCAACAACCGCTGCAGCTTCTGCATCATCCCGTCCCTGCGCGGCGATCTGGTCAGCCGGCCGATTCATTCGGTCCTGCGCGAGGCGGAAAAGCTGGCGGTCGCCGGCGTCAAGGAACTGCTGGTCATCTCCCAGGACACCAGCGCCTACGGCGTCGACGTGAAGTACAAGACGGAGAAATGGTACGACCGCGAGGTCCGCACCCGATTCTTCGACCTGTGCAACGAACTGGCGAATTTCGACCTGTGGGTCCGCCTGCATTACGTCTACCCCTACCCGCATGTGGACGAGGTCATCCCGCTGATGGCGGAGGGTAAGATCCTCCCCTACCTAGACATCCCGTTCCAGCATGCCTCGCCCACCGTGCTGAAGGCGATGCGCCGCCCGGCCGCCCAGGAAAAGCAGTTGGACCGCATCCGCAAGTGGCGGGACGAGTGCCCGCATCTGGTCCTGCGCTCCACCTTCATCACCGGCTTCCCCGGCGAGACCGAGGAGGACTTCCAGTTCATGCTGGACTGGCTGAAGGAGGCCCAACTCGACCGCGTCGGCTGCTTCAAGTACGAGCCGGTCGAGGGCGCCACCGCCAACGACCTGCCCGGCGCCGTCCCGGAAGAGGTCAAGCAGGAGCGCTGGGAACGCTTCATGGAGACGCAGAAGGCGATCAGCGCCGAACGGCTCCAGCAGAAGGTGGGCTGGACGCTGGGCGTGCTGATCGACGAGGTCGACGAGGACGGGGCCATCGGCCGCTCCTACGCCGACGCGCCGGAAATCGACGGCAACGTCTTCCTGAACGGCGAAACCGGGCTGAAGCCCGGCGACATGGTCGACGTCACCATCGAGCATGCCGACGAATACGACCTGTGGGGCAGCGTCGAGCGCGACCTGTAACGCCTTGAGAGGGAGAGCGCCATGCCCGTCACGCCGGACGATGCCGGACTGATGGACGTCCAGCAGGGCGGGCGCTGCTTCTTCTGCGACGGGCCGGTGGGGGCGATGGCGACGTTCGACCATCTGATCCCCCAGGCCTATGGCGGGATCGACGACCCGGCCAACGTCGTTCTGGCCCACCGCCGCTGCAACCAGCGCAAGGGCGACCGGCTGCCGACCGACGAGGAACTCGACCGCTTCTTCGCGCTGCGCCGCTCCAGCCGGCTCGGCGTCTGGGGCCCCTTGCGTGCGCTGCGCGAGGTCGATGATGGGGCCGGCGACACTGAGCGGTGGATGGCGGTGGCGCAGGCGATCGCGCGCGATCGGTGAGGCTGTCCGAAACCAATGGCGCCCGATCCGGTTGAGGGGAGGACACCTTATATAATGGGAGACTCCCCCCCGATGACCGGTTCGCAGAACAAGCAGCCCCACACCGAAGAGACCATCCGCCACACGGAGGGCGAGCAGAACACCGGCAACCACAAGAAGCCCGATGCTCCCGACGCCAAGGGCGCCGACCGCTTCGGCGGCACCCGCGCCGGCGCCGAGAATGTCGAGCCCAAGACGTAATCGGCGGGCCCCGCGGCTTTTCGGGCTGGCATCCCATGGCCGGCCTGTGCGAGATCCGGGGGGCGGCGCCCAGGGGCCTGATGTCCAGGCGTGATGTCCAGACGTCATGCCCCAGGCGACCGCCCCCACCTCGCACCCGTGACCCGATGGCCCCTTCGATCTTCAAACGCTACAAGCTTCATTTCACGCGCCCCCTGCCCGGCCTGCGCCCCGGCCGGCCGGAACGGGACGCCATGGTGGAGCGCGTGCGGCGGCTGGCCAGCGAGAACGGCATGGCCGGCGACCTGCACGCCATCGCTCCCAATGCCGGCTTCGGCATTCTGGAGGTCCGCTGCACCGAACGGCTGGCCCGCCGCCTGTCCGACCTGTCGGAAATAGAAACCGTCCAGGAAGCCTGACCGCCGGACCGTCCGCACGCCAGATCGGCGCGCCGTTTTCGCGCGGAGGTGTTATGCGGCTGGCCGCAACGTCCGGCCGCCCTAGGTCAGGCTGGACCGGTCCCGAAGCGCGGGCCGGAAGCACCATGACCTGAGAGGGGAGAAACCGACATGGCGATGCGGCAATCGGACGCCGAATGGCGCGGCGACCTGAAATCGGGCAGCGGCAAGATGCGGCTGGGCAGCGGCGCCTTCGAAGGCGCCTACTCCTTCCCGTCGCGGTTCGAAAACGGACAGGGCACCAATCCGGAGGAGCTGATCGCCGCCGCGCATGCCGGCTGCTTCTCCATGGCGCTGTCGGCCGGTCTCGCCCAAGCCGGCCACACCCCGACCCGCGTCCACACCACCGCCAAGGTCCATCTGGAAAAGGACGGCGCCGGCTTCGCCATCAGCCGGATCGAGCTGGACTGCGAGGCGGAGATCCCCGGTATCGACGAGGCCACCTTCCAGGAACAGGCGGCCGGCGCCAAGGCCAACTGCCCGGTGTCGAAGGCCCTCGCCGGCACCCAGATCAGCCTGACCGCCAAGCTGGTCTGACCCCGTTGCGGCCCATGCGCCGCGGCCGGATGCGCCGCCCACTCACCGGGCGGCGCATCCGGCCTCCTTGGCTTGCCGCCTGCGATAATAGACGACCCAGACAAGGATGAGCCTGCCGGAAGGGCAAGGGGTCGCCCGCGCCGCCGCTCGGCCGAAGGGCAGATTGACCCGACAGCTTCCGCCCACCCATAGTGCCGCGTTCCGCGCGCGGAAGCTCCCGTCTTCCGTCCGCCGTATCAATAGAACGACGGACAATGTTTGCCGCAGCCACTCGCCTTCTTAAGCCAGCACTTCTTCTGCTTGCGCTCGCGTGGGCTGTACCGGCGGCTGCGGCCGATGCCGCCAGGCCGGCGACCGGACCCGAACCGGTCATCCTGGCGCTGGACGGCGAGTTCGGGCTGACCAACAGCACCTCGGCCGAAGCCATCGAGCGCGGCATCCTGACCGCCATCGACGACATCAACCGCCGGGGCGGTGTGCTGGGCGGCCGGCCGCTGGCCCTGATCACGCGTGAACACCGGTCGATCTCCGCCCGCGGCATCAAGAACATCCGGGAGCTCGCCACCATCCCCGACCTGATCGCGGTGTTCGGCGGCCGGTTCAGCCCGGTGGTGATCGAGGAGCTGCCGGTCCTGCAGCAGACCCGCACCCTGTTCCTGGCGCCCTGGTCGTCGGCGGACGGCATCGTCGACAACGGGATGGAGCCCAACTACATCTTCCGCCTGTCCTTGCGCGACGGGCTGGCCATGCCCTTCCTGCTGACGCGCGCCGCCGGCCGCGGGCTGCCCCGCGTCGGGCTGCTGCTGACGAACACCGCCTGGGGACGCTCCAACCTCGAGGCGGCCAGGCGTCATCTCGCCGGGCGCAACAGCCCGAACGTGGTCGGCACCGCCTGGTACAACTGGCGCGACCGCACGCTGATCGACAAGTACGAGGAGCTGGCGGCCGCCGGCGCCCAGGCGATCCTGCTGGTCGCCAACGACGACGAGGCCGCCGTGCTGGTCCGCGAGGTGGCGGCCCTGCCGCCCGACCGGCGGCTGCCGATCCTCAGCCACTGGGGCGTCACCGGCGGCGATTTCACAGGTCAGGCCGGACCGGCCCTGCGGGAGGTCGACTTCACCGTGATTCAGACGGTCAGCCCCTTCCGCATCCCGCCCGAACGGCTGGCTCCGGTTCTGGAGACGGCGGGGCGCCTGTTCGGCATCCACCGGCCGGAGGACATCGTGTCGCCGGTCGGCTTCCTGCACGCCTACGACCTGACCCGCATCCTGGCGCTGGCGATCGACCGCGCCGGCACCACCGACCGGGCCGCCGTCCGCGACGCGCTGGAGCAGGTCGGCCCCTATCGCGGGGTGATCCGCGATTTCGAGCGCCCCTTCGCCCCCGGCCGGCACGAGGCGCTGGGACCGCAAGACCTGCTGATGGCGCGTTTTCGCGCCGACGGCGTGCTGGTCCCGGTGGAATGAGCGCGCCGATGAGCGGACCCGATCGCTTCCGGCCCCCGAACGGCCCCACCCCCAGCGCGACGCAGCGGATGTTGACCTCCGGCCGGCTGGCCCGCCGCTTCGCGCTGGTATCGCTGATGCTGGGCGTGCTGATCGCCATCCTGATCGGCGCCAGCCTCTACGTGGTGTCGAGCCGCCATCTGGCACGCCAGCATCTTGCCAATGTGGAGGCGAACGCCAGCCTCGCCACCCGCCAGACCGAAGGGCTGCTCCACACGCTGGTCACCACCGTGCGCGATTTGGCCGACAACAGCGTGCTCGCCACGGCTCTGGTCGATTCCGCGGGCAAGGAAACCTATCTGATCCCCTTCCTGAGCAGCTTCAACCACATCGCCAGCGTGCCCCTGGCGATCGTCTTCACCGACTTCGAAGGGGAACCGATCGCCGACAACGGTCGGCAGGCCGGCACTCTGTCCATCGCTCCCTCGGACATGGCCTGGCTGCGCACGGCCATCGCCGCCGGAAAGCCGGCCGCCACCGTGATCCACCAGGACAACACCCATTACCTGCTGGCGGCGGAGATGCTGATCTATTCCCGCACCAGCTCGCCGGAGGGGGCGCTGCTCTACAAGGTTCCGCTCGATTCGCTGGTGCTGCATCCGGAAGCGGAGCTGCTGCATGAGGCGGAGGAACCGCGGCCGCTGGCTCCGGACATGATTGCGGTGACCGTGCCGCTCACCGTGCCGGACCGGCTGTCGGGCCTCGGGCTGCAACTCCGGCTGGAGGCGCCGGGCACGCCGGCCACCGCCATGCTGTCCTGGATGCTGCCCGCCTACGGGCTGGTCGCCTTCGGTGCGCTTCTGGCGATCTATATCGGCAGCCGTGCCGTCGGCAGCCACATGACCCGCTCTCTGCGCGAACTGGAGCGGCTGGCCGGCTCCATCGCCACCGACGGCTTCACCGGCCAGCGCGCCAGGGTGCGCGGCAACGACGAGGTGTCGGCGCTGGCCCGCGGCTTCAATGCCATGCTGGACCATATCGCGGCGATCCAGCGCGAGCGCGAGATGCGCGCGGCGGAGGAGATCACCATCCAGCGCACGCTGGCCGAACGCGCCGAACAGGCGCGCGCCGAGGCCGAAAGCGCCCGCAACGAGGCGGAGCGTTCGCGGCAGGAGGCGGTGATGGCGCTGATGGTGGCGGAGCGCGCCAACGCCGCCAAGACCCATTTCCTGGCCGCCGCCAGCCACGATCTGCGCCAGCCGGTGCAATCGCTCGTCCTGTTGACCTCGGCGCTGGCGCTGAGGCTGGGCGACCATCCCGCCGCCGCGCTGGTCGGCAGCATCGAGGCGTCGATGGACGCGCTGTGCCGGCTGCTGGACGCCATCCTGGACATCTCGAAGCTGGATGCCGGCACCGTTTCCCCCAACGTGCAGACGGTGTCGCTCGGCGCCATCTTCGCCCGGCTGGAGGGGGAGTACCGGCTGCGCGCCGCGGAGAAGGGCATCGCCTTCCGCAGCGTTCCCACCGCCGTGACCCTGAACGCCGACCCGGCCCTGCTGGAACGGATCATCCGCAATCTGGTGGAGAACGCGCTGCGCTACACCGACCATGGCCGCATCCTGCTGGGCTGCCGCCATGGCTCCGGGACCTTGCGCATCCAGATCTTCGACACCGGCATCGGCATTCAGCCGGAGCATCTGGAGCGGATCTTCCACGAGTTCTATCAGATCTCCAACCCCACCCGGGACCGCGGCAAGGGGCTGGGGCTGGGGCTCGCCATCGTCGACCGGCTGGCGCGACTGCTGGGATACCGGGTTCATGTCGCGTCCCGGCCCAACCGCGGCTCCTGCTTCACGCTGGAAATCCCGATGCCGGCCCTGTCCGCGCCGGCCGTCGCTCCGGCGGCGGACGCGGCGGTCCATTCCCCGCAACCGGGGCGCGGCATCGCGCTGGTGATCGACGACGACCCGCTGGTGCGCGAGGGGCTGACCCTGCTGATCGAGGATCTCGGCTGGCTGGCGATCGCGGCGGACAGCGCCGGCCACGCGCTCCGCCTGCTGCGGAACCGGCCGCGCCCCCCCGATCTGGTGATTGCCGATTACCGGCTGGAGGCGGGCGCCACCGGGCTGCAGGCGATCCACGCGGTGGAGACCGCACTGAAGGAACTGGGGCACGCGTCGCCGCTCAGCGTCGTACTGACCGGCGACACCGCCCCCGAACGCATCGCCGATGCCGAGGCCAGCGGCTACCGCATCCTGCACAAGCCCATCGCCGCCAAGGAGGTGGCGCAGTTGCTGAGCGATGCGCTGCTGGTCGGGCCCGACCACCACCCCGCCAGCGGCCCCGTACCTGAGGGCGCCGGCCGCCGCGACTCAGCCATCCTGCGGGGCTGAACTCACCGGCCGGCCGCTTCCTGCCACCGCCACACTATCCGCGCTGGGATTGCCCTGCGGCATCGACCTGGAGGGCGAGCCGCTCTATGGCGCGCACCGCCATCTCCTGGCGGCATGCCGAGTCTCTTGTTTCCTGCCGCAAATGTGCCGCCGCGGCGTCTTCCAACGCGCCCCGCGCCTCTTCGGGCGTGAGGATGCCCTTTTCAACTATTGCGATCACCAGCGACTCACAAATCGAGAGAGCGGCCATGCCCGCCGCCTCTTCCTCCGCCGTCATCATGCCCCCCGTCCGGTTGTTCCTTGCACTGCCCCGGTGTCGGCGCTGCCCATCCGACATCGCAAAAGGCATAGGAACAACAGCGGGGTCTGTGGCTCGTCACACCACGTTCGAAGAAAATCTCGGGCCGATTAACCTAT
>JBKHVJ010000272.1:0-4957 GCA_046570145.1 Alphaproteobacteria bacterium
CCGGATCGGGAGCGGACTGGGCGGTGGAAACGTGGGGCAGTGTCGGTGTGCTCATCGGGTCCTCAACAGCGCCCTCTACCGATCATTTCAGCAGGCGGCTGTCTCACTCGACGTTGGCACAGAGGGGAATAAGGACAGCGCTGGTCGCAGGTGAGGATCCCATGCTGTACCCAGATTTGCACCAGCGATGACGTGATGCCCAGCCGCTTGGCTACCGCCTTGGCGGACAGGCGCCCATCCGCCCGAGGCTGCAGCGAGCCGGTCCGAATGGGACAGCCGGTTGCAAGGCCGTACTGCTTGCGCATGGAAAAGACGCGCTCGTAGGTCCACTCCTTTCCGGTTCTGGTGCGCAGACCCAGTGCGTTGAGCTCGCTGGCAACCGCATGGTCGGGCAACCGGGCGGACAGCTCCCGAATGCGGTCGATCACCGCGGCGTCGGTCGTGGAGTGCAGGCCGATCGGCGGCAGGGGCACCGAGTGCGTCGAGGTGGCGCCGCCCGTCCATAGAAGAACCACATCGACACGCCGTGCGATGCGGTCGACTGTCACGGTGACGGCGGTAACCGCCAGACGCAGAAGCCGCTTGCGATCGACGGCCGTGGTCGTGTCCGCCCGCCACAAACTAGGCAGGTCGGCGGCAATCCGACGCACCTCCTCCCGCTCGGCAGCGGTCAGCGGCATCAGATCGGTTCGCTGCATCAAGGCGTATTCGCTGTCGAGTGTCTCCAACGCGAGCAACGCTGCGTTCCAACGCCGTTCCAATTCCCGAGCTACCAAGCGGTTGTCAGGATCGACAGCATCGTATTGACGTTGGGCCAAGGCCACCTCATACCGGGCGCGTTCCAGGCGCAGCTGCCAGTGCCGATTGATGACCTCTCGCTCGTGCTCCAGCATTTCCAGGGCCGCCAGGGTGGCCTCAAGGCCAGCCGGCGCCACCGCTTCCAGGAAAGCGGCAGTGACGATGCTGTCCAGCAGCCCCACCGGACAGGACTGGCATTGCCGCTCGCCGTAATCGACCTGGGCCCGGCGGCAATGATAGCTGTGATACACGGAGCCGTAGTTGACGGCCATCCGGCGACCGCAGCGGCCACAAACGACCAGCCCGGTGAGCAAAGCAATCCCTTCGCGCGGTGCGCCGCAGCCCTTATGGGCGAAGTTGTAGAGGTTCTCCTGCAGCGCCTGACGGTTGGCGAGGTAGGCATCGTAGGTCAGGTAGCCGGGGTAGACGTCGGGCACCACGATGTCCCACTCCGTCACGCCGATCCGGTGGTCGATTACCGTCGGCGGGTCTCCTGGCACGGCTTGGCGCCGCCGCCGACCATAGACAAAGACGCCGGCGTAAGCTGGGTTGGTGAGGATCTGCTGGATCATTTGGTAGGTCGGCCGCACCCACGTGATGGTGCCGGCGGAGGCCCCGGTCTGAGCGCATCGCGGCAAGGACAGCCGGTTCTCCAAAAAGTGGCGCTGTACGGCTCTGGCGTTGCGCAGCACAGTGAAGCGCTCGAACACCGTGTCGATGGCCAGACGCACGGCATCATCCGGGTCCTGCACCACCACTCCGTCGGGGCGGCGCCGGAAGCCGACCGGCAGGCGCAGCGCGAGTTCACCACGGCGCGCCTTGTTCAGCAGGTTGCCGCGCATCCGGCCACGCAGAATGTGCAGTTCGGCGGCGAATAGCGTGCCCTTGACGCCCAACAAGAGGAGATCGTTGGGATCCCGCGCGTCATAGACGCCGTCCTCGTCAGCAATGAGAGTGCGGAAAACCCCGCACAGTTCGATGACGCGGTGCCAATCGCTGTTGCGCCGGGACAGGCGCGACACTTCGGTAACGAGGATGATGCCCACCTCGCCCAAACCGATGGCGGCGACCAGCTTTTGGAAGCCCGTCCGTTGGCGACTGCTCGCACCGGAGAGGCCAAGATCCTCGTCAATGACCCGGATTTGGGATGGCGACCAGCCCATCATCCGTGCGCGTTCAGCCAACTGGTATTGGCGGCGGGTGCTCTCCTGGTTGCACTGTACCTGCTTGGGCGTGGACTGGCGGATGTAGACGATCGCCTGCAACTGCTGATGACGGGGTTCGATCTTGGGCGAGAGGATCATGGAGCGTCTCCTTGTGGGCCATCCGGCCCGTCAGCCGGCGCCGCAGCAAGTCGCTCCACAGCGCTATCATCGGCCTCTGCGCCTCCAGCGGTAGAATGCTCCACAGGATCGGGGTCGGGGTTGGCATGGCGAGCCTCCGCGGGCGGGGATGTGCGGCAGGCTTCGACCAGCCGGACGAGGGCACGCAGGCTTCCAGGCGTGAAGCGCAGGACCGGCATGACAGGCTCCTCAACACGGGCAGCTTCGGTCCACGCCAGCGGCATCATCTGCCGGTGGCCGTCCTCTCCTTCAACGACCAGATCCGTGCCGGCGTCGCGTCGCAGCCGCCGTATAACCCGTACAACCCGCCCCAGCCATGGATGATGCGGTGCGGTTACCCGAATCCATTGGATCTCAGCGGAATTGGCTGACGCAGTGTGTTGGCCGATGTTTGATCAGCTCGAACAGAACGGCGGTTTCGGCCTGGTCCTTGCGAACATAGCCAAGGTCGTCGAGGATCAGTCCGTCGAAGCGGTCGAGCCGGGCCAGCAGGCTTGGCAAGGCCAGATCGCGCCGTGCCGCCTGAAGCTTCTGCACGAGATCGGTGGTCCGGGTGAACAGGACGCGCCGGCCGCCCTCGATAAGCGCCGTGCCGATGGCGGAGGCGACATGGGTCTTGCCGACGCCGCTAGGGCCGAAGATCAGCAGGTTGGCGCCGCGCTCGATCCAGCCGTCGCCTCGGCCCAACGCCTCGATGTGGGGCTTGCGGATGGTCGACACGGCGGCGAAGTCGAAGGTGGCCAGTGTCTTGCCGGCGGGCAGCTCCGACTCGGCCATGTGGCGGGCGATGCGGCGTTCGCTGCGTTCGGCCAGTTCGTGCTCGCATAGGGTGGCCAGGAAGCGGGCAGCTCCCCAACCTTCCCGGTCGGGCCGTTCGGCAAAGCCCGGCCACAGTCGGCCAATGGTCGGCAGGCGCAGAGAGGACAGCATCACGGGCAATTTGGCGGCGTCGATGTCGGTCATGCGGGCTCCGGATCGGGGGTGGAAGGGGCCGGCCGCAGAAGGCTGTCGTATCCGGCGAGATCAGGTGGCGCCACGGTGATCAGCGGCACGGCAGCAGGTTGCGGAGGCGCCACGGCCGCCCGGGCAACCTCGAGATCGGGCAGGTCGCCGCGGTCGAGCACGGCGTCGAGATGCTCGGCCAGGGCGGCCTCGCAGGCGCCAGTGGCAGCCAGATGCAGCAGGCCGACGTAGACGCGACAGGCTCTGCGATCGTTGAGACGTTCGTCCAGCACCTCCCAGGCTCGGCGGAAGGCTGGGCGGGGAAAGAGTTCGTCGCGGAAAACGGAGCGGCGAAACGCCTGCGGCTTGCGCACCAGGGACGTGGCGAGGTGCCGGTAATCCACGACCCGATCGCGCTGCTTGCCTTTGGGATGCTTGCGGGTGAGCGTCAGCACCTGGGTCGTGCCCAGCCAGCAGAGCAGCCGGTCATCGTAGAGGTGCACCTTGAGCCGACAGCCCACGAGACGGGACGGGACGGTGTAGAGCACCTTGCGCACGGAAATGGTGCCGCTGCGGGTCACGGTGACGGTGGTGGTGGAGAAATCGGTGGTGCGGTGGCGGGGCAGCGGCTTGAGCTCCGGCAACTCCACCTCCAGTGCCTTTCGGCGGCGGGCGTTCTTGCGGGCGACGGTGTCCTGCAGGAAGGCTTGGTAGGCGGGGATGTCCGGGAAATCGCGCGATCCTCGCAGATCGAGGGCGTCGCGCAGGGCTGCCTTCAGATGTCCGTGGGAGGCTTCGACGCTGCCGTTCTCATGAGCGACGCCGGTGTTGTTGCGGGTCGGGGTCATGCCGTAGTGGCGGCAGAAGGCGGCGTATCCGGCGGCTTCGTCGTCCTCGGCCGCCAGGTTGCGGTAGGCAGCGGACAGACGGTCGGTGCGATGGGTGTGAGGAACGCCGCCGAGTTGCCACAGCGCTTCCTGAAGCCCTTCGGTCAGCGCGGTGAAGCTCTCGCCACCCTGGACGAGCTTGACCGACTCCCAACCGCTGTAGGCCAGCCAGAAATGGTAGAGGAGATGGTCGAAGGGAGCGCCGTCGATGGTGACGCCGAGGCTGGCGGTCTCGGTGAAGTCGGACAGGGCCTGATGCCCCGGGGGATGGTCCTGGCGGAAGATCAGATCCTGCTCGGGGCCTTCCGTGGCTCGCCACAGCGCGACCCGGCGCTGGAGCGAACGCAGCATGCTGTCGGGGTAGTCGCCGGGATGGCGGCGCTGGAGCTCTTCCAGCAGCGTGGTTGCCCGGATGTGCGGAGCCGAGCGCAGGACCGGCACCAACTCCTCCTCCCAGACCCCGGCGAACGGATCCTCGCGGGTGCGCCAGGTCCGTTCGCCGGGCCGTTGGCTCGGCAGGATCGGGTTGGCGTCGATCCGCCGTGCCGTCCGCTCGCTGAACCCGGCCTTTACCGCCGCCGTCGCTTGACCGCGTCCTTGCCTGCGCTCGTCCATGTACCGCCTGACCTGTCGGTCGGTGATCCGCGCTCCCGTCATCAGCCTCTCCCCCGTGATCACGGGGGAGAGGCTGATGACGGGGCCGTCTTCCGGCCATTCCAATCGTCGTTAGGCGGTCATCGTAATTGGCGTCGTGCACAAGGGAGTCGGCCCGGTCACGGTCGCCACCCTGCTGGCCGAGTTGCCTGAACTGGGCAGGCTCGACCGGCGAAAGATCGCCGCATTGGTTGGGGTGTGCCCTTATACCGAGTCTCTTATGAAATGACCTTTTGGAGCCAAGGCGGGAAGCAGAGAGATTTGATGCGTCCGGTTTCTGCGACGAGGGCGCTCCAGGCGTTGCAGCAAGCGTCGATGATGGCACTCTGATCG
>JBKHVJ010000273.1:0-8988 GCA_046570145.1 Alphaproteobacteria bacterium
AGGCGGTCTCCAGCACCCACAGGCCAAGCGGGACGATCAGGCCCGAATCCTCGCACACCGGAATGAAGCGGTCGGGGGAGACCGGACCCAGCTCGGAGTCGGTCCAGCGGATCAGCGCCTCGAACCCGCGGACCCGGCCGTCGGACGTCGCCACCTGCGGCTGGTAATGCAGGCTGAAGGACTGGCGGTCGAAGGCCAGCCGCGCCCGGCTGAGCAGCCGCATGCGCTCCACCACGCGGCGGTTCATGTCGGGGGTGAAGGTGCAGATGCGCCCGCGCCCGCTGTCCTTGGCCCGGTACATGGCGGTATCGGCGTTCTGCAGCAGATCGTCGAAGCAGCGTCCGTCCCACGGATAGCGGGCGATGCCGACGCTGCAGGTGACGAAGAAATGCTGCCCTTCGACCAGGAAGGGAGCGGCCAGCGCCTGTTCCAGCCGCTGCGCCACGTCGGCCGGTTCGCCGGCCTCGCTGCCGTGAACCACCACGACGAACTCGTCACCGCCCAACCTTGCAATGAACGGCCCTTCCCCCGCTCCCCGGCGGACGCGCAGGGCGAGCGCCATCAGCAGCTCGTCGCCCGCCTTGTGGCCGAAACTGTCGTTGATGAACTTGAAATTGTCCATGTCGAGGAACAGGAGCGCCAGCGGCTGGGCATGGCAGGAGGCCTTGTCGTCGGCGATCAGCCGGCCGACATGCTGTTCCAGCGTCAGCCGGTTCGGCAGGCCGGTCAGCGGATCGAAATGGGCCAGATGGTCCAGCCAGTCCTGCTGCCGCTTCTCCGCCGTGACGTCGGTGTAGGAGCCGGCCATCATCACCGGCTTGCCCTGGTCGTCGAACAGGGCCTTGCCGGTGGCGTAGAGCCACAGGTAACTGCCGTCGCGGTGGCGGACCCGGTATTCCGTCCGGTATTCCGGCAATTCGCCGGAGAGGTGGCGCCGCAGCGCCTCCTCCGCCTGTTCGCGGTCTTCCGCGTGGATGCGGTCGAACCAGGCCGCCCGCGAATCGATGCTGAGGGCCTCCACGCCCAGCAGTTCCACCACCCGGCCGGACAGAACGCGGGTGTCGGCCGCCATGTCCCAGGTCCAGATGATGTCGCGCGACGCCTCCGCCACCAGGCGCATCCGCCTTTCGCGTTCGCGCAGCGCTTCCTTGCTGGCGGTCAGCTCTTCCAGCTTCGCCTGCAGGTCCCGGCGCGACTGGCCGAGCGCAAGGTTGCTGTGCAGCAGGGCCGCCTCGGCCGCCCGGCGCTGGCGCAGAGCGAAGGACAGCACCAGGACCATGACCGTCAGCACCACGATGACGATGCCGACCGTCACCACAAGCCAGCGATAGGTCTCCAGGAAGGAGAAGGGCTTGTTGACCAACCGGTCGAGCGGCCCCACCCGCGACAGATCGAGCCCGTAACGTTCCACCTGCCGGTAATCCATTGCCCGGACGACGGATTCCGGCCGCTCCGCCGGCAGGGAGGCGATGGACCTGCCGTTCACGATGGCCGCGGCCACCGCGCCGACCGCGCGTCCATGCTCCAGCGCGCTCAGCAGGCTGCCGCCGGCGATGCCGCGGCCCAGCAGATACTCCTGCAGGCCGTAGATCGGCACGCTGCTCTTCTCGCTCATCAGTTCCAGGAACTGCTCGGGCGGCAGGACCAGGCCGTCGCGGTCGGTCGCGTATGTGCCCAGCAGCACGGCGCTGTCAGGCGGCAGGGTCGCCAGCCGCTCCTCCAACCGGGCGAAGGGCAGGTCGGGCAGGTTCTGCCGCTCCAGCCCGGCGGGAATGCGGCCGGCGGCGGCAAGGGCATCGAGCTGCGTGTCCAGCGCCGTTCCCGATTCCGTGTGGTCGCGCAGGACGAACAGGCGGCGCAGTCCGGGATTGGCCGCCATCGCCATGCGCAGCGTGCCTTCGATGTCCTTGGCTTCGGTCACCCCGATCACATTCGACTCGCCCTCCGTCAGCAGGCGGGCCGAGGCGCCGATCACGCCGCCATGCACCAGCGGCACCGGTCCATAAATCTCCCGCCGCAGATCGACCGCGAAGGCCAGCGCGGCATCGTCGGTGGCGATGATGGCGTCGACGGTGCCCCTGGGGTGCCGATGGCCGATCAGTGCCCGGAACCGCTCGAGCCCGCTCGCATCCGGAAAGCGCTTCCAGTCGAGGTGATAGGGGATCTCGATCGCATTGGGCGCCGAGGCGGCCAGCTCCTGGCCGATGCCGGCAGCCTGATGGTCGGTCCATTCATAGCCCTGGTGGTAGGAATGCAGGACCAGCACGGTCCGGTTCGGCGCCGTCGCCCGCCCCTCCACCGGCAGGGACGAGGCGGCCATCGCCAGCATCAGCATCAGCATCAGCAGGACGCAGCCGCGTATCCAGGTAGCGGGCCAACCGGTCATGAAACCCCCTCGATCGACTCCCCGCAGCACGTTTCGTCGGCTGCGACGCCGCCGGATGGCGCCGGCTCTTCGTCACCAAAGGATAGGCGCTGCCATCATCAGGGCACCACAGTTCTTCCATAAAGTTAACCCTCATTTTAATGGTTAATTTCTATATATGATTGGGCTATCTCCTGCTTGTTCACGTACGAATTGCGATCTGATATTTATGAAATCTGTATATCATTCTGATTATCATTCTGAATTCGTGGCGAGAGCCTCCGGCACCGGTATCGGTGCACCGCTCCGGAACCGGAGCGGCGGAACAGGGGACGGACGCGACTGTTCTCCCGGCTGCACCCGCCTTTTCCCCCTTCGGGAGACCACGTCCGTGTCAGCCGCCTCCGCCAAGCCCCTGCCCCAGGCGCCCCTGCCCTACGACCCGTCCGTCGAGAGCCCCGGTCCCGATGAAGCCCGGCTTTTCGAAGAACTGGCGGAAACGATGCTGTCGATCAGCCGCAAGACCTACGAGGACGGCGACCACGCCCTGCGCAGCGTCCATGCCAAGAGCCACGGGCTGCTGATCGGCCGGCTGGACGTGCTGGACGATCTGCCGGCGGAGCTGGCCCAGGGCCTGTTCGCGCGGGCGGAGAGCTTTCCGGCGATCCTGCGGCTGTCGACGACGCCGGGCGACATCCTGCCCGACAGCGTGTCCACCCCGCGCGGTCTGGCGGTGAAGGTGCTGGGGGTGACCGGCGAACGGCTGCCGGGGTCGGAGGATCAGGCGACCCAGGATTTCGTGATGGCCAACGCCCCGGTCTTCTCCGCACCGGATGCGAAACAGTTCCTGTCGACGCTGAAGCTGCTGGCCGCCACCACCGACCGGGCGGAGACGGCGAAGAAGGCGCTGTCCGCGACCCTGCGGGCCGCCGAACGGGTGGTGGAGGCCTTCGGCGGCGAGAGCGCCACCCTGAAGACGCTGGGCGGCCATCCCGAGACCCACATCCTGGGCGAGACCTTCTACAGTCAGGCGGCCCTGCGCCACGGCGCCCATGTCGCCAAGCTGCAGATCGTCCCGGTTTCGGCCAACCTGACGGCGCTTGCCGATGCGCCGCTGAGCGTCAACGGCAAGCCCGACGGCCTGCGCGAAGCGGTGACGGACTTCTTCCGCGACCACGAAGCGGTCTGGGAGCTGCGCGTCCAGCTGCGCACCGACAAGAAGCGCATGCCGGTGGAGGATGCCAGCGTGTTGTGGCCGGAGGAGCTGAGCCCCTATCGCACCGTCGCCCGCATCACCGTGCCGCCACAGACCGCCTGGAGCGAGGAGCGCTCCCGCGCCGGCGACGACCGGCTGGCCTTCAGCCCCTGGCACGGTCTTGCCGCGCATCGGCCGCTCGGCTCGATCATGCGCGCCCGCCGCATCGCCTACGACCGCTCCGCCGGCTTCCGCATGGAGCGCAACGGCTGCCCGATGCAGGAACCGGCGGCGGGCTACCGCCTGCCGGGATGAGAGAGCGCGACGGCGCGCCGCTCACTGCAGGCTGCGCTGCATCTCCTCGAAGGTGCGGGAGAAGCCGTTCAGGGGAAAGTCGATATCGCGCTTGCCCAGGCGCGGGGAGCTGACGCGGACCAGGATGGTCGAACCGTTGCGGAATTGGTCGGCAATGCGCCCGGACACGAAGTTCGGGAACATGCACATGTTCAGCGTCGCGACATGCGATTCGATTCGCGGCTGGCGGTCGACGCGGATGGCGCAGCGGTCGACCAGCCCCTGGCTGGTGGTCAGGAACAGGTGGAAGTCGTTGCCGGTCGGGATGACGCTGAGCGCGATGAAGCCGACATCCTTCCCGTCGTCGAACAGGCGGTAGATCATCAGCCGGCAGGTCTTGCTGTCGGTCATCCGGTCGATGTCGCACTGGTTGGTCCAGGCGCCCTCCGGCCCGAAATCGGCGGCGGCCTTGGAGAAGTCCACGGCGGCGGCCGGCCCGGCAAGCGACAGGGCCAGAAGTCCCGTGGCGGCAGCCGCCCTGAAGCCACCCATCAGACCCTTTGCTCGCATCGCCCCCGCTCCCGCCATCGTTCGTGTTAACACGCAAAGCGCCATGATAACCGGGGATGGCGGGGGTGCAAGGCACGAGATGCCGCGCGCCGGCCCCGAAGGACGGGCAGGCGCGCGGCATCCGCCGATCAGATGCACATCAGATGCGCCCTTCCTCGAAGTCGCGGAAGGCCTGCATCACCTCTTCGCGCGTGTTCATGACGAAGGGGCCGCCCCAGGCGATGGGTTCGCCGATCGGCTCGCCGGCCAGCAGCAGGAAGCGCGCGCCCTCGGGCCCGGCGGTCGCCTCGACCCGCTCGCCGTCGCCCAGCACGATCACCCGCGGTCCGGAAAGCGGCCCCTCCCCGCCGACATCCAGCGTGCCTTCGAACAGCACGAGGAAGGCCGTGTGGCCGGCCGGCAGCGGCTCGGCGAAGGAGACCGACGGCGGCAGGCCGATGTCGAAATAGCGCGCGTCGGTCGCCTCGGCCCGCACCGGCCCGGCGGTGCCGCGGGCGGTGTCGCCGGCGATCACGGTGACGGTGGCGCCGTCCTCGCGCCGCTCCACCGGGATGGAGGCGGCCGGGAACTCCTGATAGCGCGGCTCGGTCATCTTCAGCCGGGCCGGCAGGTTGATCCACAGCTGGAAGCCGCGCATCAGCCCCTCGGTCTGCTCCGGCATCTCCGAGTGGATCAGGCCGCGGCCGGCGGTCATCCACTGCACGCCGCCGGTTTCGATCACGCCTTCATGACCGTGGTTGTCGGCATGGCGCATGCGGCCGGCCAGCATGTAGGTGACCGTCTCGAAGCCGCGGTGGGGATGGTCGGGGAAGCCGGCCAGATAGTCGGTGGGCTGGTCGGACCCGAACAGGTCCAGCATCAGGAAGGGGTCCAGCGTACGCAGGCGGGGCGTGCCCAGCATGCGGGTCATGCTGACGCCGGCGCCGTCGGAGGTGGCCATGCCCTCCACGGCGGCGAGCACCGGGCGGACACCGGGGGTGGCGGACAGGATGGACATGGCGGGAACTCCAAAGAAGCGCGATGACGATGGACCAGAGGTAGTCCGCCGCGGCCCCGCCGTGAAGCCGGCGCGCCCGCGCCACAGCGTTTCCCCCTGTGCAACAATCGATGCGCAACAATCCCGAATCGGCAAACGAAAAAGGCCGCCGGGAAGCCCGGCGGCCCTTTCGAAGAGACCCGTGGGAAAGGGAGTTTTCTTAGTGGATGCTCTCGCCGTGCAGGGCGAGGTCGAGACCGTCGCGCTCCACGTCCTCGTCCACGCGCAGGCCCATCACCACGTCGATGACCTTCAGCAGGACGAAGGTGGCGATGGCGCACCAGACCATGGTGTAGAGGACGCCCTGGATCTGGATCCACACCGCACCGGCGTTGCCTTCCAGCAGGCCCAGGGTGGCCGACGGGTCGGCCTGCAGGACGGCGGCGAAGCCGCCTTCGCTGTTGGACACCGACATCTTGGCGAAGACGCCGGTCAGGACCGCGCCGATCAGGCCGCCGACGCCGTGCACGCCGAAGGCGTCCAGGCTGTCGTCATAGCCCAGCATGTGCTTCAGGCTGGTGGCCGACCAGAAGCAGATCACGCCGGCGACGATGCCGATGATGATGGCGCCCGTCGGATCGACGAAGCCGGCGGCCGGGGTGACCGCGACCAGGCCGGCAACCGCGCCGGAGATGATGCCGAGGATCGACGGCTTGCCCTTGACGATCCACTCCGCGAACAGCCAGCCCATGGCGGCACCGGCGGTGGCGATGTGCGTGGCGGCCATGGCCATGCCGGCGCGCGGACCGGCGGTCAGGGCGGAACCGGCGTTGAAGCCGAACCAGCCCACCCACAGCAGCGAGGCGCCGATCAGCGACAGCACCAGGTTGTGCGGCATGAAGGCTTCCTTCGGGTAGCCCTTGCGCTTGCCGATCACCAGCGCGGCGACCAGACCGGCGACGCCCGCGTTGATGTGCACGACCGTGCCGCCGGCGAAGTCGAGCACGCCCATGCCGAACAGGAAGCCCGACGGATACCAGACCCAGTGGGCGATCGGCGCATAGACCACGATCGACCACAGGGTGGTGAAGACCAGCAGCGAGGAGAACTTCATGCGGTCCGCGAAGGCGCCGGTGATCAGCGCCGGGGTGATGATCGCGAAGGTCATCTGGAACATCATGAAGACCGGCTCGGGGATCGTGGTCGGCACGCCGGCGCCGGTCGCCTCGCCCAGCACGAACGCCTTCGAGAAGTCGAGACCGTTCAGGAACAGCCGGTCCAGCCCGCCGATGTAGGCGCCGGTGCCGGTGAAGGCCAGGCTGTAGCCGATCACGTACCACAGGACGCTGATCAGGCAGGTGATGGCGAAGCTCTGCATCACCGTCGCCAGCACGTTCATCTTGCGGACCATGCCGCCGTAGAACAGCGCCAGGCCGGGAATGGTCATCATCAGCACCAGCGCCGTGGAGACCAGCATCCAGGCGGTGTCGCCGCCATTCAGCGCCGGAGCCGCCGGCGCGGCAGCAGCGGCGGCAGCCGCCGCGTCCTGGGCAAGGGCTGCGGCCGGCATGCCGACCGCGCCCAGAGCAACCGCCATCATCGGTGCGGCCAGAAGGAACAGACGGTTCATCGAGGCTCCTCTTTCTCCAAAATCGCTCCCACCCCCTTGCGGCCGGCGCGGCACCGGAGGTGTTCCGCGCTCAAGCCACCGCATTGGGGCGACCCCGTCCCGGTCGCCCCGTCCCCGGCAAAGACGGGGCGGCGGACGGGACCAAGGACGCCTCCAGCTTTACAAGAAGCGTGCCAGTTCAAAACGGCTTGGAATCGTCAGGGTTGTCCCCGCTCGGGACCCCCGAACGGGCAGCCCCCTACGAGTCGCAGGGTGGGTTTGCACAGCAAATGGGCAGATGTCGGAGCCGACATTCCGCCGCAATTTTCGGGCTTTCGACCGATTGAGCCGGCCGGATGCGCAGGTTTGGCGCAGCTGTCTGGCTGTCATTCCGGCAGTTGTTCAAAAAATGTGCAGAAGACGGCCTGCGCGGCGGTCACTACCGCCGCGGATGGCGAGAATGGGGCAGCCCTTCTACCCCTTCCATCCAACCCGAACGGCTTGCTCCCCTTTCCGCCTAGGCGGGCGGGCAGGCGATGCGGCGGGTAAGCCGAGGCGAACCCGCCGCCGGGCCTATTGGACATGGCGGCGAGATGTGGCACCGTCAACGCCTCCATCGGGAAGGCCGCAGCCGAGCGGCCGCAAGAAAAAGGCAAAGGGGGTAACGGCCATGCTCGACAAACGCGATCTGCGCCTCGCACCGCGACGTGCGGTAGCGCTGGTGCTGGCCGGCGGACGCGGAAGCCGTCTGAAGCAGCTGACCGACCGGCGGGCGAAGCCGGCCACATATTTCGGCGGCAAATACCGCATCATCGACTTCGCGCTGTCGAACTGCGTCAATTCCGGCTTCCGCCGCATCGGCGTGCTGACGCAATACAAGTCGCACAGCCTTCTGCGCCACCTCCAGCGCGGCTGGAACGTCTTCCGCGGCGAGATGAACGAGTTCTGCGACCTGCTGCCGGCCCAGCAGCGCGTCAGCGAGACGGAGTGGTACCAGGGCACCGCCGACGCCGTGTACCAGAACCTGGACATCCTGCGCGACCACGAGCCGGAATATGTCCTGATCCTGGCCGGCGACCATATCTACAAGATGGATTACGGCGCGCTGCTGCTCGACCACATCGACCGCAAGGCCGACGTCACCGTTCCCTGCATCGCGGTTCCGCGCGAACAGGCGACCGGCTTCGGCGTGATGCACATCGACGACGAGCGCCGCATCATCGACTTCGTCGAGAAGCCGGCCGACCCGCCGCCGATGCCCGGCCGCCCCGATCTGGCGCTGGCCAGCATGGGCATCTACGTCTTCAACGCCCAGTTCCTCTATGAACAGCTGGAGCGCGACGTCGCCACCCCCGGCTCCAGCCGCGACTTCGGCAAGGACATCATCCCGCATCTGGTGAAGACCGGGGCGCGGATCATCGCCCACGATTACGCCGACAGCGCCATCATCGACGCGCCGGACGACGCCCCCTACTGGCGCGACGTCGGCACCATCGACGCCTATTGGGAAGCCAACCTCGACCTCTGCCACGTCACGCCGCAGTTGAACATGTACAACCGCGACTGGCCGATCTTCACCTACCAGGAACAGCTTCCCCCCGCCAAATTCGTCTTCGACGACGAGAACCGGCGCGGCACGGCGATCGACAGCCTGGTGTCGGGCGGCTGCATCATCTCCGGTTCCACGGTGCGGCGATCGCTGCTGTTCAGCTCGGTCCGCGTCAACTCCTACAGCGAGCTGTACGAGGCGGTGGTCCTGCCGGAATGCGACATCGGCCGCCATTGCCGCCTGAAGAAGGTGGTGATCGACCGCGGCGTCAGTATCCCCAACGGCCTCGTCGTCGGCGAGGACGCGGAACTCGACGCCAAGCGCTTCCACCGCAGCGAGGGCGGCGTCGTCCTGATCACCCGCGAGATGATCGAGAAGCTGCCGAAGGAATAAGGCGGCATATCGCCGCTCCCGGCACGATGGCCCCGCG